>DASWTI010000042.1:0-4225 GCA_036402215.1 Pseudonocardiaceae bacterium
AGGCCGCGGCGAGCGCGCCGGGGGCGAGCAGCGCGACGGCCAGCCCGCACAGCACCCGGCGACGCGACGGGTCGGCGAGGCGGCCCGGGGCGGCCTCGGTGGCGGGATCGGTGAGACGGGAAGTCAAGACATGCCTCCTGCGTGTGGTGGAACGCCGGTCACTGCTGGTTCTACTGAGGTGTACGGACGGGAGGCGTGAATCGTTCAACACGGGTCAGCAGGGAGCGGATGCGCAGGCCGTCCACCGGGGCCAGCGCGTAGCCGGGATAGCTGCTCAGCCAGGTCGCCGAGCCGAGCGAGACGGCGTCCGCGCCGGCCCAGAAGAACTCGCGGCAGTCGTCGAAGGTGCGCACGCCACCCGTGCCGATGATGGGCAGGGTGACGCCGGCGTCGCGCAGCTCGGCCACCACGCGCAACGCGATCGGCTTGATGGCCCGGCCGGAGAGCCCGCCGTAGCGGTTGCGCAGCCAGGGCTCGCCGGTCTCCGGGTCCAGGCGCAGCGCCTTGACGGTGTTGATGGCGGTGAGCCCCGCGACGCCGTGCCGGGCCGCGAGCCGGGCGTGCGTGAGGTAGTCGTAATCGGGTGAGAGCTTGAGCAGCACCGGGTGGTTGCTGCGCGGGACGGCGCGGGCCAGCACGTCCTCGATGATCGCCTCGAAGTCGAAGTTCACGTTGTGGCACGACACGTTGAACTCGACGGCCGCGATGTCCCCCGCCGGCACCGCGGCGTTCACCTTGTCCACCAGGGTCACCAGTTCGTCGGCGGAGAAGCCGCCGAGCGAGATGACGGTGTTCTGGTCGCGGGTGCGCGGGTACTGGTCGCGCAGGTAGGCGTCGATGCCGATGTTGGCCCAGCCGAAGGCGTTGAGCCAGCCGCCGTCCACCCGGCGCAGCACTCCGGCGTAGCGGCGCAGCAGCCCGGGCAGCTCGGCCGGCCGCCAGTCGGTGCGCGTGGTGAAGTGGCCCTCGCGCGGCTCGACGGTGAGGGTACGGGTGGTGACCGCGCCGAACCGGGCGAGCGGCACGAACGTCGAGATGGGGCTCATGCCGAAGCGCAGCACCGGCGTGTCGGCGACGCCGTAGCCGAGCAGGCTGGACGAGGTGACGAGGCGGTTGCGCAGCCGGATCGGCCCCAGTCGCACCTCCGCCGTCACGGCGCCTCCGGGGCGGGCGGCCGCGCGGCGGGGTGCACGGGGTCGGGCGCGACGACCGGCGCGTACCGCCGGTGCAGCTCGCGCAGCTCGTGGATGGCGCGCACGGCGTGCTGCTTGTCGGTGGCCTGGATGGCCATCACCGCGAGGTACTCGTCGTCGGGCAGCTCCAGCCGCGCCCAGGCGCCGCCGTCCGGGAACGAGACCCGCAGCACCAGCTCCCAGGGCAGCCGGTGGGTGCCGATCATGTTGCGCACGTACACGCCGTCGGCGTCGGCGCGCAGCCGCGGCCGGGCGTAGAGCAGCGCCAGGCCGCCCAGCAGCAGGCCGAGCACCACCATGGCGACCTGGTCGGAGGTGCGGAAGTAGACGCCGGTGTCGGTGCTGCGCAGCAGCGCGGCCACTACGCAGAACACCGTCACCAGGACGGTGGCGGCGGCCACCGCGATCCAGCGGGCCTTGCGGGGGCGGACGTCCACGACGTCCGCCGGTGGTGCCTCGGTCATACCTCTCCTCACGGGTCCGGCGCGGCCAGTGCGCGCAGCACGAGCGCCGTCTCCAGCGCGGCCACGCAGGCCTCGAACCCCTTGTCCTCGGCGGAGCCGGGCAGACCGCTGCGGTCCAGCGCCTGCTCCTGGGTGTCACAGGTGAGCACGCCGTTGCCCACCGGGGTGCGCTCGTCGAGCGAGACCCTGGTGAGCCCGGCGGTCACCGCGTCGCACACGTACTCGAAGTGCGGCGTACCACCGCGGATCACCACGCCCAGCGCCACCACGGCGTCGTGGTCGCGGGCCAGCGCCTGGCACACCACGGGCAGCTCGACCGCGCCGGGCACCCGGACCACGGTGGGCGCGGGCACCCCGGACTTCACGCAGGCCGCGACGGCGCGCTCCAGCAGGGTGTCGGTGATCCGGGCGTGCCAGCGGGTCGCGGCGATCGCCACCCGCAGGCCGGCCGCGTCGGGGACCTGGCCGCCGGTCGGACGTCCGTCGCCGCTCACGGGATGCTCGCCTCCTGCCCGGGGTCCGGGTCGTCCAGCTCGGTCAGCTCGTGGCCCATGCGGTCCCGCTTGGTCCGCAGGTAGTGCAGGTTGTGCATGTTGGGCCGCACCGGCAGCGACTGCCGGCCGATCACGGTGAGACCGTAGCCCTCCAGCCCGATGCGCTTCGCGGGGTTGTTGGTGAGCAACCGCATCGAGCGCACGCCGAGGTCGGCGAGGATCTGCGCGCCGGTGCCGTAGTCCCGGGCGTCGGCGGGCAGGCCGAGCGCGAGGTTCGCGTCCACCGTGTCGTGGCCGGAGTCCTGGAGCTGGTACGCCTGCAGCTTGTGGATCAGGCCGATGCCGCGGCCCTCGTGACCGCGCACGTAGAGCACCACGCCGCGGCCCTCCTCGGCGACCGCGGCCAGCGCCGCGTCGAGCTGCGGGCCGCAGTCGCAGCGCAGCGAGCCGAACACGTCTCCGGTGAGGCACTCGGAGTGCACCCGGACCAGCACGTCCTCGCCCTCGCCGAGCTCGCCGCGGACCAGGGCCACGTGCTCGATGCCGTCGATCAGGCTGTCGTAGCCGACGGCGCGGAACACGCCGTGCGCCGTCGGGATGCGCGCCTCGGCCACCCGGGCGACCTGCTTCTCGAAGCGGCGGCGGTAGGCGATGAGGTCGGCGATCGAGATCAGCTCGAGGTCGTGCTCGGCGGCGAACACCCGCAGCTCGTCGAGCCGCGCCATGTCGCCGTCCTCCTTCTGGCTGACGATCTCGCACAGCACGCCGGCGGGCTGCAGGCCGGCCATCCTGGCCAGGTCGACGGCGGCCTCGGTGTGCCCGGGCCGGCGCAGCACGCCGCCCTCCTTGGCACGCAACGGAACCACGTGGCCGGGGCGGTTGAAGTCGCGGGCGGTGGACTTCTCGTCGGCGAGCAGCGTGATGGTGTGGGCCCGGTCCGCGGCGGAGATGCCGGTGGTGACCCCCTCGCGGGCGTCGACGGTGACGGTGTACGCGGTGCCGCGGGCGTCCTGGTTGGTGTGGAACATCGGCGGCAGGTCCAGCCGGTCGCACACCGACTCGGGCAGCGGCACGCACACGTAGCCGGACGTGTAGCGCACCATGAACGCCAGCAGCTCCGGCGTCGCCTTCTCGGCGGCGAAGATGAGGTCGCCCTCGTTCTCCCGGTCCTCGTCGTCCACCACGATCACCGGCCGGCCCGCGGCGATGGCCGCGACGGCCCGCTCGATGTCCTCGAAGCCGCTCATGCGCTCGCCTCCACGGTCGTAGTGTTCCCGGTGGTGCCGGCCGCGTTCAGGTGCGGGGTGGCGAGCCGCTCGACGTACTTGGCGATGACGTCGACCTCCAGGTTCACCACGTCGCCGGGGGCGCGACGGCCGAGCGTGGTGAGCGCGAGGGTGGTGGGGATGAGGCTCACCGTGAGGTCCACGTCGGACACGTCGACCACGGTGAGCGAGACGCCGTCCACGCAGATCGAGCCCTTCGGCACCACGTAGCGCGCCAGGTCCGGGGGCAGCGAGAGGCGCACCACCTCCCAGTGCTCGGCGGCGTCGCGGGCCAGCACCTCGCCGACGCCGTCGACGTGGCCCTGCACCAGGTGCCCGCCCAGGCGCGAGCCCAGGGTGGCGGCCCGCTCCAGGTTGACCCGGTCGCCCACGGCGAGGTCGGCCAGGGCGGAGCGCCGCAGCGTCTCCAGCATGACGTCGGCGGTGAACACGCCGCCCGGCCGCACCTCGACCACGGTGAGGCAGACGCCGTTGACCGCGATGGAGTCGCCGTGCCCCGCGTCCGCGGTCACCAGCGGCCCGGCCACGGCGATCCGCGCCGCCTCGGTCAGCGGGGTCACCTCGACCACCTCGCCGAGCTCCTCCACGATCCCGGTGAACACGGTCCTCACGCTCCTCGTCGCTGGGGTACGGCTGGCACGGCACGGACCCGCAGGTCCGGCCCGATGGTCGTGACGTCCTCCACCCGCAGCCGGTGGGCGCCGGCGATGGTGCCGACGCCGGCCGCGCCGAGCGCCGCGGGCCCCGCGCCGAGCAGGGCCGGCGCCAGGTAGCACACCACGCGGTCG
>DASWTI010000043.1:0-17068 GCA_036402215.1 Pseudonocardiaceae bacterium
CGGACGGGCCGGGCGGTCACGGCGCGGCGGGCGCGGGTCCGCGGCGGCGGCGTCGCGCTCGCGACGGCCACCGATGACCTCACCCTTGTAGATCCACACCTTGACGCCGATGCGGCCGAACGTGGTGCGCGACTCGTAGAGGCCGTAGTCGATGTCCGCGCGCAGCGTGTGCAGCGGCACCCGGCCCTCGCGGTAGAACTCCGAGCGGGACATCTCGGCGCCGCCGAGCCGGCCGGAGCACTGCACCCGGATGCCCTTGACCTGCGGCGAGCGCATGGCCGACTGGATGGCCTTGCGCATCGCGCGCCGGAAGGCCACGCGGTTCGACAGCTGCTCGGCCACGCCCTGGGCGACGAGCTGGGCGTCCGCCTCCGGGTTCTTGACCTCGAGGATGTTGAGCTGCACCTGCTTGCCGGTCAGCTTCTCGAGCTCACCGCGGATGCGGTCGGCCTCGGCACCCCGGCGGCCGATCACGATGCCCGGGCGGGCGGTGTGGATGTCCACCCGCACCCGGTCGCGGGTGCGCTCGATCTCGACCTTGGAGATGCCCGCGCGCTCCATGCCACGGGACAGCAGCTTGCGGATCTGCACGTCCTCCTTGACGTACTCCGCGTACTGCTTGTCTGCGTACCAGCGGGACTTCCAGTCGGTGGTGATGCCGAGCCGGAAGCCGTGCGGGTTGATCTTCTGGCCCACTACCGGCCACTCCCCTTCGAGCTCGACTTCGTGGTCTTCGTGCCGCCGCGGCGGTCCTTGCGGACGGGCTTGACGGCCTGCACCGACTCCACCTCGACGGTGATGTGACTGGTGCGCTTGTTGATCCGGAACGCGCGGCCCTGGGCCCGCGGCCGGATGCGCTTGAGGGTCGGCCCCTCGTCCACGTAGGCGGTGGCGACCACCAGCGTCTCCGGGTCGAGGTCGAGGTTGTTCTCGGCGTTGGCCATCGCGCTCGCCAGCACCTTCGACACCGGCTCGCTCGCCGCCTGGGGGGCGAACTGCAGCACGGCGAGCGCCTCGGCCGCGGTCCGGCCGCGGATCAGGTCGATCACCCGGCGGGCCTTCGTCGGCGACACCCGGACGAAGCGGGCCCGCGCCACAGCACGCGGCAGCGTGGCCGCGGTGGCGTCCTGTCGGGCGTTCATGAATACCCCTTGCTCGTCTGAAGTGCGGCCGCTCAGCGGCGACGCGACTTGCGGTCGTCCTTGATGTGGCCCTTGAAGGTCCTCGTCGGGGCGAACTCGCCCAGCTTGTGCCCGACCATCGAGTCGGTGACGAAGACCGGCACGTGCTTGCGGCCGTCATGCACCGCGAACGTGTGGCCGATCATGTCCGGGATGATCGTCGAGCGGCGCGACCAGGTCTTGATGACCTGCTTGCTGCCCTTCTCGTTCTGCACGTCCACCTTGGCAAGGAGGTGGTCGTCGACGAACGGGCCCTTCTTCAAAGAGCGTGGCATCTCTTCACTCCCTCCTTGCTCAGCGCTTCTTGCCGGTGCGACGGCGACGGACGATCATCGAGTCGCTGGCCTTGCGGCGACGGGTACGGCCCTCGGGCTTGCCGGCCGGGTTCACCGGGTGGCGACCACCGGACGTCTTGCCCTCACCACCACCGTGCGGGTGGTCCACCGGGTTCATGGCGACACCGCGGACGGTCGGGCGCTTGCCCTTCCACCGCATCCGGCCGGCCTTGCCCCAGTTGATGTTCGAGTGCTCGGAGTTGCCGACCTCGCCGATCGTGGCGCGGCAGCGCACGTCCACGTTGCGGATCTCGCCCGAGGGCATCCGCAGCTGGGCGTACGGACCGTCCTTGGCGACGAGCTGCACGCTGGAGCCGGCCGAGCGGGCGATCTTGGCGCCGCCACCCGGGCGCAGCTCGATGGCGTGCACCACGGTGCCGGTGGGGATGTTGCGCAGCGGCAGGTTGTTGCCCGGCTTGATGTCGGCCTTCGCGCCGCTCTCCACCGGGTCGCCCTGGCGCAGCTTGCTCGGCGCGATGATGTACCGCTTCTCGCCGTCGGCGAAGTGCAGCAGCGCGATCCGCGCGGTGCGGTTCGGGTCGTACTCGATGTGCGCGACCTTGGCCGGCACGCCGTCCTTGTCGGCCCGGCGGAAGTCGATCAGCCGGTAGGCGCGCTTGTGGCCGCCACCCTGGTGGCGGGTCGTCACCTTGCCGTGCACGTTACGACCGCCGCGGTTGTGCAGCGGGCGGACGAGCGACTTCTCCGGGTGGTCCCGGGTGATCTCGGCGAAGTCGGAGACGCTGGCGCCACGCCGGCCGGGGGTCGTCGGCTTGTACTTACGGATGCCCATCTAGTTCTCCAACCTCACGCGGCCGGGCCGCCGAAGATCTCGATCGGCTTGCTCTCCGAGGAGAGCGTGACGATCGCGCGCTTCGTGTCCTTGCGCTTGCCGTAACCGGTCCGGGAGCGCTTGCGCTTGCCCTGGCGGTTGAGGGTGTTGACGCTCACGACCTTCACGCCGAACACCTTCTCGACCGCGATCTTGATCTCGGTCTTGTTGGCGTGCGGGGCCACGAGGAACGTGTACTTGTTCTCCTCGAGCAGGCCGTAGGACTTCTCCGAGATGACCGGCGCGACCAGCACGTCGCGGGGATCGGGGATCACTGGCCCTCCTCCTTGTCACGCTGCGACGGCGGCAGCTGGAAGCCGGCGGCCTCCGCGGCCTCCGCGGAGGCGAACCACACCTCGGCGACGGTGCGCTTGTAGAAGGCGCTGCCGGGGACGTGGTACAGCTTCGAGCTCTCGTTGCCCTTGATCGGGAAGCCCTCGGGCTCGGCGTCGCCGTCGATCGGGGCGTGGCTGTCCGGGCCGTACGGGTGGACGTCGTCCGCCTCGTCGGCACCGCCGGCCACCAGGTCCTGCACGTCGACCTCACTCGAACGGGCCGTGGCCCTGGCCGAGCGGCCGCGGGACGGACCGGCGAGGAAGGCGTCCAGCGCGGCGCGGGTGAACACCACGTCGTCGCTGACCAGCACGTCGTACGTGTTGAGCTGGTCCGGCGAGATCAGGTGCACGCTCGGGACGTTGCGCAGGCTCTTCCAGCCCGCCTCGTCGTCCCGCGAGACGACCACGAGCATCCGGGGCCGGGTGCTCAGGCCCTCGATGACCTTGCGGGCGGCCTTGGTGGACGGGGCGTCGCCCTCGACGAGGGCGGAGACCACGTGCACCCGGCCGGCGCGGGCCCGGTCGGACAGCGCGCCGCGCAGCGCGGCGGCCTTCATCTTCTTGGGCGTCCGCTGCGAGTAGTCGCGCGGCGTGGGGCCGTGCACGACGCCACCGCCGGCGAACTGCGGGGCGCGGGTCGAACCCTGGCGGGCCCGGCCGGTGCCCTTCTGGCGGTACGGCTTGCGGCCACCACCGGCCACCTCGCCGCGGGTCTTCGTGGAGTGCGTGCCCTGGCGCGCGGCGGCCAGCTGGGCCACCACGACCTGGTGCATCAGCGGCATGTTGGCCTGGACGTCGAACACCTCGGCGGGCAGCTCGACGGTGCCGTCGGCCTTGCCGGCGGGGGTGTGCACCTTCACGGTCGTGCTCACTGGGCGTCACCACCCTTCGCGGCGGTCTTGACCAGCACGAGCCCACCCTTGACGCCGGGGACGGCGCCCTTGATGAGCAGCAGGCCGGACTCGGCGTCCACCCGGTGCACGGTCAGGTTCTGCGTGGTCACCCGGGCGTTGCCCATGCGGCCCGCCATGCGCAGGCCCTTGAACACGCGGCCCGGGGTGGCACAGCCACCGATGGAACCCGGCGAGCGGTGCTTGCGCTGGGTGCCGTGGCTGCTGCCGAGGCCCTTGAAGCCGTGGCGCTTCATGACACCCGCGGTGCCCTTGCCCTTGGTGGTCCCGACGACGTCGACCACCGCGCCGGCCTCGAACACCTCGGCGGTCAGCTCCTGGCCGACCTCGTACTCGCCGGCGTCGACCGTGCGCAGCTCCACCAGGTGCCGGCGCGGCGTGACGCCCGCCTTGGCGTAGTGGCCGGCCACCGGCTTGGTGACCTTGCGCGGGTCGATGGCACCGAACGCGAGCTGCACGGCGGCGTAGCCGTCGTTGTCCGTGGTGCGGACCTGGGTGACGACGCACGGTCCGGCCTGGACCACGGTCACCGGCACGATCCGGTTGTTCTCGTCGAAGACCTGGGTCATGCCGAGCTTGGTGCCCAGGATGCCCTTCACCTGCTTGTCAGCCATGAGTCGTCATGCCTCTACTGGATGTTGACGTCGACGCTGGCCGGCAGGTCGATGCGCATGAGCGCGTCAACCGTCTTCGGCGTCGGGTCGAGGATGTCGATCAGCCGCTTGTGGGTGCGCATCTCGAAGTGCTCGCGCGAGTCCTTGTACTTGTGCGGCGAGCGGATGACGCAGTACACGTTCTTCTCGGTCGGCAGCGGCACCGGCCCGACGACCCGAGCGCCGGTGCGCGTCACGGTCTCAACGATCTTGCGCGCTGACGCGTCGATCGCCTCGTGGTCGTAGGCCTTGAGCCGGATGCGGATCTTCTGTCCCGCCATGATGGCTAGCCGTTCCTTCTCTCGTACCGCTGCGGTCACGGGCCGCAACGCGGCCACGGTGGCCGTTTGGCGCCCTGTTCAGTAGTCACGTACTCCGGTCCACGCGGTCGGGCGTGTCGCGCCTGACGAACAGACCGGTCCCACGACTCCCGTCAGTGGGAGGGCCGTCCGGAAATCCGTGCGGCCCCGCTGGTGAGTCCGCTCGTGGCGGGGCGACCGGCTTCATCCAGAAGACCGGCCGCCCCGACGAGCAACCTGTTCAGGATGCCACACCGCGGTGTGCCACCCCAAATCGGGGTCCGATTTGCGCGGACCTACTTGACGATCTTCGTCACGCGACCGGCACCGACGGTGCGGCCACCCTCACGAATGGCGAAGCGCAGGCCCTCGTCCATCGCGATCGGCTGAATCAGCTCGACGGACATGTCGGTGTTGTCACCCGGCATGACCATCTCCGTGCCCTCCGGCAGCGTGACCACACCGGTCACGTCCGTGGTACGGAAGTAGAACTGCGGCCGGTAGTTGTTGAAGAACGGCGTGTGGCGGCCACCCTCGTCCTTGCTGAGGATGTAGACGCGGGCCTCGAACGCGGTGTGCGGGGTCGTCGTGCCGGGCTTGACGATGACCATGCCCCGCTCGACCTCCTCCCGCTTGATGCCGCGGACGAGCAGACCCACGTTGTCGCCGGCCATACCCTGGTCGAGGAGCTTGCGGAACATCTCCACGCCGGTGACGGTGGTCTTCGTCGACTTCTCCTTGATGCCGACGATCTCCACCTCCTCGTTCACCTTGACCACGCCGCGCTCGACACGACCGGTGACCACGGTGCCGCGGCCGGTGATCGTGAAGACGTCCTCGACCGGCATCAGGAACGGCTTGTCGATCTCACGCTCGGGCTCCGGGATCGCCTCGTCCACCGCGGTCATGAGGTCGAGCAGCTTGTTGCCCCACTCGGCGTCGCCCTCCAGCGCCTTGAGCGCCGAGACACGCACGACCGGCAGGTCGTCGCCCGGGTACTCCTGGCTGGACAGCAGCTCACGCACCTCGAGCTCGACGAGCTCCAGGATCTCCTCGTCGTCCACCATGTCCGACTTGTTCAGCGCGACCACGATGTACGGCACACCGACCTGACGCGCGAGCAGCACGTGCTCACGGGTCTGCGGCATCGGGCCGTCGGTCGCCGCGACCACCAGGATCGCGCCGTCCATCTGGGCGGCACCGGTGATCATGTTCTTGATGTAGTCGGCGTGACCGGGGCAGTCCACGTGCGCGTAGTGCCGGTTCTCGGTCTGGTACTCGACGTGCGCGATGGAGATCGTGATACCGCGGGCCTTCTCCTCCGGCGCCTTGTCGATCTGGTCGAACGGCGTGAAGGGGTTCAGGTCGGGGTACTTGTCGTGCAGGACCTTGGTAATCGCCGCGGTAAGCGTGGTCTTGCCGTGGTCGATGTGGCCGATCGTCCCAATGTTGACGTGCGGCTTGGTCCGCTCGAACTTGGCCTTCGCCACTTTCTCGTCCTCCTGGACTTGTTCTGTGCGCCCGCCGTCTTGGGACGGCGGGATGTTCGCTGGTCTGGTTCAGTTGTGCGGAACCATAGAGGGGGCTTCCCGCGCCGGTCGCACCGGTGGGCGATTACTCGCCCGTCGCCTTCGCGATGATCTCCTTCGCCACGTTCACGGGAACCTCGGCGTAGGAGTCGAACTGCATCGAGTAGCTCGCGCGACCCTGGGTGCGGGAGCGCAGCGAACCGACGTACCCGAACATCTCGGACAGCGGAACGAGCGCCTGCACTACCCGGTTGCCGCTGCGCTCCTCCATGGACTGGATGTGCCCACGGCGGGAGTTCAGGTCACCGATGACGTCGCCCATGTAGTCCTCGGGCGTGTTCACCTCGACGGCCATCATCGGCTCGAGCAGCGTCGGGTTCGCCCGGCGCGCGGCCTCCTTGAGCGCCATCGAACCGGCGATCTTGAAGGCCATCTCGGACGAGTCGACCTCGTGGTACTGGCCGTCCAGCAGCGTGAGCTTCAGTCCGACCAGCGGGTAGCCGGCCAGCACGCCGTACTGCATGGCGTCCTGGGCGCCGGCGTCCACCGACGGGATGTACTCCCTCGGAACACGGCCACCGGTGACCTTGTTCTCGAACTGGTACATCGCGCCGTCCGTCGCCTGCAGCGGCTCCAGCCTGATGATCACGCGGGCGAACTGGCCCGAGCCACCCGTCTGCTTCTTGTGGGTGTACTCGTACTTGTCCACCGTGCCGCGGATCGTCTCGCGGTAGGCCACCTGCGGCTTGCCGATGTTGGCCTCGACCTTGAAGTCCGTCTTCATCCGGTTGACCAGCACCTCGAGGTGCAGCTCGCCCATGCCGGCGATGATGGTCTGGCCGGTCTCCTCGTCCAGCTTGACCTGGAAGGTGGGGTCCTCCTCGGCCAGCTTCTGGATCGCGGTCGACAGCTTCTCCTGGTCGGCCTTCGTCTTCGGCTCGATCGCCTGCTGGATGACCGGGTCCGGGAAGGTCATCGACTCGAGGATGATCGGGTGGTTCGGGTCGCACAGGGTCTCGCCGGTGGTGGTCTCCTTGAGACCGATCACGGCGTAGATGTGCCCGGCGCGGGCCTCCTCGACCGGGTTCTCCTTGTTGGCGTGCATCTGGAAGAGCTTCCCGATGCGCTCCTTGCGGTCCTTGGTCGAGTTGATGACCTGGGTGCCGGCCGGGATGCGGCCCGAGTAGACCCGGATGTACGTCAGTTTGCCGAAGAACGGGTGCGTCATGATCTTGAACGCGAGCGCGGAGAACGGGTCGTCGGTGTCCGCCCGGCGGGTGGCCGCCGTCTCGCCGTCCTGCAGCGTGCCCTCGACGGCCGGCACGTCCAGCGGGGACGGCAGGTAGTCGATGACCGCGTCCAGCATCGGCTGCACGCCCTTGTTCTTGAACGCGGAGCCGCAGAGCACCGGGTAGCCGAGACTCTCCGTGGTGATCTTGCGCAGCGCGGCCTTGATCTGCGCGACGCTGGGCTCCTCGCCGCCGAGGTAGCTCTCCATGATCTCGTCGTCGACGTCGGCGACGGCCTCGATGAGCTTCTCGCGGTACTCCGCGGCGATCTCCGCCATGTCGGCCGGGATCTCCTCGACGGTGTAGTCCTCGCCCTTCTGGACCTCACCGCGCCAGGTGAGCGCGCGCATCTCGACGAGGTCCACGACGCCCTGGAAGTCGCTCTCCGCGCCGATCGGCAGCTGGATCACGACCGGCTTGGCGCCGAGACGCTCGATGATCGTGCGGACGGTGAAGTAGAAGTCCGCCCCGATCTTGTCCATCTTGTTGACGAAGCAGACCCGCGGGACCTCGTACTTGTCCGCCTGACGCCACACCGTCTCCGACTGCGGCTCGACGCCTTCCTTGCCGTCGAACACCGCCACCGCACCGTCGAGCACCCGCAGGGACCGCTCCACCTCGACCGTGAAGTCGACGTGACCCGGGGTGTCGATGATGTTGATCTGGTGGTCGTTCCAGAACGTGGTGGTGGCGGCAGAAGTGATCGTGATGCCGCGCTTCTGCTCCTCCTCCATCCAGTCCATGGTGGCGGCGCCGTCGTGCACCTCACCGATCTTGTAGTTGATCCCCGTGTAGAAGAGGACCCGCTCGGTGGTGGTGGTCTTGCCGGCGTCGATGTGGGCCATGATCCCGATGTTGCGGACCTTGGCCAGGTCGGTCAGCACGTCGCGTGCCACGGAAGATCCCTGCTCTCGTTTCGTGTGTGATCAGCGGCCGATCGGCCGGTGCTCACGGCCGGTCGTCGACCAGCCGGATCACCAGCGATAGTGCGCGAAGGCCTTGTTCGACTCCGCCATCTTGTGCGTGTCCTCGCGCTTCTTCACGCTCGCGCCGAGGCCATTGCTCGCGTCGAGGAGCTCGTTCGCGAGCCGCTCGACCATCGTCTTCTCCCGCCGTGCCTTGGAGAAGTTGACCAGCCAGCGCAGCCCCAGGGTGGTGGAGCGGCCGGCACGGACCTCGACCGGGACCTGGTAGGTCGCGCCACCCACGCGGCGGCTCTTGACCTCGATCGCCGGCTTCACGTTGTCCAGCGCGCGCTTGAGGGTGACCACGGGGTCGGTGCCGGTCTTGTCCCGGCAGCCCTCGAGGGCGTGGTACACGATCTTCTCGGCCACCGACCGCTTGCCGTCGGTGAGCACCTTGTTCACGAGCTGGGTGACCAGGGGCGACCCGTACACCGGGTCGTTGATGAGCGGCCGCTTCGGGGCCGGACCCTTGCGTGGCATCAGCCCTTCTCCTTCTTCGCGCCGTAGCGGCTGCGAGCCTGCTTGCGGCCCTTCACACCCTGCGTGTCCAGCGAGCCACGGATGACCTTGTAGCGCACGCCGGGGAGGTCCTTCACCCGGCCGCCACGCACCAGGACCATCGAGTGCTCCTGCAGGTTGTGGCCCTCACCGGGGATGTAGGCCGTGACCTCGATGCCGCTCGTCAGCCGGACACGGGCCACCTTGCGCAGCGCCGAGTTCGGCTTCTTCGGCGTCGTGGTGTAGACGCGCGTGCACACACCGCGCCGCTGCGGGCTTCCCTTCAGCGCGGCCGTCTTGGTCTTGGCGACCTTGTCCTGGCGGCCCTTGCGGACCAGCTGCTGGATCGTGGGCATTGACCGTCTTCCTATGCGTGGTGCGCTAGCTTTGCCTGTATCCCGAGGTCGGGCGTGTCGCGCTCCCCGAGGTCCCGGCGTTGCTGGGATGGTCCCGAGAAGTGACGGTCGCCGCCCCCGGCGGCGCACCCCCGGCGCGGCTGCCGCCACCCGTGGGCACACGTCATCGCCCGACTCACGTCGAGCACACCCGACTACGATACCTGCCCTGTTCACCAGGGGTCAAAGCGGGTTCGCCCACATCCGGGCGGGCCTGTACCCGTGCTCCACCAGGATACCCGCGACGCCCGATCCGGCCACCTGCCCGGCGCCGATCGGACCCGAGCCGCGCGTGCCGCCCCGGACCCTCAGGCGACGTCGCGACGGCGGACGGCGAACCAGCCCAGCACGCAGAACAGCGCGGCGTAGGCCGCCATCACCAGGCCACCCTGCCACCATCGCAGCAGGTCACCGGGGGCGTTGAGGCTGTAGAGGCTGGCGCCGGCCATGGCGTCGGCGGCGGCGCCCGGCAGGAACTGCGCGATGTCGCGGGTGGCCGACCAGGCGTTCAGGCCGAGCCGGGCGAGCGGTTCGACGAGCTGCGAGAACGCCAGGATCACCACGATGGCGGCGACCTGGTTGCGCAGGATCGCCCCCAGCCCGACACCGATGCCGGCCCACAGCGCCATCGCCACGCACGCCTGACCGAGGGAACGCCAGAGCTGCGAATCGCCGAACAGCACCGCGTGGTCGGTGAGCGCGACGATCGGGGCCGCGCCGGCCACGCTGGCGGCCAGCCCCAGGACGCCGAACAGCAGGCCGACGGCGAACGTCACGAGCAGCTTCGCCAGCAGCACGCGGGCCCGGTTCGGGTCACCCAGGAAGGTCGGGGTGATCGTCTGGTAGCGGTACTCGGTGGTCATCACCAGCACGCCGAGCACCACGGGGAAGACGTAGCCGAGCGGCAGGCCCAGGGTGTACGCCGCGAGCACCGTGGTGCGGTCGTCCAGCGAGGGGGCGCCGGTGGCCACCGCGTCGTCCGGCACCACGCTGAAGCTGAACGTCAGGAACGCGGCGACCATGCCGATGTACAGCACCATGACCAGCAGCAGGATCCACCACATGCGGGTGGTGGTGATCTTCAGCAGCTCCACGCGGAGCGCGCTGCGCATCATGCCGCGACCTCCTGTCCCTGGTCGCCGTTCACCAGCCGCAGGAAGGTGTCCTCCAGGCTCCCGTCGGCCCGGCGCAGCTCGTGCAGCTCCACACCCGCGGCGAAGGCGAGCCGGCCCACGTCGGCCGGGGTGCTGCCCTGCACCACGAACGCACCCTCGCGCGGGCCGGGCTCGGCGCCGAGGCCCCGCTGCTCCAGCGCCGCGCGCAGCGGTGCCGGGTCTCCCCCGGCCACCACGTACACGGTGCGGCCGGCCGCCTCCTCCAGCGCGGACAGCGGCGAGGCCTGCACCAGGCGACCGCGGGAGATGATGACCACGTCGTCCACGGTCTGCTCGACCTCCGACAGCACGTGGCTGGACACCACGATCGTGCGGCCCTCCGCCGCCAGGCCGCGCAGGAAGCCGCGCAGCCAGCGGATGCCCTCGGGGTCCAGGCCGTTGGCCGGTTCGTCGAGCACGAGCACCGACGGATCGCCGATGAGCGCGGCGGCCAGACCCAGGCGCTGCCGCATGCCGAGCGAGTAGCCGCCCGCGCGGCGCGTGCCGTGCGCGGTGAGGCCCACGACGTCGAGCACCTCGTCGGCACGGCGTGCGGGCAGGCCCGCGGTCTCGGCCATCAGCCGCAGGTGGTCGCGGCCGGAGCGGCCGGGGTGGAAGCTGCTGGCCTCCAGCAGGGCACCGACGGTGCGCTGCGGTCGTTCCAGCTCGTCGTAATGGCGACCGCCGATGGTGGCGGTGCCCGCCGTGGCCCGTACCAGCCCGAGCAGCACCCGCAGGGTCGTGGTCTTGCCGGCCCCGTTCGGGCCGAGGAACCCGGTGACGCGGCCCGGCTCGACCGTGAAGCTCAGCCGGTCCACCGCCGTCACGCTGCCGAAACGCTTGGTCAGCTCCCTGACCTCGATCCGCCCGTCCGACACGTCCCCACCCTACGGGGTGGATCATCGACGCAGGTCAGCACCCAGGTGCGATGACCCGGTGCCCCGCGTCGGCGGCGGCGGACGCCAATCGCTTGTCGTAGGTGACGACGGCGTCGATCACCTTGCCGGAGGCCCGGAGGTGGTCGACCGTGGCCAGGTGCACGGCGTCCGACGAACGCAGATGCGGCTCGGAGTACGCCGCGGCGGTGGCACGGACCGCCATGCTGATCTCGATCCTGCCGAGCTTGGCGAGCACGGCCGTCATGCCGGCCAGGCGCTCGGGCGAGTTGCGCCGCAAGGCCCTGGCGACCTCGATCTCGGCGAGCACCGAGGTCACGACCGAGACCGCGGGTCGCGCGTTGAGCCAGGCCGTCAACGCCGCGCTGTCCGGCTCGGGGCGGATCAGCTTCACCACCGCGCAGCTGTCGAGGTAGATCACCAGCGCTCCTCGTCCCGCATGGCGCTGATCAGCGCACCTGCGTCGTACTCCGGGCCGGGGATCCCGTCCGGCACCATGAACGGGCCGGGCATCGTCGGCGGAACGACCTGGCCGGCGACGACGAGATCCTCCAGCTCGTTCTCGACCACCGGCACGATGCGGCCGATGACCTTGCCCTGCCGGGTGATCTCCACGGTCTCGCCGCGCTCGACGCGGGCCATCACGCCGGCGGTCTGCTGGTTCAGCACGCGAATGGGAACCTGCTCCACGCGGCCAGTGTAGTACCCGGCGCCAGACACGATCGGGCGACCGGCCCGGGACATGGCTCGGCCCCCGGATGCGGGAGGCGTCCGGGGGCCGAGGGTCCTGCGGTACTAGCGGTAGTCGCGACCGAAGTCGTAGTCGTCGAGCGGAACCGCCGCACCCGTCGTGCTGCCGAAGACGTCCGGCGAGTAGTAGCCGTCGTCGTAGGACGGGATGGCGTAGGCCGCGGCCCGCGCCTCCTCGGTCGGCTGCACCTGGATGTTCCGGTACCGGTTGATGCCGGTGCCGGCCGGGATCAGCTTGCCGATGATGACGTTCTCCTTGAGGCCGACGAGCTTGTCGCTCTTGCCCTGGATCGCGGCATCGGTCAGCACCCGGGTGGTCTCCTGGAACGAGGCCGCGGACAGCCACGACTCCGTCGCCAGCGAGGCCTTCGTGATGCCCATGAGCACCGGCCGACCGGACGCCGGCTCGCCGCCCTCGGCCACCACGCGGCGGTTCTCCGACTCGAAGTCGCTGCGCTCGGCGAGCGAGCCGGGCAGGAACTCCGTCGAACCCGAGTCGATGATCGTGACCCGGCGCAGCATCTGCCGGATGATCACCTCGATGTGCTTGTCGTGGATCGACACGCCCTGCGCGCGGTACACCTTCTGCACCTCACGCACGAGGTGCAGCTGCACCTCACGGGGGCCCATCACGCGCAGCACCTCGTGCGGGTCCGCGGTGCCCTCCAGCAGCTGCTGGCCGACGCCCACGTGGTCGCCGTCCTGGATCGGCCGCTCCGTGCCACCCACCGAGATGGTGGCCAGCCGCTGCCGCTTGGACAGCTTGTCGTAGACCACTTCCTCGCTGCCGTCGTCCGGCACGATGGTGATCTTGTAGAAGCGGTCGCCGTCCTCGAGCCGGATGCGGCCGTCGACGTCGGCGATCGGCGCCTTGCCCTTCGGCACGCGAGCCTCGAACAGCTCCTGGACACGCGGCAGACCGGTCGTGATGTCCTCACCGGCCACACCGCCGGTGTGGAAGGTACGCATCGTGAGCTGGGTACCCGGCTCACCGATGGACTGCGCGGCCACGATGCCGACGGCCTCGCCCACGTCCACCAGCTGACCGGTCGCCATGGAGCGGCCGTAGCAGGTGGCGCACACGCCGGTGCCGGACTCGCAGGTGAGCACGGAGCGCACCCGGACCTTGACCACGTTGGCGCCGATGAGCGTGTCCAGCGCGGTGTCGCCCAGGTCGGAGCCCCGGGCCAGCACCAGGTTGCCGTCGGCGTCGAGGACGTCCTCGGCGCAGGTACGGGCGTAGACGCTGGTCTCCACGTGGTCGTCACGGATCGCCCGGCCGTCGGGGCCGAGCTCGCCGATGACCATGACCACGCCGCGGTCGGTGGCGCAGTCCACCTCGCGGACGATGACGTCCTGCGAGACGTCGACCAGCCGACGGGTGAGGTAGCCGGAGTCGGCGGTCCGCAGCGCGGTGTCCGCGAGACCCTTCCGGGCGCCGTGCGTCGAGATGAAGTACTCGACGACGGACAGGCCCTCGCGGAAGTTCGCCTTGATCGGCCGCGGGATGTACTCACCCTTCGGGTTGGCCACCAGACCACGCATACCGGCGAGCTGCCGGACCTGGGTCATGTTGCCGGCCGCGCCGGACTTCACGATCAGCGGGATCGGGTTGTCGTCGGGGAAGTTCTCCTCCATCGCCCTGGCCACCTCGTCGGTGGCCTGGTTCCAGAGCTTCACCAGGTCGTTGTTGCGCTCGGTGTGCGAGAGCAGGCCGCGCTGGTAGCGCTTCTCGATCTGCTCGGCCTTCTTCTCGTACTCGTTGAGGATCTCCTGCTTGTTCGCCGGCACCACGACGTCGTCGATGGCCAGCGTCACGCCGGACCGGGTCGCCCAGTGGAAGCCGGCGTCCTTGAGCCGGTCCAGGGTCTGCGCGACCGTGGTCATCGAGTACCGCTCGGCGAGGTCGTTCACGATCGCCGCCTGGCGCTTCTTCGGCAGCGGCTCGTTGATGAACGGGTAGTCCGCCGGCAGCAGGTCGTTGAACAGCACGCGGCCCACGGTGGTGTGCGCGAGCCACGGGCGGCCCGGTGCCCAGTCCTCGGGCTCCTCGCCACGCGGCGGGGTGCGGTCCTTGAGCCGGATCTTCACCTTGGCCTGCAGCGCGATGGTGCCGCGGTCGAGCGCCATCAGCGCCTCGGCCGGCGAGGAGAAGGAACGGCCCTCGCCCTCGGCGTCCTCGATCAGCTTGGTCAGGTGGTACAGGCCGGTGACCATGTCCAGTCGCGGCATCGCCAGCGGCCGGCCGGACGCCGGCGACAGGATGTTGTTGCTGGACAGCATGAGCACGCGGGCCTCGGCCTGCGCCTCGGCGGACAGCGGCAGGTGCACCGCCATCTGGTCACCGTCGAAGTCGGCGTTGAAGGCCTCACAGACCAGCGGGTGCAGCTGGATCGCCTTGCCCTCGACCAGCTGCGGCTCGAAGGCCTGGATGCCCAGGCGGTGCAGCGTCGGCGCGCGGTTCAGCAGCACCGGGTGCTCGGTGATGACCTCCTCGAGCACGTCCCACACCTGCGGACGCTGACGCTCGACCATGCGCTTCGCGGACTTGATGTTCTGCGCGTGGTTGAGGTCCACCAGCCGCTTCATGACGAACGGCTTGAACAGCTCGAGTGCCATCTGCTTGGGCAGGCCGCACTGGTGCAGCTTGAGCTGCGGGCCGACCACGATGACCGAACGGCCCGAGTAGTCGACGCGCTTGCCGAGCAGGTTCTGGCGGAACCGGCCCTGCTTGCCCTTGAGCAGGTCGGACAGCGACTTGAGCGGGCGGTTGCCCGGACCGGTGACCGGCCGGCCGCGGCGGCCGTTGTCGAACAGCGCGTCGACGGCCTCCTGCAGCATGCGCTTCTCGTTGTTGACGATGATCTCCGGCGCGCCGAGGTCGAGCAGCCGCTTGAGGCGGTTGTTGCGGTTGATGACGCGGCGGTAGAGGTCGTTGAGGTCGGAGGTCGCGAAGCGGCCGCCGTCGAGCTGGACCATCGGGCGCAGCTCCGGCGGGATCACCGGGACGGCCTCGAGGATCATCTGCTCCGGGCGGTTGCCCGAGCGGCGGAACGCGTCGACGACCTTCAGGCGCTTGACCGCGCGGGCCTGCTTCTGGCCCTTGGCCGTCTTGACCTGGTCCTCGAGCTCCTCGCGCTCGGCGTCCAGGTCGACCTGCTCGAGCAGGTCGCGGACCGCCTCGGCGCCCATGCCGCCGCGGAAGTACTCGCCCCAGCCGTAGGGGGAGCCGAAGCGCTCCTTGAGCTCGCGGAACAGCGTCTCGTCGTTGACGACCTGCTTGGGCTCCATCGCCTGGAAGAGGTCCCAGACCTGGCGCAGCCGCTCGGCGGCGTCCTCGATGTAGGCCTCGGTGTCCTGCACGTCGGCGTCGATCGACTTGTTGACGTCCTTGACCAGGCGGTCGCGCTCGTCGTCGTCGAGCTTCTTGACGTTGATGTCGAGCGCCTCGGCCCACAGGTGGTCGTCGTCGGTGAAGCCGCCCTGCGCGCCGTCGCGCAGGTAGGCCAGCCGGCGCTCGCGCGACTCGTTGAGCTCCTGGAGGCGCTCCTCCTTCTCACCGGCGTACGAATCCAGGGTCTCGTTGACGTTGGACTGCAGCTCGTCGAGATCCTTGGCGCGCGCCTCGTCGTCGACCCACGTGACGATCGACGCCGCGAAGTACAGGACCTTCTCGAGCTCCTTGGGAGCCATGTCGAGCAGGTAGCCGATGCGGCTCGGGACGCCCTTGAAGAACCAGATGTGGCTCACGGGGGCGGCGAGGTCGATGTGGCCCATGCGCTCACGGCGCACCTTGGACCGCGTGACCTCGACGCCGCAGCGCTCGCAGACGATGCCCTTGTAGCGGACGCGCTTGTACTTGCCGCAGTAGCACTCCCAGTCCTTGGTCGGACCGAAGATGCGCTCGCAGAAGAGGCCGTCCTTCTCGGGCTTCAGGGTGCGGTAGTTGATCGTCTCGGGCTTGGTGACCTCGCCGGAGCTCCAGGAGCGGATCTGCTTGGAGGACGCGAGCCCGATCTCGATCGCGTCGAAGTTGTTGATGTCGATCACTTAGTTGTCCTCCGTCTGCTCGCCGCCGTCGACGGGCGCCTCGATGTATTCCTCGTCGGTGGCGACCGGGTCCTCGGTCATGCCCTCTTCGCCCTCCTCGACCTCGGCCTCCTCGGACTCGTCCGCGGCCTGGCCGTCGGTCGCGCGCACGCCGGAGAGGTCGATGCCGAGCTCCTCCGCCGCGCGCAGCAGGTCGTCGTCCTCGTCGCCCATCTCGGCGCGCGTGCCCTCCTCGGAGACCACGTTGACGTCGAGCGCCAGCGACTGCATCTCCTTCAGGAGCACCTTGAAGGACTCGGGGATCGACGGCTCGGCGATGTTCTCGCCCTTGACGATCGCCTCGTAGGCCTTCACGCGCCCGACGGTGTCGTCGGACTTGATGGTCAGCATCTCCTGGAGCGTGTACGCGGCGCCGTAGGCCTCGAGCGCCCACACCTCCATCTCGCCGAAGCGCTGGCCGCCGAACTGCGCCTTGCCGCCCAGCGGCTGCTGGGTGACGAGCGAGTACGGGCCGGTCGAGCGGGCGTGGATCTTGTCGTCGACCAGGTGCAGCAGCTTCAGGATGTACATGTAGCCCACCGTCACCTGCTCCTCGAACGGCTCGCCCGAGCGCCCGTTGAAGAGCGTGAGCTTGCCGGAGGCCTGGGTGCCCGGCGTCCGGGACGCGTCGACGTCCATCTGGATGCGGCCCTTGTGCTCCTTCTGCCACTTCACGAGGGCGGTGTCGACGTCCTCGACCGACGCGCCGTCGAAGACGGGCGTCGCGACGTAGACCTTGCCGTTGCCGCCGTTGCCGTTGCCGACGCGCTGGGCGATCTCGAAGGCCTCGGTGCCGTCGTCGTACCAGCCCTGCGCAGCGGCCCACCCGAGGTGGGTCTCGAGGATCTGGCCGACGTTCATGCGGCTCGGGACGCCGAGCGGGTTGAGGAGGACGTCGACGGGCGTGCCGTCCTCGAGGAACGGCATGTCCTGCTCGTCGACGATCTTCGAGATGAC
>DASWTI010000044.1:0-3014 GCA_036402215.1 Pseudonocardiaceae bacterium
CGGCTCGGGGACCGGGCGGGCAGCCGCGAGGAGGACCCGCCGGCGCGCGTGGCGCCCGTGGTGCTCCTGGTGCCGCCGGTGCGGGTGGTCCGGGCCGGGCCGCGACCCGGCTCCCGGCCCGGTCCGCGCGATGATGTGGACGCCGTTCGGCCTGCCATGCCCCAACGGTATCCCGCGAGTCACCCCAGCCACACGCGCAACACACGCAGCGCGGGCGACGAGTGCCCGTAGGCTGCCGCCCATGGTCGTACCGCCGCCCGACGGCCACGCCCCGACACGCCGGGAGACTCCCCGATCCGGTCATCGCCCGCCCCTGCTGTGGGGCGTGCTGCTGGTGGTCGGGCGCGTCCTGGTCGCGCTCACCGGCCGGCTGGAGGTGAGCGGCCGGGCACCGCGCAACACCCCGCTGCTGCTGGCGTCCAACCACATCGGCGTCTTCGACATCGTGGTGCTGGTGGCCGCCTGCCACAAGCTGGGCATCGCGCCGCGCTTCATGGCCACCGGCGGTCTGTTCGACGCCCCGGTGGTAGGCGCGGTGCTGCGCGCGTGCGGGCACCTGCGGGTGGACCGCGGCAAGGACACCGCGGTGGACGCCGTGCGGGCTGCCGCCGGGGCGCTGGCCGGCGGCAGCCCGGTCCTGGCCTACCCGGAGGGGCGGATCAGCACGGACCCCGGGCTCTGGCCGGAGCGCGGCAAGTCCGGGGTGGCGCGGCTCGCGCTGGCCGCCGGGGTGCCGGTGCTGCCGGTGGCGCAGTGGGGCGCGCACGAGGCCATCTGCTGGGGCACGCCGACCGTCACCGGCTGGGCGGACCTGAAGCCGCTGCTGGTGTCATGGCTGCGCGCCATGCGGGCCCGGCCGACGTTCCGGGTGCGGTTCGGGGCGCCGGTGGACCTGTCCGGCCTGCGCTACGGCCGGGCCGGTGACGCGCGCCGCGCGCACGAGCGGATCATGCGTGCGATCACCGCGAACCTGGTGCCGCTGCGGACGGACGAGCCGGACCTGCCGCGCTTCCACGACGCCACCCGCCCGGTGACCGGCCGCAGCCCGTGGCGCCCGTGACCACGACGCTGCGCCGCACCAGCACCACGGGCCTGCTGCTCGTCGTGGTGTCCTCGCTGTGCTTCGGCACCGGTGGCACGGCGGCCAAGGCGGTGCTGTCCGCCGGGATCGCGCCGCTGCAGGTGGTGCAGGCGCGGATCGCGGTGACGGCCGCGGTGCTGGTCGCGGTGCTGGCGGTGTTCCGGCCGGGGTCGCTGCGGGTGCGGCGCGGCGAGTGGCCGCTGCTGCTGGGGTACGGGCTGCTCGGGTTCTTCGCCGTGCAGGCCTGCTACCTGTTCGCGATCAGCCGGCTGCCGGTGGGCATCGGGCTGCTCATCCAGTACACGGCGCCGGTGCTGGTGGCGCTGTGGGTGCGGCTGGTGCGGCGCACCGTGCTGCCGTCGTCGACCTGGGCGGGCGCCGCGCTCGCGGTGGCCGGGCTGGCGCTGGTCGCCCAGGTGTGGCACGGCTTCCGGCTGGACGGCCTGGGCACGGCGTGGGCGGTGGCCGCGGCGGCGGCGCTCGCCGCGTACTTCCTGCTGTCCGAGCACGGCGTGGCGGACGGCCGGCGGGACCCGATCGGCCTGGTGGCCCTGGGCGCGGTGATCGGCAGCGTGCCGCTCGCGTTGCTCACCGCGCCGTGGTCGTTCCCGTTCGGGCTGCTGTCCGAGCCGGTGCGGGTCGGGCCGTGGTGGGTGCCGGCCTGGGGGCCGCTGCTCTGGCTGAGCCTGGTGGCCACCGTGGCCGCGTACCTGACCGGCGTGGCGGCGCTGCGGCACCTGCCGTCGCAGGTGGTGAGCGTGCTGTCCACCCTGGAGGTCCTGGTGGCGGCCGCCGTGGCCTGGGTGCTGCTCGGCGAGGAGCTGGGCCTGGCGCAGCTCGCGGGCGGGGTGGTGCTGCTGGCCGGCGTGGTGGTGGTGCAGCTCAGGCGGCCCGTACCCCGCACTCCGCCGCCAGCTCACTGATCATCGCGGCGAGCTGCGCGCGGCCGGCCGGGGTGAACGTCACCCACTGGGTGCCGCCGTGGCCGGCGGTACGCAGCTGCGCCCAGCGGCCCTCCGGGGTGTCGCTGAAGCCGACGACGCGCGGGGCCCGCCGCATCCCGCTGTCCGGGTCGCAGACCTCGACGCCGTACTGGCCGGAGCCGATCATCTCCTGGTTGATCCGGGCCAGCAGCCGGGCCTCGCCGAGCGGCACACCCAGCTCCGCGAGTTCCTCCTCGAGCCGCCGTGGGTCGGCGCGGCCCTCGCCCTCCCGGTCGGTGGCGTGCTCCGCGGCCCGGACCAGCGTCTCGTAGGAGAGGTTGATCGAGCTCCCCGGCCCGGGCGGGTGCTCGGCGGCGAGCGCCGCCATGTCCGTCGCCAGCCGGTAGGCGGTGCCGGTCGTGATCGTCACGAGGTCGTCGGCGAGCACGGCGATCGCCGCCGCGGTGCCGGCCGCCGCGCCCAGCGCGTGCACCGGCCGGCCGGTGTCGAGGCGGGCGTCCACCAGCCAGCGCGGCGCCGCCAGCAGCGCGAGCGCGTCGGCCAGCCGCTCGTCCAGCCCGTGGTCGCCGGCCAGCCCGCGCCCACGCAGCCCTTCCAGGGTCTCCCGGACGAGCCGCGCCCGGTCCTCGTCGGTGTCGCCGTGGCGATCGACGCGCACCCGGAAGAGCAGCGGCAGGTCGCCGAGCCGCAGACTCTCCCAGGCGACCTCGAACTCCGTGGGCGTGAGGACGATCGGGTCGTGCCGGTCAGCCACCGATCACCGGCGGGGCCACCTTGTGCGGGTCACCCACGAAGTACTCGTCGCTCTCCACCGCGTACCGGTCGGTGTGCTCCTGGTCGTCCTCGTCCCGGGCTCCGCCGACCGCGGGCTGCATGATCGACCCCTGCCCGGCGCCCCGGCCGGCCGCGCCCGCACCGGCACCCCGGCCACGCGCCTCGTCGCCGTCCACCGGCATCCCGCCGGGTCCCCCGGCCGCACCCCTGGCCCG
>DASWTI010000045.1:0-10804 GCA_036402215.1 Pseudonocardiaceae bacterium
GGACCGCTGCCCGACTCGGGTCGCCAGAGGTGGACGGGCAGGTCACCGTCGGCGGTCGGGACCGCGATGCGCTCGGACGTCATGCCGAGCAAGGTACCGGCAAGGCCTGCCTTATCAGACGCTGAGCCTCAGACGTTGAAGCCCAGCGCCCGCAGCTGCTCGCGGCCGTCGTCGGTGATCTTGTCCGGACCCCACGGCGGCATCCAGACCCAGTTGATGGCGATGTCCGACACCAGCCCGCCGCCCGGCCCGCCGGTCAGCGCGGCCCGCGTCTGGTCCTCGATGACGTCGGTCAGCGGGCAGGCCGCCGAGGTGAGCGTCATGTCGATGACCGCGGTAGAGCCGGCGTCGGCCTGCTCGACGCGGATGTCGTACACCAGGCCCAGGTCCACCACGTTGATGCCCAGCTCGGGGTCGACCACGTCGCGCATGGCCTCCTCGAGGTCGTCCAGGCTCGGCAGCTCCGCGGCGGTGGTGCCCGCGGCGCCCTCGGCCGGCGCCTCGGCGGCGGACACCTCGGCGTCCAGCGCCGCGGCGTCGCGCTCGGCCCGGTCGGTGCCGCTCGTCATCGTGGATCAGCTCCGTTCGTGTCGATCCGCACGCCGGCGTCGGCGCTGCGCGCCACGGCGTCCTTGAAGGCCATCCAGCCGAGCAGCGCGCACTTCACCCGGGCCGGGTAGCGGGACACCCCGGCGAACGCCACGGCGTCCTCCAGCACGTCCTCGTCGGGCTCCAGCGTGCCACGGCTCTGCATCAGCTCGACGAACGAGTCCACCGTGGACAGCGCGTCGCGCACCCCGTGGTCGACCACCAGGTCGGTGAGCACGGACGTGGCCGCCTGGCTGATGGAGCAGCCCAGCGCGTCGTAGGACACGTCACGGACCACGCCGTCGTCGAGCTTCACCCGCAGCGTCACCTCATCGCCACACGTCGGGTTCACGTGGTGCACCTCGGCGTCGTACGGCTCGCGCAGCCCGCGGCGGTGCGGGTTGCGGTAGTGGTCCAGGATGATCTCCTGGTAGAGCTGCTCCAGCTTCACCGGTCCACCCCGAAGAACCGGCGGGCCTCCCGCACGCCCTCGACGAGCGCGTCGACCTCGGCCGGCGTGTTGTAGACGTGGAACGAGGCGCGCACCGTGGCCGCGACGCCGAAGCGGCGGTGCAGCGGCCAGGCGCAGTGGTGACCGACCCGGACCGCGATGCCCGCGTCGTCCAGCACCTGGCCGGCGTCGTGCGCGTGCACGCCGTCCACCAGGAACGACACCGCGCCGCCCCGGTCGCTCAGGGACGACGGGCCGACGATCCGCACGCCGGGCACGGCGGACAGGCCCTCGATCGCCGCGGCGGTGAGCGCGTGCTCGTGTGCGGCGACGCGGTCCATGCCGATCACGGTGAGGTAGTCGACGGCGGCGGCCAGGCCCACGGCCTGGGAGGTCATCGGCACGCCGGCCTCGAAGCGCTGCGGCGGCGGGGCGTACGTCGAGCCCTCCATGCGCACCAGCTCGATCATCGAGCCCCCGGTGAGGAACGGTGGCATGGCCTCCAGCAGCTCGCGGCGGCCGTAGAGGGCGCCGATGCCGGAGGGGCCGAGCATCTTGTGGCCGGAGAACACGGCGAGGTCCACGCCGAGCGCGGCGAGGTCCACCGGCGCGTGCGGCACCGACTGGCAGGCGTCGAGCACGGTGAGCGCCCCGACCTCGCGGGCCCGGGCGACCAGCGTGCCCACCGGGTTCACGGTGCCGAGCACGTTGGACTGGTGGGTGAAGGCGAGCACCTTGGTGCGCTCGTTCACCACCTCGCCGAGGTCCGACAGGTCGAGCCGGCCCTCGTCGGTGACGCCGAGCCAGCGCAGCGTGGCGCCGGTGCGGCGGGCCAGCTCCTGCCAGGGCACCAGGTTCGCGTGGTGCTCCATCTCGGTGACGACGAGCTCGTCGCCGGGGCCGAGCGCGAACCGCGCCGCCTCGGGGCCGGCGGTCGCGGCGTTGCCCAGCGAGTAGGCGACCAGGTTGATGCCCTCGGTGGCGTTCTTGGTGAACACCAGCTCGCCCGGCGAGACCCCGACGAACGCGGCGATCCGCGCGCGGGCCGACTCGTAGGCGTCGGTGGCCTCCTCGGCGAGCTGGTGGGCGCCGCGGTGCACGGCGGCGTTGTGCTGTTCCAGGAACGCGCGCTCGGCGTCCATGACCTGCCGCGGCCGCTGCGACGTGGCCCCGGAGTCCAGGTACACCAACGGTTTCCCGTCGCGCACCGTGCGGGACAGGATGGGGAAGTCGTCGCGGATCTTGGCCACGTCCAGCTCCGCGCCCCGGGCAGGCGGCGGCTCCGGGGGCGGCGCGCCGGTCCCGGTCACCGGTGCCCGTGGATGCGGTGAGGTGGTCACAGCGCCGCGGCCTCCTGCTTCCCGGTGTAGCGCTCGTAGCCCTCGTCCTCCAGGCGCCCGGCCAGCTCGGCGCCACCGGACTCGACGATCCGGCCGCCGGCGAACACGTGCACGTGGTCGGGCGTGATGTGCCGCAGGATGCGGGTGTAGTGGGTGATGAGCAGGACGCCCACCTCGCCGGCCTCGCGGTAGCGGTTCACGCCCTCGCTGACCACCCGCAGCGCGTCCACGTCGAGGCCGGAGTCGGTCTCGTCCAGGATCGCGATCTTCGGCCGCAGCAGCGAGAGCTGCAGGATCTCGTGGCGCTTCTTCTCGCCGCCGGAGAAGCCCTCGTTGACGCTGCGCTCGGCGAACGCCGGGTCGATGTCCAGGTCGGCCATCGCGCCCTTGACCTCCTTGACCCAGGTCCGGAGCTTGGGGGCCTCGCCGCGGACCGCGGTGGCCGCGGTGCGCAGGAAGTTCGACATGGACACGCCGGGCACCTCGACCGGGTACTGCATGGCCAGGAACAGGCCGGCGCGGGCGCGCTCGTCCACGCTCATGGCCAGCACGTCCTCGCCGTCCAGCAGCACCTCGCCGGAGGTCACCTCGTACTTGGGGTGACCGGCGACGGAGTACGCGAGCGTGGACTTGCCGGACCCGTTCGGCCCCATGATCGCGTGCGTCTCACCGGCGCGGACCGTGAGGTTCACGCCGGAGAGGATCTCCTTCGGGCCGTCCTCGGTGGTCACCGAGACGTGCAGGTCCTTGATCTCCAGGGTTGCCATGGCTCCTCTAAGCGTTGCTGCCTGCCGCGTCCACGGTGACGTACACGTCGCCGTCGCGGACCGTGGTGGGAAAGACGTCGACCGGCTCGGTGGCCGGGGGCGAGGACGGCTCGCCGGTGGCGAGGTCGAAGCACGAGCCGTGCAGCCAGCACTCGATGCCGAGGCGGCCGCCGCGCAGGCGCTCCACGTCACCCTCGGACAGCGAGACCTCGGCGTGCGAGCACACGTCGTGCAGCGCGTGCACCGTCTCGCCGTCCCGGACCAGCACCACCGGCACGCCGTCGATCTCCACGGCGGTCGGCTTGCGGTCGTCCAGGTCGGACAGCGCGCACACCCGATGGCTCATACGCCCACGGCCTCCAGCTCGGCCTCGATCGCCGCCTCCAGGCGCTCCCGCACCTCGGGCACGACGATCTTGGACAGCACCTCGCCGAAGAAGCCGCGCACCACGAGCCGGCGGGCCACGTCGGCCGGGATGCCGCGCGAGGTGAGGTAGAAGAGCTGCTCGTCGTCGAAGCGGCCCGTGGCGCTGGCGTGACCGGCGCCGGCGATCTCGCCGGTCTCGATCTCCAGGTTCGGCACCGAGTCGGCGCGTGCCCCGTCGGTGAGCACCAGGTTGCGGTTGAGCTCGAACGTCTCGGTGCCCTCCGCGGCGGCGCGGATGAGCACGTCGCCGATCCAGACGGTGTGCGCGCCCTGGCCCTGCAGCGCGCCCTTGTAGACCACGTCGGAGCGGCAGTGCGGCACCGCGTGGTCCACGAACAGGCGGTGCTCCAGGTGCTGGCCGGCGTCGGCGAAGTACAGCCCTGCGGCCTCGACGTCGCCGCCGGGGGCGGTGAACGTCGCGGTCGGGCTCACCCGCACCAGGTCACCGCCGAGCGTGACCACGGTGTGCCGCAGGGCGGCGTCGCGGCCGATCGAGGCGTGGTGCGCGGTGACGTGCACGGCGTCGTCGGCCCAGTCGTGCACGACGACGACGGTGAGCTTCGCGCCGTCCCCGACGACCAGCTCGACGTTGTCCGCGTAGGTGCCGCCGCCGCGGTGGTCGACGACCACGACGGCCTCGGCGAACCGCCCGGCGCGGAGCTGCAGGTGCCCGTAGGCCAGCTCACCCTCGCCGGGACCGGTGACGGTGACCACGGTGGGAGCGGTGGCCTTGGTGTCGGCGGGCACGGTCAGCACGGTGGCGCGCCGGAACGCGCTCCACGCCTGGGCCGCCACCCGGTCGCCCGGGATGCCGCCGTCGCCGAGGCGGGCGTCGTCGCGGCCGACGGTCTCCACGGTGACCTCGGGGGCGGCGTCCACCTGGACGCCCGCCTCCGCGGTGGCCACGGCGCCGTCGTGCAGCCCGCGCAGGCGGCGCAGCGGCGTGAAGCGCCAGTCCTCCTCGCGTCCGCCGGGCACCTCGAACGCCTCGACGTCGCGCGAGGTGAAACGCTCACCGCGGGAGGCCTGCGGCACAACAGGGGTCTCGGTACTCACCGCCATGTCAGCCGACGGCTCCTTCCATCTGCAGCTCGATCAGCCGGTTCAGCTCCAGCGCGTACTCCATGGGCAGCTCGCGCGCGATGGGCTCGACGAACCCGCGCACCACCATGGCCATCGCCTCGTCCTCGGTGAGGCCGCGCGACATCAGGTAGAACAGCTGGTCGTCGCTCACCTTCGACACGGTGGCCTCGTGGCCCATCGACACGTCGTCGGTGCGGACGTCCACGTAGGGGTAGGTGTCCGAGCGGCTGATCTGGTCGACCAGCAGCGCGTCGCACTTCACCGTGGAGCGCGCGTGGTGCGCGTTCGGGTTGACCCGGACCAGGCCGCGGTAGGACGTCCGGCCGCCGCCACGCGCCACCGACTTCGACTCGATGCGCGAGCTGGTGTGCGGGGCGAGGTGGGTCATCTTGGCGCCGGCGTCCTGGTGCTGGCCCTCGCCGGCGAAGGCGATGGAGAGCACCTCGCCCTTGGCGTGCTCGCCCATGAGCAGCACGGCGGGGTACTTCATCGTCACCTTGGAGCCGATGTTGCCGTCGATCCACTCCATGGTGGCGCCGGCCTCGGCCTTGGCCCGCTTGGTGACCAGGTTGTAGACGTTGTTCGACCAGTTCTGGATGGTCGTGTACCGGCAGCGCGCGTTCTTCTTGACGATGATCTCCACGACGGCGCTGTGCAGCGAGTCCGAGGAGTAGATCGGCGCGGTGCAGCCCTCGACGTAGTGCACGTAGGCGCCCTCGTCGACGATGATCAGCGTCCGCTCGAACTGGCCCATGTTCTCGGTGTTGATCCGGAAGTAGGCCTGCAGGGGGATCTCGACGTGCACGCCCTTGGGCACGTAGATGAACGAGCCGCCGGACCAGACGGCGCCGTTGAGCGCGGAGAACTTGTTGTCCCCGTGCGGGATCACCGAGCCGTAGTACTCCGCGAACAGCTCTGGGTGCTCCTTGAGCGCGGTGTCCGTGTCGAGGAAGATCACGCCCTGCTTCTCGAGCTCCTCGTTGATCTTGTGGTAGACCACCTCGGACTCGTACTGCGCGGCCACGCCGGCCACCAGGCGGGCCTTCTCGGCCTCCGGGATGCCCAGCTTGTCGTAGGTGTTCTTGATGTCGTCCGGCAGGTCCTCCCAGGACTGGGCCTGCTTCTCGGTGGACCGGACGAAGTACTTGATGTTGTCGAAGTCGATGCCCGAGAGGTCGGCGCCCCAGTTCGGCATGGGCTTGCGGTCGAACAGCCGCAACGCCTTGAGCCGGGACTCCAGCATCCACTCGGGCTCGTTCTTCTTCGCCGAGATGTCGCGGACCACGGCCTCGGACAGGCCGCGCTGCGCACTGGCACCGGCGACGTCCGAGTCGGCCCAGCCGAACTCGTAGCGGCCCAGGGCGGCCAGCGTCTCCTCCTGGGACAGCGGCTCGGCCGGGGCCGTCCCCGTCCCGAGGCGCTGCTCAGCAGCGGTTGTCATGAAGGCGTTCCTTCCTCCGTGGTGGGTCCCGGGTGCGGAGGTCCGCAGGGACCGGGTGCCGTCCGGTCGCCGGGTTCGGGTCCGGCGCGCGGGACGTGGGTGGTGCAGGCGGCGTCGCCGCGGGCGATGGTGGCCAGCCGCTGCACGTGCGTGCCGAGCAGCTCGGCGAACGCCGCCGTCTCGACCTCGCACAGCTCGGGGAACTCGGCGGCGACGTGGGCGACCGGGCAGTGGTGCTGGCACAGTTGCTCGCCGGCGACCCCGCCCAGCGTGATCGATCGGGCCGACGCAGCGTAACCCTCGTGGGTCAGGGCGTCCGCGAGCGCCTCGGCCCTGGCGGCCGTGGTGGTGCCGGCGGTGATGACGGACCGGTGGCGGCCGACCAGGCCGGCCACGCGGCGCTCCGCGAAGTCCCGCACGGCGCCCGGGCCGCCCCGCTCGGCGAGAAAGCGCAGGGCGGCGACGGCCAGGTCGTCGTAGGCGTGACCGAACCGGGAGCGGCCGGTCTCGGTGAGCAGGAAGAGCTTGGCGGGACGACCGCGACCGCGCGGGCCGCGCCGGGGCTGCTCGCGGGTGACGGCCTCGCCGTCGGCGAGCAGCGCGTCCAGGTGGCGGCGCACGGCGGCCGGGCTGAGGCCGAGCCGCTGGGCCACGGTGGCGGCGCTGATCGGACCGTCCTCCAGCAGCGCCCTGGCCACCTGCTCCCGCGTGCCGCCGTCACCGGTGCCGACCGGCGGGGACACGACCGGCGGCACGCCGCCGAGAGGCCCGGCGGGTGCGGGTCCGATGGCGCCAGCGGCACCGATGGGTCCGGCGGGTGCGGGCACGCCGGGCCGGACGGCCGAGGCGGGTACGCCGTCCGGCGCCGCCCCGGGCCGCTGCGCGAACCCGGCGTTTTTCACAACACCAGTGTTGCCTATTTCCCGGGGAGGGGCAAAGCCGGCTCCAGCGACACGCGAGTCACGTGATGACGATCACCTGTAAGGACCGGTTCGGTCACCTTGTCGGCGGCCGTGGGGCCGTACGAGCGCAGCACCACGGGGGCACCGGCCTCGGCCGACAGCAGCCGCGCCGGGTCCTCGTCCAGCTCCCGGTAGCGCGGCACGGCGCGCCCCAGGCTGCGGGTGAACCGCTCGCGTCCGGCCAGGTCCGCCGGATCGGCGCCGGGATCGAGCCGGGTCACCGTGCGGCCGTCCAGCTCGTAGGCGGGACAGACCAGCGGCGCCGGCCGGTCCAGGTGGGTCACCGCGAGCGCGTCCACCCCACCGCACACCCCCAGGGCATGGCGGAGCGCGACGAGATCGAGGTGACCCACCCGGAACGCGCCCTGCCAGCGGCCGGTGCCGTTGTGCGGCTCCGGCCGGTCCAGGCCGGGGTCCTCGGTGACGAACGGCCCGGCGCCGTGCCGGGTGCCGTAGGCGCGCACCACGCCGAGCCGCACGGCCCGGTGGCCGCACTCCGCGAGCAGGGTCTCGGCGTTGGCGAACGTGGTGGTGGACCACGTGGTGTGCGGGTGGAAGCCGTGCCACTCGTCGAGCAGCACGCCCTGGGCGCCCTCGAACACCACCGGGCCGCGGTCCAGCAGGCCGCGCAGGTACGCCGGCCCGTGGGTCACGCGGACCCGCCCGGCGAACGCCAGGCAGGCGTCCACGCAGGCCTCCACCGGCGGCACGTCGAGCGGGCCGAGCTCGGCGACCAGGTGGTCGCGCAGCGCGGTCAGCCGACGGTGGAGCACGGCCGGGCGGCGGCAGTCGGCGACCCGCGGGGCGGCGTCCGGGCGGGCCAGGGCGTACGCCATGGTCTCGCCGATGCCGACCCCGCAGGTGCCGTGCCGCAGCGTCGCGGCACGCGCCCGGTTGGCGGCGGCGTGGTACGGCGTGGTGAGCAGCGCGGCGCCGTCCACGGTGAGCCGGTCGAGCGCGTCCGGCACGCCGACGGCGGCCAGGTGCGCGGCCTCGGCGGCGAGCGCGAGCGGGTCCACGAGCGTGAACCGGGAGAGGTGGGTGAGCACGCCCGGCGTGAAGGTGCCCGCGCCGAACTGGGCGAACGTGTGGTGCCGGCCGTCGGTCGTCACCACGTTGTGGGCGGCCTGCGCTCCCCCGTTGAACCGGACCACGGCGTGCGGCCGCGGCCGGTCGGTGCGGGCGCACAGGTGGTCGACCACGGTGCCCTTGCCGGCGTCGCCGTAGCCCAGGTCCACGACGACGACGTGCCCACCCACCGCGCTCACAGCCGCGTGATCCCGCCGGTGCCGCCGCCCGGGGCGTCGCCGCCGCCGTCGAGCCCGGCCGGGGCGGCCGAGACGGCGAGCGGGCCACGCGCGGCGCCCAGGGTGGCGAGGGCCCGCCCGACCGAGGCGCCGGCCGACGAGCCCACGTCCGCCAAATGCTCGATGCCCTCGGCCAGGTCGATGGCGTCCTCGGCGAGGCCGATGGTGACCGCGATGGTCTCGCACACCGCGTCCAGGTCGTCCAGCCGGATCACGTTCTGGCCGAGCAGGCCGCGCCAGTACTCCAGCAGCCGCCGGTCACCGGAGTGGCAGGCCTGCTCCGGGATGATGAAGTACGTGTCCCAGCGGCGGGTCAGCTCGGCGACCACGGCTGCGGTGGGGATGTCCTCGCCGGGGCCGCCGCCGATGACCCGGGTGACCTCGCCGGCCTTCACCACGGGGTAGGCGAGCTCGTCGCCGATCAGGAACAGGTAGCCGCGGCGCCCGCGGCGCTCGTGACAGTCGATCGCGGTGTGCCGGGCCATGAAGTACATGGCCAGTTCGTAGGACTCGGTCATCTGGCCACCGCCGCCGCCCTCCAGCAGCAGCCGTCCGAGGTGGTCGTCCATGCGGTTGTCGGACTCGAACTGGCCGAGTTGCAGCGGCGCGCGGTCGCACGTGGCGTCGCCGATGGCGCCGAACAGGATCTGCGGGTGCTCGACGTAGCCCTTGCGCATCAGCAGGCCGAGCAGCTCGGGCAGCTTGCGCTGCAGCGTGCGCGGGACGTGCCGCATGGAGCCGGTGACGTCGAGCAGCACGGCGATCGCCAGCGACTCGGGGTGCTCGTCGCTGTCCCGGCTCTCCCGGACGGTCACGCCGTACGGGTTCAGCAGGTCGTGCACCGTGGTGGCGCCGCTGTCGGTGTGCGCGAAGGCGCTGGCACCGGTGGCCGCTCGGTAGCTCGCGGCGGCGGCGTGCACGTCGGTGGACCAGATTCCGCTTCCCATCGTGGTTCCCTCTCTCTCAGTGGTGGCCGCGGTCGGCGGCCGGCAGGTGGAAGGGCCGGAACCGGCGCGGGCCGTACCGGCGGCCCAGCAGCTCGTCCAGCTCGGCGAGCAGCCGCCAGGCGTCCTGCGGGCGGTGGGCCGGGTTCACCGCGAGGCAGCCGCGGAGGAACAGCCGCAGCGGCCGCGGCGCGCGGTCGCCCATCAGGTACGCCATGCAGCGGGCGGCCATGGCGAGGTCGGTGGCCGGGCCGGCCGGCGCGCGCCCGGCGACCTCGGCGGGGTACCAGGAGGCGCGACCGGCCACCATGGCGGGCACGGTGGCGCCGAGGTCCGTGCTGTGGCACCAGTCCACGAGCACCAGGCCGTGCTCGCCGGGGTGGATGAGCACGTGCTCCGGCAGCACCGCGCCGTGCACCAGGCCGCAGCGGTGCGCCAGGCCGAGCGCCACCAGCAGCCGCCGCCACATCCAGGCGGCGTCCCGCGGGTCGAGGCCCTCGGGGTACGCGGCGTGCACCTCGGCGAGGCTGCGCAGGCCCGGCACGTACCGGGTGACGACGGTGCGCCGCCGGGCGCCGGTGCGCGCGTCGCGGTGGGTGAAGGCCTCCACGAATCCCGGCACGTACGGCCGGAACCGCTCGTCGCCGTCCGCGGCGAGCCGGCGCAACGCGCGGGCCTCCCGGTCCATCAGGTCGTTGGCGGCCGGGTCGCGCGCGAGCTTCACCAGGTGCGGGCCGCTGCGGTACAAGGTGGCCAGGTCGCCGCGGGCGAACGGGGCGCCCAGCTCGTAGGAGTGCCGGCGGGTGCGCACCGTGACGGTCCCGGCCGCCGGCGCGCCGGCGCGCCAGAACTCGTCGAGCCGGGCGAACGCCGCGGCGGTCCCGCCGGTGTCCGGGTGCACGAGCCGGGCCAGCCGCCGGTAGCGGCGGACGTCGTGGTCGGGGCCGAACAGGTCGGCCGGGGTGCGCGCCGCACGGACGGCGGCCAGCGCCTCGGCGGTGGTCATCGGATCTCGTCCTCGCGCCCGGGACGCAGCAGCGCCGGGTGCAGCAGGGCGGCGTCACCGGCCCGGTAGAGCCGGGCGCGCGGACCGCCGCGGGCGCCGCCGTGCGCGGTGGTGGCCCCGGTGCCCTCGACGAAGCCGGGGGCGGAGAGCACCTTGCGGTGGAAGTTGCCGGCGTGCAGTTCCTCGCCCCAGACCGCCTCGTAGACGGCGCGCAGCTCGGGGATGGTGAACTCGGCGGCGCAGAACGCCGTGGCCAGCGGCGTGTACTCGAGCTTGGACCGGGCACGCTCCAGGCCGTCGCCCAGGATGCGCGCGTGGTCGAAGGCGAGCCGGCGGGTGGTGCCGGGCCGCTGGGTGCCGTCGGCGGCCAGGCCGAGCAGGTCCACCGGCTCCCAGGTGGCGGCCGCGGCGTCGCTGCCGGCCGCGGGCTCCGGCAGCTCGGGGGCGAACGCCAGGTGGGCCACGGCCACCACACGCATCCGCGGGTCG
>DASWTI010000046.1:0-8408 GCA_036402215.1 Pseudonocardiaceae bacterium
GCCCGGGCGCGGTTGCGGCCGTGCGCTCAGAGTCAACTCCGGGCCGCCCGGCCGGGCCGACACTGGGTCCGTCCGGTTGCACGAGGAGTTGGGGACGGGCCATGCGACTGCTGTACGACACCAGGAAGGTTCCTCCGCTCGAGCGGTACGAGTACTACCGCGAGGGAACCGGCAGAGAGCTGGCACCGGTGTCCGTCCACGGGCGGGAGCCGGGTCGGCTGCACGCGGCCATGTCGGTGGCGTGGGCCGAGGACCTCGAGATAGTGGACATGACCTGGGGCGCGGACTCGTCACTGATGGCGCGGCGCACGGAGCGCCACATCCGCGCTTGTGATCCGGGGTACCACCGGCTCCTGCTGTGCCTGGAGGGGGTGGTCGGCGTGGAGCAGCAGGGCACCCGGGCTGTCGCACGTGCCCGGGACGTGGCGTGGTACGACCTGTCTCGTCCCTGTGGCGCCGCGCACGGGCTGCGGCGGGGGGTGATGCGGGCGGTGATGCTCTCGTTCCCGCGCACGTGGGTGTCGTTCGCCCAGGACGAGCTCCGGTCGCTGGCCGGCACCGTCGTGCCGCGGCGGCTGCCGGGCCTCGACGCGGTCACGCAGTTCGTCGCCGGGGTCGCGGAGGCGGCCGGCCCGGACACCGATCCCGAGTTGCACGACGTCCTTCGCGAGTGCGTCGTGCGGCTGGTTCGCGAGTGGGTGGGGCTGCCCGGCGGGCTCGAACCGCATGCTCGCCGAACCGTGCTGAGGGCCCATGTCCGTAACGTCATGCGGCAGCGACTCGGCGATCCCGGGTTGAGCGTCGGCCGGATCGCCATGGCCGCGAACATGTCGCCGCGGGGGCTGTACCTGCTGTTCCAGGGCAGCGGGGACACCCCGGCGCGGCTGCTGAAGCGGCTTCGCCTCCGGGCATGCCATCGCGCCCTGCTGGACCCGGCCACGACCAGGCCGATCATGGACGTCGCCGCCGACCACGGCTACGTGCGTCCCGACCAGTTCGCGCGGGACTTCAGACAGGAGTTCGGCCTGCCCCCGAGCCAGGTGCGCCGGCTCGCGATCGCCCGGTCGTCGGCGCCCGACGTCGGCGAGGCCCTGGCGGGCGACGACGCCGGGAGGCGGTGAGGGCGGTGTCGACCAGGACGTCGAGGAGGGCGCCGTAGCCGAGTCCGGCGGCCTGCCACATCCGGGGGTACTGGGAGACGCCGGTGAAGCCGGGGAAGGTGTTGACCTCGTTGAGGATCCTGGTGCCGTCGGGGCGGAGGAAGAAGTCGACCCGGAGCAGGCCGGAGCAGCCCAGCTCGCGGAACAGGCGCAGCGCGTCCTGGCCGATGGCGCGGGTGGTCGCCGGGTCGAGCCCGGCGGGGACGTCGAACACGGTGGCGGAGTCGGCGTACTTGGCGTGGTGGTCGAAGAAGGGGTGCTCGGTGGACGGCAGGATCTCCATCGGCGGGCTGACCGCGAGGTGGCCGCCCGGGTGTTCGAGCACTCCGATGTCGATCTCCCGGCCGGGGACCGCGGCCTCCACCAGGATCTTCTGGTCGCTCGTGCGCGCCCGGCCGATGGCCTGCGGCAGGTCGGCCCAGTCCCGCACCTTGGACACGCCGATGCTCGAGCCCTCGCGGGCGGGCTTGACGAACACCGGCAGTCCCAGCCGGTCGCGGTCCCCCGGGGAGACGTCGTCCTGCCCGGCGCGCAGCACGACGCCGTCGGCCACGGTGAGACCGGCGGAGACGGCGATCTTCTTCGTGTACTCCTTGTCCATGCCCAGCGCGCCGGCCGCGACGCCGTTGCCGACGTACGGGACGCCGAACCCCTCCAGCATCGCCTGGACCGCGCCGTCCTCCCCGTGGGGGCCGTGCAACGCCGGGAACACCACGTCGCACGACGTGAGTTCGCGCGCGACGGCGAGGATGCTGCCGGCCGGTGTGGCGTCGCCCGGGCCGGGGAAGCCGTGCCGCTGCCACCGGAGGACCTCCTCGACGGTCCTGAGGTCCGGCATGGCCGGGACGCTCGCCCACACACCGTCCCGGCCGATCCGGACCGGCAGGATGTCGTACCGGTCCCGGTCGAGGCCGGCCAGGATGCCCGCCGCCGACTGGCATGACACGTCGTGCTCACCGCTGCGGCCGCCGAACAGGACGGCGAGCCGGATCCTCGGCTCAGGCACCCGCGGGCTCCGAGGTCCGGGGGGCGCGCGGGTCGGCGTAGTGGCGGGCCACCCGGGGGCCGATTCCGGTGAGGATCTCGTGCGGGACGGTGTTCGCCCACCCGGCCCAGTCGGCCACCGTCGGCTCTCCGTCGCTCCCGGGGCCGAACACGACGGCCTCGTCGCCGATCCGGGGGGCGGCGTCGCCGGCGTCGACGACGAGCTGGTCCATCGCGATCCGGCCGGCCACCGGATACCTGCGGCCGGCGATCGAGACCTCGGCGTGCCTGGCCGCGGCCCAGGGCAGGCCGTCCGCGTAGCCCAGCGGCAGCAGCGCGAGCGTGGTGTCGCGGGCGGTGACGTAGTCGTGGTCGTAGGAGACGCCGCTGCCGGCCGGCACCCGCTTGACGAGGATCAGGCGTGCGCGCAGGGTCATGGCGCCGCGTAACCCGGCGGCGTGCCGCGGATCGGGCTCCATCCCGTAGAGGCCGATGCCGGGACGGACCAGCTCGTAGTGGGTCCGCGGTTCGCCGAGGGTCGCCGCGGAGTTCGCCAGGTGGCGGAGCTCCGGTCGCAGCCCGGCACGGCGCGCGACCTCGACCGCGTCGTCGAAGCGCGTGACCTGCAGGCGGGTCGGGTCCCCGGCCGCCGTGCCGCCGACCGGGCCGCCGACACCACCGCCGACACCACCGCCGACACCACCGCTGACACCGCCGCTGACACCGCCGCGGACCAGGTGCGACCAGATGCCCCGCACCCGCACGTGCCCGGCGGTCTCCAGGTCGCGGGCCAGGCGCACCAGGTCCCGCCATTGCTCGGGTCGTGCGCCGTTGCGGTGCAGTCCGGTGTCCGCCTTCAGGTGCACCTCGGCGGTGACGCCCAGCCTCGCCGCGCTCGTGGCGACCGCGCGCAGGTGCTCTCCCGACGCAACCGACAGGTCCACGCCTGCCAGCAGCGCGGCCTCGAAGTCCTCCAGCGGGCTGTGCACCCAGCTGAGGATCGGGGCGGTGATGCCGCTCGCGCGCAGCCGCAGCGCCTCGGCGCACGTCGTCACGCCCAGCCAGGTCGCGCCCGAGGAGAGCGCGGCGCCCGCCACCCGGACGGCCCCGTGACCGAAGCCGTCGGCCTTGACGACCGCCATCACCGCCGCGTTCGTCGCGGCGGCGAACAGCGCGGTGTTGTGCGCCACGGCGTCCAGGTGCACCACGGCGTGCGCGTGCGGTGACGTGACGACCGCGGGCGCGCCGGCGGTGACGAGAGGTGGGGAACTGACACGCATGCGTTCACCGTGGCCGGACGATGTCCGCGCCCCGCGATCACCATGTCACGGCTGTGCCACAGCGCCGGGCAGCGCCGGGCGGCGCCGGGCAGCGCCGGGCCGGTGTTCGTGACAGAACCGGAACGAGCCGCGGACATCGCCGGGACATACCTCGCCGACCATGAGGCCGGGGCCGGCCGGTGCGCCGCGGCGAGCGGGTCCGCCGGCCGCACGGGTTCGATCGGAGCGCGGGCGCACCGGGCGACGTTGAGATAGTGAGGCCCATGTCCCGAGTGCTGCTGATCGAGGATGACCGCGCGGTGCGCACCGGTCTTGAGCTGGCGCTGACCCGGCAGGGACATGCCGTCGACGCCGCCGGGACCGGCGAGCGGGGGCTGGAGTTGTTGCGCGCCACGCGGCCCGACGTCGTGGTGCTGGACCTCATGTTGCCGGGGATGGACGGGTTCGAGATCTGCCGCCGGATTCGTGCCGGCGGCGACCTGCCGATCATCATGCTGACCGCCCGCAACGACGACATGGACGTGGTGGCCGGGCTGGAGGCCGGCGCCGACGACTACGTGGTCAAGCCGGTGCAGCCGAGGGTGCTGGAGGCACGGATCCGGGCGGTGCTGCGGCGCAGCGGTGGTGGAACGGCGAACGCCGGGCCACCGCCGGTGGAGCGGCACGGTGACCTCACCATCGACCGGGCCGCGCTGGTGGTGAGGAGACAGGGCGAGCCGGTCGGTCTCGCGCCGACCGAGCTGCGCCTGCTGCTGGAGCTGTCGGCGACTCCGGGCCGCGTGCTGAGCCGGCGGCAGCTGCTCGAACTGGTGTGGGAACACGACTACCTCGGCGACTCCCGGCTGGTGGACGCCTGTGTGCAGCGGCTGCGCGCGAAGCTCGAACACGATTCCGCGGCGCCGGTGTACATCCAGACCGTACGGGGCTTCGGTTACCGGTTCGGACCGCTGTGAGCACTGCGAACCCCGTGAACGCCGCCGCCCGGCTCCTGGGCGGGGCCAGGAGCCTGCGCACCCGCCTGCTGGTGGCCTTCGCGCTGGTCGGGGTGAGCACCGCCGTGCTCGTGGCCGGCGTCGGCTACGTCCAGGCACGTAACGTCATCCTGCAGAAGACGCAGGACACCGCGGTGCTGACGATGACCGGGCGGATCGAGACCCTCTTCCCGCTCGACGGCATGCCACCCAGCCAGGCCCAGCTCGACCGCATCGCCGGCCGGCTGTCCGACCGTGACAACACCGCGGTCGCGGTCTACCGGGACCGCCATTCGCGGGGCGGCCCGGACCCGGACATGCTGCCGCCGGAGCTGCGGCACGCGGTGCGCGGAGGACGTGTGGTCTGGCAACGGGTGTCGATGGGCGGCAACCCCGTGCTGGTCATCGGCACCCAGGTGCGGCTCGTCCGGTACGGCGGGGCCCCGTTCCCGTCGGAGCTGGAGATCTACTCGGTGCGCGGCCTGCGACCCGAACAGCAGAGCATCGGCCTGCTCGCCACCCGGGCGTGGCTGACCGGCGCGGTGGCGCTGGTGTTCGCCGTGCTGCTGGCCCTGCTGGCCGGGCGCGGGGTGCTCGGACCGGTGCGGGAGCTGCGGCGGGCGACCGACCGGCTGGGCGAGGGGGATCTGACCGCCCGCGCACGGGTCCGGGGCACGGACGAGCTGGCCGACGTCGCGCGCGCGTTCAACAACACCGCGGAGGCGCTGGAACGGCACGTCGGCGAGCTGCGCCGGATGGAGTCCGAGGCGCGGCGTTTCGTGGCCGACGTCTCCCATGAGCTGCGCACCCCGCTGGCCGCGATGACCGCGGTCACCGACGTCCTGGACGAGGAGGCGCAGCGCCTGCCGGGTGACGCCGGACGGGCCGCCCGCCTGGTCGGCGAGGAGACCCACAAGCTCACCCGGCTGGTCAACGACCTCATCGAGATCAGCCGGTTCGACGCCGGCACCGCGACGCTCGCGCTCGACGACATCGACGTGGCCGAGGCGATCCGTGCGACCCTGCGCGCCCGTGGCTGGTCCGACCGGGTGCGGACGGACCTGCCCGTCGGCGTCGTGGTGCGCCTCGATCCCCGCCGGCTGGACGTGATCGTCGCGAACCTGGTCAGCAACGCGCTGCGGCACGGCGCTCCCCCGGTGACCGTGCGGGCGCACGCCGGGCCGGATCAGGTGGGCATCGAGGTCGGCGACAGCGGGCCGGGGCTCGCCCCGGACGTGCTGCCGCACGTGTTCGACCGGTTCTACAAGGCCGACACCGCCAGGGCCCGCTCCGAGGGAAGCGGCCTCGGCCTGGCCATCGCCCGGGAGAACGCCCGGTTGCACGGCGGCGGGCTGACCGCCGCCGGCGGTCCCGCCGCCGGGGCGGTGTTCACCGTCCACCTGCCACGCCCCGGCGGCGAAGCGGGGGCCACCCGATGACGGGACGGCACCTGCTCGCCTGGGTCGCGCTGTTCGCCGTGCTCGGTGCCGGCTGCGGAGTGCGGCCGAGCGGCGTGATCCGTGGTGTGCCGGCGCCCAGCGGACCGGCCGAGGGCGCGACCCTCTACTTCCTCGCCGGCTCCTCGCTGACGCCGGTGCGTCGCCCGACGCGCCAGCCCCTGTGGCCCACGCAGACGCTGGCCTTGCTCCAGCAGGGACCCACCCCCGACGAACGAGCCGCGGACCTGACGAGCGAGGTCCCCGCCGGGCTGGGGGCGGTCACCGTCACCACCGATCCGTCCGGCACCGTCACCGTCGTCGTCACGGCCGACGTCACGACGCTGACCACCGCGGCCGTCGACCAGATCACCTGCACCCTGCGGGACGCGCTGTCCACGTCCGCGCCGATCACCCTCACCGGCGGTGCCGCGACCCGAGGGCCCCTGCTCTGCCCGCTCACCGGTTGAGGCGCCGTGCCGGTGCCCACGGCCACCACCGGCGACGCCGGGTACCCACCCACGCCGGAGCGGGCGACGGGCACGCCCGCGTGGAGCTACGCGACGGGAAGCCCGACCAGGCCGGCGAGGAGGCCGAGCGCGGCGCACCCGGCGAGCACCCACAGCACCGGCCGGCGGGCGGCGAACAGCAGCACGGACGCCACGACGGCGATGGTCAGGGGCACCGGGCGCAGGGTGGACAGGTCGGGCAGCTGCACGGCCAGCGGCCCGGCGTCGATCGTGACGGTGCGGGCGAACAGGGTGCTGATGGTGAGGTAGAGGCCGAGGCTCGCGATGACGCCGACCACGGCGGCGGTGATGCCGGTGAGCGCACCGGCCACAGTGGTGTTGCCGCGCAGCCGTTCGATGTGGGGAGCGCCGAGGAAGATGAACAGGAAGCTCGGCACGAAGGTCACCCAGGTCACCAGCAGGGAGGCGACCATGCCTGCCAGCCAGGGGTCCAGCGGGCCGGGGTTGGCGTGGGCGCCGAGGAAGGCGACGAACTGCACCACCATGATGAGCGGGCCGGGGGTGCTCTCGGCGAGCGCCAGGCCGCGCACCATGTCGCCGGCGGTGAGCCAGCCGTAGGTCTGCACCGCCTGCTGGGCGACGAAGGCGAGCACGGCGTAGGCGCCGCCGAAGGTGACCAGGGCGGTACCGGCGAAGAAGACCCCCTGCGTGGTGTACACGCTCGCGATGCCGGTGAGCAGCGCCACCAGGCCGATCGGCGCGACCCAGGCGACGAGCCCGACGGCGAGGGTGCTCAGGGTGCGGCTCCGGGACGGGGCCTCGGTGTGCAGGACGTCGTCGTCGATCACCGGCTTCGGGCCGTCATCGCCGTTCGCCGGGTGGCCGGCCCGGCCGATCAGGCCGGGTGCGCGGCGGCCGATGATCCATCCGGCGAGCGCGGCGGCCGCGATGACGATCGGGAACGGAACCGCGAACCCGGTCAGGGCGACGAACGCCACGACCGCGATCCCGGCCAGCAGCGGATGGCCCAGCGCCCGGCCGGCGACCCGGACCACGGCCTGCGCCACGATCGCGATCACCGCGGCGCCGAGGCCGGTGAACAGGGCCGCGACCACGGTCGTGTCACCCAGGCCGACGTAGAGCGCGGACAGCGCCAGCAGCGCGGCCATCCCGGGCAGCACGAACAGCACGCCGGCGACCGCCCCTCCGCGGCGACCGTTGAGCAGCCACCCGACGTAGATGGCGAGCTGGTGCGCCTCGGGACCGGGCAGCAGCATGCAGTAGCTCAGGGCGTGCAGGAACCGGCGCTGGCTGATCCACCTCCGCTCGTCGACCAGGGCGCGTTGCATCACCGCTATCTGCCCGGCCGGACCGCCGAAGGTCTGCAGCGAGATCAGGAACCAGGCGCGCACCGCCGAGCGGAACGGCACCACATCGCGCGGCGGGGCGGGACCGCGCGGGGGTGCCGGGTCGTGCCTCGTCATGCCGGGGGCCTTCCCAGGAGTACGGCGCGGCGGTAGTACTCGTAGAGGCCGTCGAACATCGGCCCGGTCACGGCGAGCACGGCGTGGTCGTCGAGGATCATCGACAGCCCGCGCAGCACGGCGTCCAGGCCGGGCGCCTCCGGTGCGTCGAACCGGTCGTCCTCCAGGTCGGCCTCGTGCACCGCTTCGGCGATCTTCCACAGCACGGGGTCGGTCAGGTCGTAGCGGCGCAGGATCGTCTCGAACGTGCAGTCCTGCTCGCCGCCGCGGCGCCGGTGCCCGAGCTCGACGCCGCGCATGTCGAACGGGGTCGCGTCCGCCGGTACCTCGGCCCGCTCGGCGACGAACACGAACACGGCGCCGGGGTCGACGAACCGGCGGATCAGCCACGAGCACGCCGCCCGGTCGATGTGCACGCCGCGCCGGGTCGCCCACCTCACCGGGGGCTCCTGTCCATGGCCGGACGCGTCGCGTGAGGTGCGCCGGCCGGGTCGCCGACGGCCGTCAGGGCGCCGACGGCCGCGCGGGCGGTTGCCCTCTCCGGCGGCGGGAAGAAGTCCCGGCGCTCGATCCGCCGCAGTTCGGCACGCAACCGCCGCGCCGCGGCCGGCCCCTCGCCGGCC
>DASWTI010000047.1:0-3074 GCA_036402215.1 Pseudonocardiaceae bacterium
GAACGCCCGGACCGCGTCGTCGTCGGTGACGTCCACCAGCTCGTGGCCCCACTCGTCGGCGCCGCCCGGGGGCAGCGCGGCCGGCTCGGGCAGCTCGCTGAGCCGGCCGGTGATCCGGTCGAACACGCTCACGTAGGCGCGGCGCTGCGGCTGCCAGTCGAGCACCCGCTCGGCGCGGCGGCGGCCGGCGAGGGCCATCTCGGCGCGCCGCGCGGGGTCGGCGAGCAGCTCGGCCACGGCGAGGGCGAAGCGGCGTACCGCGTCGTCCAGCGGCTCGTCGGCGGACACGTAGAGCGCGGCGTCGCCGCCGGACACCACGGTCTCGGTGAGGTCGAACGCCACCACGGGCAGCGCGAACGCCATGTACTCCATGGTCTTGTTCATGGTGGACACGTCGTTGAGCGGGTTGCGCGGGTCCGGTGACAGGCCGACGTCCGCGGTGGACAGGTACTCGGCGATCATCCGCAGGTCGGCGCGGCCGGTGAAGGTGACGTGGTCGTCGAGCTTGAGCTCGGAGGCGAGCGCCACCAGGTCGTCGTAGCTGTCGCCGAAGCCGAGCAGCGCCACCTGCACGTCCAGGCCCAGCTCGTGCACCAGGATGTCGGCCGCCCGCAGCACCACGTCCACGCCGTCCTGCGGGCCCATGATGCCCAGGTAGGCCAGCAGGTGCGCGCGGCCGTTGCGCAGCTCGGTGACCGGCCGCACCGGCCGCATCCGCGTGGTGTCCGGCCCGGAGCGGACCACGGTGGTCGCGCCCTCCGGCACGCCGCCGCGGGTGTGCGCGATGCGCCGGTACGACTCGTTGGTCGAGATCACGTGCCGGGCCGTGCGGTAGGTCCGCCGCTCCAGCCAGCGCACCCCGGCGAGCTGCACCCGGCCGGCGAGCCCGCTCGGCGTGCCGAACCGGGACAGGAACACCTCGGGGTTGAGGTCGTGCTGGTCGAACACGAAGTGCACGCCACGCAGCCGCCAGAGCAGGGCGAGCGCCCAGTAGGTGTCCGGCGGGTTGCAGGCCTGGAGCACGTCGAAGCGGCGGCGCCGGGCCACCCGCAGCGACAGCCAGGCGGTGCGCAGCCAGCAGTAGCCGAACTCCACCAGGTACGACAGCACGCCCGAGGTGGGCGGCGCCGGCCGGTACTTGTAGAGGTGCACGCCGTCGAGCACCTCGTACCCCGGGTCGCCGGGGCCCTTGGGGCAGATCACCGATACCTCGTAGCCCGCGTCGCGCAACGCCCGGCACTCCAGCCAGACGCGGCGGTCCAGCGGCACCGGCAGGTTCTGGACGATGATCAGCACGTGAGGTGAGGACACGCTCATTTATCAGCCCTCCGCGGGCTCGGTGTTACCGCGACGCCGCGACGCGGCGCTGAACACGGTGGTGGGCGGTGAGTTCTCCGGGTACCGCTGCAGCCGCCACAGCGCGGCCGCGCACCCGATGCACAGGAACGTCAGGGTGCGGCCGGTCGGGAAGGCCATCGCGTCGTACGTCATCCAGGTGACGAGCGAGATGGTCATCGGCGCGATCAGGCACAGCGCCAGGTCCCGCTCTACCGGGTCCGTGGAGCGGCGCCGGACCACGGCGGCCAGCGCGATGCCGGTGGCGTAGACGCCGATCAGCAGCACCACGCCCACGACCCCCACCTCGATGAGGCCGCCGAGGAGCTGGTTGTCCAGGTAGGTGTAGCGGTCCGGCAGGAAGGTCCCCCAGCCGCGCCCGAAGAACGGCCGCTCGGCGACGAACTCCGCCACGTAGTCGTAGTCGCTCTTGCGGGTGGCGATGCTCGGGTCACCGCCGTAGGCGAAGATCAGCGAGCGCAGCGTGCCGACCAGGCCGGGGACCATCACGCGCATCACCACGATGCCCACGGCGCCCGCGATGAGCACGATCTTGCGGCGCCGGGCGTCGAAGCCCGGCACGATCACCAGGAAGCCCACCACCAGCGCCAGCACCGCCGTGCGCGAGACGGTGAGCGGCGCGGCGAAGCCGATGATGCCGGCGCACACCCACCAGCGACGGCGCTCCCTGGCCTCCGCGGTGAACGCCACGTGCAGCGCGAGCGGCAGCAGCATCGCGAGCACCACGCTCAGCTCGATGGGGTGCGATGTGGTGGACACGATGCGGGTGAAGCCGGAGCGGTCGAGGTTCGAGCCGATGTCCACCAGCTCGAAGCCCGGCAGCTTGAGCAGGCCCGGGACGTCCACGCCGGCCATGAACTGCAGCACGCCGAGCCCGGCGAGGCAGGCGCCGCACGCCACGATGGCCTTGATCACGCCGCGCAGCCGCTCCTTGGTGGGCACCGCGTCGGCCACCAGCAGGGCCACCCCGGCGCTGGCCATGAGCATGATCAGGCCGCGGTCCGCGGCGCGGCTCTCCACGGCGTCGTGCGGCCGGAACCCCATGGCGACGTCGCTCGCCAGCACCGCCGCGGTGAACAGCAGCAGCGAGGTGCGCAGCGGCTGGCGGCCGGTGGCGAGCCAGCCCTGGCCCCACACCCGCCCCCAGGCCCACAGCGCGAACGCCGCCGAGCCGGCCAGCGAGGACATGGTGCCGGCCGCGCCGAGCGGCGCGATCCGCAGCCGCGCCGGCAGCAGCAGGATGACCGCGATGACGCCGATGACCACCGTGACCTGGTCGACGTCCACGCGGGACAGGGCGAACAGCACGATGGCCAGCACCACGATCATGACGCCCACCGGCGGGCCCGCGACCAGCACGGCGGCGCCGCTCACGCCGATCAGGGCGAGGAACCCGAGGAGCGGCGCCCAGGGCACGTCGCCGCCGGCCCGGGACCGGCGCGTGGGGGGCAGCAGCTCACCCCGGGACGGGCTCGTGGTGGTCACGACGCGCGAGGGCTCAGCGGCCGGAGTCGGGCGGCTGCTCGGGCCACTTCGGCCCGGTGCGGCCGCTCAGCGCCTCGCTCGGCACCTTGGGCATGACGGTCGTGGCGTCCGGATCGGCGGCGCGGTGCGCGGCGCCCGGACCACCCGGTCCCCCGGGCACGCCAGGTCCGCCGGGGATGCCGGCGACGCCCGGACCACCCGGTCCGCCGGGACCACCGGGGATGCCGCGGTCG
>DASWTI010000048.1:0-11491 GCA_036402215.1 Pseudonocardiaceae bacterium
CGGGCGCGGCGGAGAGCCAGGCCCGGCCGGACAGCACCAGCCAGGGCGACCAGGCCGCGCCGGGACACTCCTCCACGACCGTGCACGAGCAGGGCGTGGACGAGCCGGACCTGGTGAAGACCGACGGCCGGCGCATCGTGACGGTCGTCGACGGCACGCTGCGCGTGGTGGACGCGGCCTCCAGGGCGCTCACCGGCAGCCTGCCGCTGCCCGGCGGCGCCGACGACCTGCTGCTCAGCGGCGACAAGGCGCTGCTGCTGCGCCGCGGCGCGCACGGCATGGCGGTGGACCTGCCGATGCCCGTGCCGATGCCGGACCCGGCACCGCCGGGCACCGCGACGCCGGACCCCGGGCCGCCGCCCGGACGCCCCACGCAGGACCCCGCGGAGCCCGTGGAGCCCACCGCGCCGCCCGCCGAGAAGCCCGCCGAGAAGCCCGCCGAACCCGCCGAGCCCGGGGTCGCCGAGCCCGGCCTGGCCGCCCCCGACCACTCCCTGCCGCCGTTCGACCCGCGGGCCGAGCTGCTGCTCGTCGGCCTGTCCGGCACGCCCACGGTGCTCGGCCGGTTCGCCATCGACGGCCGGCTGGTGGACGCCCGCCTGGTCGGCACCACGGTGCGCGCGGTGACGCACTCGATGCCGCAGCTGCGCTTCACCCATCCCACGGCGGCCGGCCGCAAGGGCATCGAGGAGGCCACCGCGCGCAACACGAAGATCGTCGAGGACTCCGACGTCTCGCAGTGGCTGCCGGGCTACAGCGTCACCGCCGGCGGCACCACGAGCGACGGCCGGGTGGACTGCGCCGCCGTGACGCATCCGGCGAGCTACTCGGCGACCTCGATGCTCACCGTGCTGACGTTCGACCTCGGCGCGGACACGCTGGGCACCGGCTCCCCGGTGACGATCGTGGCCGACGGCGACGTCGTCTACGGCACCGCCGACAGCCTGTACGTGGCCAGCGACGCCGGGCGGGCCGCGGTGCTGCGCGGCGGACCGGCCGGCCCGGTACCCGGCCAGGACCAGCAGCGCACCGAGATCTACAAGTTCGACACGAGCGGCTCCGGGGCGCCGCGGCACGTGGCCTCCGGCGCGGTACCCGGCAGCCTGCTCAACCAGTACTCGCTCTCGGAGTACGACGGGCACCTGCGGGTGGCCACCACGTCGCTGGTCGGGCAGACCACCGAGAGCGCCGTGTACGCGCTGCGCCAGGACGGCGACCGGCTCGCCACCGTCGGCCAGGTCGGCGGGCTGGGCCGCGACGAGCGCATCTACGCGGTGCGGTTCATCGGCCCGCTGGGCTACGTGGTGACGTTCCGCCAGACCGACCCGCTGTACACCGTCGACCTGCGCGACCCGGCGAAGCCCGTGGTGGCCGGCGAGCTCAAGATCAGCGGCTACTCCGCGCACCTGCTGCCGGTGGGCGACGGGCGGCTGATCGGCATCGGCCAGGAGGCCGACGCCGACGGCCGGGTGCTCGGCACCCAGGTGTCGCTGTTCGACGTGTCCGACCCGGCGCGGCCCGGGCAGCTCGCGCGGTACCACGTGAAGGACTCCTCCAGCGAGGCCGAGCACGACCCGCACGCGCTGCTCTGGTGGCCGGAGACCGCACAGCTGGTGCTCCCGATCGTCACCCACGACGGGCAGTCCAGGGCGACCGTGCTCGACGTCGGCGAGGCCGCGCTGACCGAGGCCGGGCAGCTCCGCCCCGGCCAGGCGTACGACTCGGTGCGCCGCTCGCTGGTCATCGGCGACACGCTGTGGACACTGACCGGGACCGGCCTCACGGCGCACGCCCTGGACACCCTCGCGCCGCGCGGCTCGGTGACCTTCGGCTCGTAGCGCGGGCCCGGTGGGGACGCCCCGGCAGGCGCCATAGGCTGCCGGGGTGAACCCGCAGATCGTGCTGACCGCCCGGTTGTCCACCTCGGCGCTGGACGCGCGGCGCGGGGTGGTCCGGCTGCACCGCGAGGTGCTGGCCGCGCTGGGCCTGCGGCAGTGGGACGCCGTGACGCTCACCGGGGCGCGCACCAGCGCGGCGCTGGCCGCGGCCGCCCCGGACGACGCGCCGCCCGGGGTGGCGCTGCTGGACGACGTGACGCTGTCCAACGTGGGGCTGCGCGAGGGCGCCGAGGTGGCGGTGCGGCCGGTCGAGGTCGCGCCGGCCCGCACGGTCACGGTGGCCGGCTCCCGGCTGGCCGCCACCGCGGTGCCGCCGGAGACGTTGCGGCTGGCGCTGCTGGACAAGGTGCTCACCACGGGCGACGCGGTCTCGTTGCTGCCCCAGGACCTGACGCCGGGCTCGGACGCCCAGGCCGCGCGGCACAAGCTGGCGTCGGCGATCGGGCTCACCTGGACGAACGAGCTGCTGACGGTGACCGCCACCGAGCCGGCCGGGCCGGTGGCCATCGCGCCGGCCACCGTGGTCGGCTGGCGCGACGGCCCGCGCACCGGCACCCCGCCGACGGTGCCGGCCCGTCGCCCACCGGGCACCACCTCGGCCGCCACACCGGGCTCGGCCACGCCGGAACCGGACGCCGTCGCCGCGCCGGCCCCCGTCCCGGTCGGCGACCTGGTCGGCGCGATCCCCCAGGCCCGGCGGCTCGGCGAGTGGCTGGAGCTCGCGTTCCGGCGGCCGGACCTGTTGCGGCGCCTGGGTTCCGCGCCCAAGCTCGGCGTGCTGGTGTCCGGCCCGAGCGGCGTCGGCAAGACCACCCTGGTGCGCTCGGTGGCCGACTCGGTGGACGCCGCCGTGGTGGAACTGGCCGGGCCGAGCGTCGCCGCGGTGGAGGCCGCCGCCGCCTCGCAGCTCGTGCACGACGCGGTGGCCCGCGCGTCCGCCAGCGCGGCCGGCGGCGAACCCTGCGTGCTGCTCATCACCGACGCCGAGGCCCTGCTGCCGGCGTCGGACCGGCCGCCGCTCGCGACCCTGGTGCTGGACGTGCTGCGCGCCGCCCTCGGCCGCCCCGGCCTGGCGCTCGTGGTGACGTCGTCGCACCCGGAGTCGGTGGACCCACGGCTGCGCGACCCGGACCTGGTGGACCGCGAGCTGTCCGTGCCCCTGCCGGACGGCTCGGTGCGCCGCGAGTTGCTCGCCGTGCTGCTGCGCGACGTGCCGCTCGCCGCCGGCACCGACCTCGGCGAGGTGGCCGAGCGCACCCCCGGCTTCGTGGCCGCCGACCTGGTGGCGCTGCGCCGGGAGGCCGCGGTGCGCGCCGCGCTGCGGCACCAGGGCGGCGACGGCGACGGCGACCCCACGGTGTCCGTCGAGGACCTGCTCGGCGCGCTCGACGTGGTGCGGCCGATCTCCATGTCCAGCTCGGAGAACCTGGCCGTCGGCACGCTCACCCTGGACGAGGTGGGCGACATGGTGGAGACCAAGCAGGCGCTCACCGAGGCCGTGCTCTGGCCGCTGCGCTACCCGGACTCGTTCGCCCGGCTGGGGGTGGACCCGCCGCGCGGCGTGCTGCTCTACGGGCCGCCGGGCTGCGGCAAGACGTTCCTGGTGCGGGCCCTCGCCGGTTCCGGCCGGCTCAACGTGTTCTCGGTGAAGGGCGCGGAGCTGCTGGACAAGTGGGTCGGTGAGTCGGAGCGCGCGGTGCGCGACCTGTTCCGCCGCGCCGCCGACGCCGCGCCCGCCCTGGTGTTCCTGGACGAGGTGGACGCCCTGGCGCCGCGCCGCGGCCAGTCCGGCGACTCCGGCGTCGGTGACCGGGTGGTGGCCGCGCTGCTCACCGAGCTGGACGGCGTCGAGCCGCTGCGCGAGGTGGTGGTGCTGGGCGCCACCAACCGGCCGGACCTCATCGACCCCGCGCTGCTGCGGCCGGGACGGCTGGAGCGGCTGGTGTTCGTGCCGCCACCGGACGCGGACGCCCGCGCCGAGATCCTGCGCGCAGCGGCCCGCAACACGCCGCTGGCCGCGGACGTGGACCTGACCGCGCTGGCGGCCGCGCTGGACGGCTACTCCGCGGCGGACTGCACGGCGCTGGTCCGCGAGGCCGCGCTCACGGCCATGCGCGAGTCACTGGACGCCACGGTGGTCACCGCCGCGCACGTCGCCGCGGCCCGCGAGGCCGTCCGCCCGTCGCTGGACCCGGCGCAGGTCGCCGCCCTCGCCGCGTACGCCGCGGCCCGCTGACCGCTACTTGCCGCCGTAGTCCTTGGTGACGATGGCGATCAGCCCGGGCGGGAAGTCGCGGATGCCCTCGAACCGGGGCTCCACCCGCAGGTCGAACTGCTGCCCGAGCCGGCGGGCGGCCGCCTCCTGGTCGCCGTCGCCGGGCACGAAGTAGATCGTGCTCGTCGGGATCAGGCCGCGGTAGTTGCCGACGTTCGAGATCTGCCAGCCGGCGCTGCGGAAGTCGTCCGCGGCGCGGGCGGCGAGGCCCTCCTCCAGGCTGTTGTTCAGCACCTGGACCGCCGGCAGCGCCACCGGAGGCTGCGGCGGAGGAGGCGGGGGCGGGGCCTGGGTGGCGGTCGTCGCCGGCGGCTGCGGCGCCGGAGTGGTGGCCGCCGGGGTCTCCGTGGTGGCCGCCGGCGTGCCGGTGTCGGTCGACGCGGGCGGCTGCTGGCCCGGCTCGCTGGTGGGGGCGGCCTGACCGCCGTCACCGTTGTCGCCGTTGCCGCCGCCATTGCCGTCGTTGTCGCCGCCGAGGCTGACCAGCCCGACCAGCAGGGCGCCGACCGCGACGCCGAGCAGGGCGAGCCCTGCCATGCGGAGCGGCCGAGACCGGCCAGCGGGCTCCGGGGTAGTCACGGTGCCAGCCTAGGAGCGGGAGCCGGGGAACGGGGCGGGAAACGGCTCGACGCCGAGCCGGCGTGCCGCGCGTGCGCGCTGCCGGCTGGAGCGCAACCGGCGGAGACGCTTGACCAGCATCGGGTCGGCGGCGAGGGCCTCCTGCCGGTCGATCAGGGCGTTGAGCACCTGGTAGTAGCGGGTGGCCGACATGTCGAAGAGCTCGCGGATCGCCTGTTCCTTGGCGCCCGCGTACTTCCACCACTGGCGTTCGAAGGCCAGAATCTCGTGGTCCCGTCGACCCAGGCCGTCCGCGCCCTCCGCCGGCGCGTCGGGCCCGTGCGCCTCGTCGGGGCGGACCTCAGCGGCGTCCATCAGGCTCCCTGCCTCGTGCTCCGGCTCGTGGCCGGCCCGGTCTAATCACATTCCTGTGATTCAACGCGGTTATTCAACCACGATGGGCGCGTCGCCCCCGGCCGATGCCACCGGCGCGTCCGCACCCCTCCGACCTCGACACTAAGGTCTCCGACCGTGTCCGTGCATCCCATCCGCATCGTCGGCGACCCCGTGCTGCACAAGCCCACCCGGCCGGTCGAGGCCGTGAACGACGAGCTCCGCGCGCTCATCGACGACCTGTACGAGACCATGGCCGCCGCCAACGGTGTCGGCCTCGCGGCCAACCAGATCGGCGTCGACCTGCGGCTGTTCGTCTACGACTGCCCCGACGACACCGGCGTCCGCCAGCAGGGTGTGGTCGTCAACCCGGTCCTGTACACCTCGGAGATCCCGGAGTCCATGCCCGACCCCGAGGACGACCACGAGGGCTGCCTCTCGGTCCCCGGCGAGACCTTCCCGACCGGCCGCGCCGACTACGCCCGCGTCGAAGGCCTCGGCTACGACGGCACCCCCGTGAGCGTCGAGGGAACCGGCTTCCTGGCGCGCTGCCTCCAGCACGAGACGGACCACCTGGACGGCCTGCTGTACCTGGACCGGCTCATGGGCCGCAACGCCCGCGCCGCCAAGAAGATGGTGCGCCACAACGAATGGGGCGTCCCCGGCAAGACCTGGATGCCCGGCGTCGACCCCGACCCCTTCGGTCACTAGGTCCCGTCCTCGCGGCCGCGGCGGGAACAAGGAGGCGTCGGCGCCGCGTTGAGTACGGCGCAACGGTGTAATCGCGGCGGCGTCTGTGAGGTGCGGGGTGAGTGGTGAGCTGGATGCGTACTCGCGGACGGTGAGCTCGGTGGCGGCGGCGGTGATGCCGCACGTGGCGAGCCTGCGGGTGGGACGGGGCAGCGGGTCGGCCGTGGTGTTCGCGGACGACGGGCTGCTCCTGACGAACGCGCACGTGGTGGGACGTTCGACGTCGGGGACGGCGGCGTTCGTGGACGGGGTGGAGACGCGGTTCGACGTGGTGGGGGCGGACGCCCTGTCCGACCTCGCGGTGCTGCGCGCGCGGTCGGAGACGCCGGCGGCGGCCCGCCTGGGCTCGGCCGAGGAACTCGTGGTGGGCCAGCTGGTGGTGGCGGTGGGCAACCCGCTCGGGCTGGCCGGATCGGTGACGGCCGGCGTGGTGAGCGCGCTGGGGCGCGCGCTGCCGGTGCGCGCGGGACGCGCCGGGCGGGTGATCGAGGACGTCATCCAGACCGACGCGGCGCTGAACCCGGGGAACTCCGGCGGGGCGCTGGCCATCGCGACCGGCGAGGTGGTGGGCATCAACACGGCGGTGGCCGGCGTGGGGCTGGGCCTGGCGGTGCCGATCAACCCGACGACGCGGCGGATCATCTCGACGCTGCTGGCCGACGGGCGGGTGCGGCGGGCCTACCTGGGCGTGGTGGGCGTCCCGGCACCGGTGCCGGCGCGGACGGCGGAGCGGGCGGGGCAGACCGACGGGCTGCGGCTGGTGGAAGTGGTCTCCGGGAGCCCGGCGGCGCGGGCCGGGCTGCGCGGCGGGGACCTGGTGCTCACCGTGGGACGGCAGCCGATCACCGACGCGCAGGGCATCCAGCGGCAGCTCTTCGGCGAGGCCATCGGCACCTCGCTGCCGATCACCGTGCTGCGCAACGGTGCGATGGTGGACGTCATCGCGGTGCCGGCGGAGCTGCCCGCGGATTCCTGATCGACGCGCGGAACTCCTTGCGGCGCAATAACATCCGGGGATACGCGGGGGCGTCGAACGGATCGAGGAGGAGCACGGACCGTGCGCGCCAGGCTCGCGATGCTCATCGCCGCCACCGCCCTGACCGCGGCCTGCCAGCCGGGCGCCCTGCTCGGCGGCGGCGCACCCGACACCGCCGAGATCGGGGTGCCGGAGGGCACGCTGGACCTGGCGTCGGCGACGGCCGCGCTGCCGGCGTTGCCGGTGGCGGCACCGGCCGACGTGCCGGGGTACGAGCGGGACTGCGGGCCCGGCGACGGCTGCGTGTTCGGCCCGTCGTGGTCCGACGACGTCGGCGTCGCCTTCGGCCGCAACGGCTGCGACACCCGCAACGACATCCTGGCCCGCGACCTCCAGCCCGGGACGGTGAACGGCCGGGCGGTGCCGAAACGCGTGGAGGACAACAACTGCGTGGTCCTGGAGGGCGTGCTGGCCGACCCCTTCACCGGGCAGACGCTGCACTTCACCAAGAAGCGGGCCGGCGCCCTGCAGGTCGACCACGTGGTGGCGCTGGCCGCGGCCTGGCGGGCCGGCGCGTCCACCTGGCAGCCGCAGGTCCGCCAGGACTTCGCCAACGACCCGCGCAACCTGATCCTGGTCGACGGCGGCACCAACCAGTCCAAGGGCGACTCGACGGCCGACGAGTGGCTGCCGCCGAACGCCGATTACCACTGCGAGTACGCGCGCATCGTGGTCACGGTGAAGTCGGCCTACGGGCTGAGCGTGACGGCCGCCGAGCAGCAGGCGCTGCAGTCGGTGCTCGGCCGCTGCTCGACCACCCCGCCGGCACCCTGACGGGGCTGACCTGGCGTCCCCGCGTCCGTTATGGTCGGGGAACAACCGAAAACGCACACGGGAGCTCGCACCGAGCGGGCTGAGAGGGCGGCTGAGGCGCCGCCGACCGTCGAACCTGGACCGGGTAATGCCGGCGTAGGGAGGAGTGCCATGACCGCGCTCGAGGACCGTTCCGTCACCCCCACCGTCACCACCGGGCCGATCGCCGGCTCGTCGAAGGTCTACCGCGAGGTGGACGGGCTGCGCGTGCCGTTCCGGCGCATCGGCCTGTCCAACGGCGAGCACCTGGACGTCTACGACACGTCCGGGCCGTACACCGACGACCGGGCGGCGATCGACGTGCACGCCGGGCTGCCCCGGCTGCGCGAGCCGTGGATCGCCGCCCGCGAGCACGACACCCAGCTCGGGTACGCCCGCCGCGGCGTGATCACCGAGGAGATGCGCTTCATCGCCGAACGGGAGGGCGTGCCGGCCGAGCTGGTGCGCGACGAGGTGGCCATCGGCCGCGCCGTCATCCCCGCCAACCGGCGCCACCCCGAGGCCGAGCCGATGATCATCGGCAAGAAGTTCCTGGTGAAGATCAACGCCAACATCGGCAACTCGGCCGTCACCTCGTCCATCGAGGAGGAGGTGGACAAGCTGGTGTGGGCCACCCGCTGGGGCGCCGACACCGTGATGGACCTGTCCACCGGCAAGCGCATCCACGCCACCCGCGAGTGGATCCTGCGCAACTCCCCGGTGCCGATCGGCACGGTGCCGATCTACCAGGCGCTGGAGAAGGTCGACGGCGACCCGGCGAAGCTCTCCTGGGAGGTCTACCGGGACACCGTCGTCGAGCAGTGCGAGCAGGGCGTCGACTACATGACGGTGCACGCCGGGGTGCTGCTGCGCTACGTGCCGCTCACCGCGCGGCGGGTCACCGGCATCGTCTCGCGCGGCGGCTCGATCATGGCGGCCTGGTGCCTGGCGCACCATCGGGAGTCGTTCCTCTACACGCACTTCGAGGAGCTGTGCGACATCCTGCGCGCCTACGACGTGACGTACTCGCTGGGCGACGGGCTGCGGCCGGGCAGCATCGCGGACGCCAACGACGAGGCGCAGTTCGCCGAGCTGCGCACCCTCGGCGAGCTCACCCACATCGCGCGCGCCAAGGGCGTGCAGGTGATGATCGAGGGCCCCGGGCACGTGCCGATGCACAAGATCGCGGAGAACGTGCGGCTGGAGGAGGAGTGGTGCGGAGAGGCGCCGTTCTACACCCTCGGCCCGCTCGCCACCGACATCGCGCCCGGCTACGACCACATCACCAGCGCGATCGGCGCCGCGATGATCGCCCAGGCCGGGACCGCGATGCTCTGCTACGTCACGCCGAAGGAGCACCTGGGGCTGCCCAACCGTGACGACGTCAAGACCGGCGTGATCACGTACAAGATCGCGGCGCACTCCGCGGACCTGGCGAAGGGCCACCCGAGGGCGCAGGAGTGGGACGACGCGCTGTCCCGGGCGCGCTTCGAGTTCCGCTGGAACGACCAGTTCCACCTGGCGCTGGACCCGGACACCGCGAAGTCTTTCCACGACGAGACGCTGCCCGTGGAGGCCGCGAAGACCGCGCACTTCTGCTCCATGTGCGGGCCGAAGTTCTGCTCCATGAAGATCACCCAGGACGTGCGGCGCTACGCCGAGGAGCACGGGCTGTCCACTGTGGACGCCATCGAGGCGGGCATGGCGGAGAAGTCCGAGGAGTTCCGCACCAGGGGCGAGCGCATCTACCTGCCCGTCAGCGGCCAATGACCACGGCTCCACCCGTCGCCCTCACCATCGCCGGATCCGACTCCGGCGGTGGTGCGGGGCTGCAGGCCGACCTGCGGACCTTCACCGCGTGCGGGGTGCACGGCTGCGTCGCGGTGACCGCCGTGACGGTGCAGAACTCCATCGGCGTCACCGGGTTCGTGGAGATCCCGCCGGACACCGTGGCCGCGCAGATCCACGCCGTGGTGTCCGACATCGGGGTGGGCGCGGCCAAGACCGGGATGCTCGCCTCCGCGCCGATCATCGAGGCGGTGGCGGACGCCTGCTCGTCCGTCCACATCGGACGGTCCGCGACGCCGTTCGTGGTGGACCCGGTGGCCGCGTCCATGCACGGCGACCAGCTGTTGCACGACGACGCGCTGGATGCCTTGCGGCACAAGCTGTTCCCCCTCGCCACGCTGGTCACGCCGAACCTCGACGAGGTGCGGCTGCTGGCCGGCGTGGACGTGCGGGACCGGGCCGGGCAGTACGAGGCGGCGCGCGTGCTGCACGGCCTGGGGCCGGCCTGGGTGCTGGTCAAGGGCGGGCACCTGACCGACGACCCGGTGTGCGTCGACCTGCTGTACGACGGGTCGGAGTTCACCGAGCTGCCGGCGCCGCGCACCGACACCCCGCACACGCACGGCGGCGGCGACACCATGGCCTCGGCGATCACCTCGGCGCTCGCCCGGGGCGCCTCGGTGCCGGACGCGGTGGCCTTCGGCAAGTACTACGTGACGGAGGCCGTGCGGCACGCCTACCCGCTGGGCGCCGGCGTCGGCCCGGTGTCCCCGTTCTGGCGCATCCCGCCGCTGGCGATGCCCCCGGAGAGCCGGTCGGGGTAGGACCGCATCGTCAGCGAGGCTTCCCTGCGGTAGGTGGACCTCATCGTGTGGGCCATCGCGGCCGCCTGGGTGGTGGGTCGACGAATGACCCGTCCCGGCGCACCGACCCGCACCAGGCCGCGCCGCGCGGGACGCACCGGACACACCAGGCAAGCCACGCCGCGGCATGACCACAGCCGCACCAGCCGCAGCAGCAGGTAGCCGGGCGCGGGCGGCGGGCGGCGGCGGTCGGCGGGCGAGGACCGGCGCCGGGCAGGCCGCCGCGGTCAGCGGGCGAGGACCGGGGCCGGGCGCGCGGCCGGTGCGCGGAACCAGGTGTTGGCGGCCGGCAGGAACATGAACACGACGGCGCCGAGGACGGCGCAGACGTGCATGATGCGGCTCGCGCCGATGACCAGGGCCAGCACGTCGGCGTCGGTGAGGGCCGCGGTGACGGAGCCGCCGCCGGCCAGCCAGGTGGCCGGGCCGACGGTGAGGGCCAGCACGCCGAAGGCGCCGGGCACCAGCGCCAGGGCGTACCGCGACCAGCGGCGGCCGAGCCACAGCTGCGCCACCAGGTAGGCCAGCGCCAGGAACGCCACGATGCGCAGCGTCACGCCGAGCACGAGCTGGCCGGCGTGCACCGACCCGTCGCCGGACACGGCGTGCACCACCGAGAGCACGGTGTCGAAGATCCCGGCGGCGATGGCGGCCGACCACAGCAGGTACGAGGTGGCGACCTCCCTGGGCACGGCGCTCGACATGGCATTCCCTCCCGACCCGACCCGACCCGTGGCCGGCACGGTTCGCGCCGGCAGGGACGACGGTCCCGCAGGACGGCCCGGCCGGGCACGCCTGCTGGGCCCCGGATCGGAGTGGGGTTACCCCTACCGCGGACCCGGGGGCCGGCCGCCGTGGCACCCCCGAGCGCGTGGGCCGACGGCCGTTGCCCAGTCATGCCGGGGAAACGGTCCATTCGCCGTACGGAGCCCCGGCCCCCACAAGCCCGTCGAGCACTCCGGGCGCGTGGCCGAGGTGGTGAAGGGTTTCGAGGGCACGCCACCGGTGCGAGGGGCGGACGAGCCGGCTCGCAGCTGGGGTGAATGGGCCATTTGCCCCGTCGGGCGTGCGAATGGCCCGGCCTTGAGGGCGTTCCGAGGCCTTGGGCTTCGAGGGCAACGCCGGCGGGCCCGGGGCG
>DASWTI010000049.1:0-23500 GCA_036402215.1 Pseudonocardiaceae bacterium
AGCGCGGCCAGGGCGGCGGCCAGCGCGGCCTGCGCGAGCTTGGCGCCGGCCCAGCCGCCGAGGCCCACCGGCGCCGCCAGCAGGATCGGCAGCAGCGGGTCGTGCGGGCTCACGTGGCTGCCGTCCGGCCGCGGCACGGTCTCCACCGGCGGCTCGACGGCGGTGAACTCGCGCCAGCTGCCGGCCATCTGGTTGGCGATGTCCAGGTCGCCGTCGCGCCAGAGCGACTGCGCGGTCATCAGGTACTGCGGCTCGTCCACGGCGACCTGCTCGGCCGGGGTGGCCGGCACGCCGATGCCGAGCGCCGCGGCCACGAAGGCGACGACGGCCACCAGCCCCATGGCGAACCCGAGCCGGGGCGCACCGGCCCGTCTGTCCGCCGCGTCGGCCGTGGTCCGGTCCGCCGCCGCGTCCGCTGTGGTCCCGGTCGCCGGGTCGCCGCCCGGGGTCCGGGTCGCGGTGTGGTCGTCGTCCGTCCGCCCGGTCGTCACGTGCTGACCAGGGCCGCCTCGACCTGCCGCGCCACCAGGTCGTCGACGTCGGTGTGCGGGACCCAGCCGAGGAGCTCCCGCAGCCGCCGGGTGTCGGCCAGCGTGTGCTCCACCTCGGCCGAGTGGCCCGGCTCGACCACTGTGCGCAGCGGCACGCCGAGGTGCGCGCACACCGCGGCCGCCAGGCTCTCGATGGTGCGGCCGACCCCGGTGCCGATGTTCACCGTCCCGGCCGTGCCGCTGTCGCCGAGGTCCGCGAGCGCCCGCGCGGCGTCCCGCACGTCGGTGATGTCGCGGGTGCGCCGCGGGTTGCCGTACAACGGCAGCGGCCGGCCGTCGCGCACCGCGGCGATCCAGCGGGAGACGGCCATGCCGGGCCGCTGACCCTCGCCGGCCACGGTGAACGGCCGCACCACGCACACCTGGCCGCCGGCTCGCTGCCGCGCCCGGCACAGCCGCTCCACCAGCAGCTTGCTGCGCGCGTAGCCGCCGCGCGGCCGCAGCCGGTCGGTCTCCGCGCTCGGCCGGCCCGGCTCGGTGCCGCCGTAGACCGAGGACGACGAGGCCACCACCAGCCGGGTGTCCGCCGGCACCAGCGCGAGCACGGTCGCGGTCGCCAGCACGTTGTCCCGGTAGCGGTGCCGCTCGGCGTCCACCCGGGCGTCCCGCACGTCGGGACAGCCGGCCAGGTGGTGCACCACGTCCGCCGCGGCCAGCGCGGCCGCCACGTCGGGGTCCTGGTCCAGCAGGTCGGCGGTGATGACGGTGACCCCGGGTGCCGGCGGCACCGGGTGGCGGTCGATCGCCACCACCGGTCCACGCCGCGCCAGCCCCTCCACCAGGACGCGCCCGATGAACCCGGCAGCGCCGGTAACCACTGCGACCACGTCCTGCTCCTCGGACTCCCTCGATGCCTTCGGACGACCGTGCGGTCGCTGAGGTTAGGCTCACGTTACATCTGAGGCCAGAGCGGGAGGGACGTCGTGGCCCGTCGGGTACGCACCGCCGCCGGCATCGCGGTTCTGCTCGCGGCGCTCTGGTACCTGGCCGGCGTGCTGGACGGCTCGGCCGTCACCGCGCTCGGCGGGCTGCTGCGCGCGCTCGCCGCCGACCCGTTCGGGCTGGGGCTGGCGCTCGCCTGCTACGCCGCCGCGTTCCTGCTGCGCTCGCTCGCCTGGCGGGCCACGCTGCCCGGCCTGGGGCTCGGCCAGTCCTGGGCGGCGCTGCACGTCAGCCTGCTCGGCAACCACGTGCTGCCGCTGCGGCTCGGCGAGGCGCTGCGGGTGACCAGCGTGCTGCGCCGCACCCCGCTTCCCGCGCGCCCGGTGCTGGCCTCCGCGGTGACGCTGCGGGCCGCGGACCTGCTGGCCGTGGCCGGGCTCGCGGTGCTCGCCGTGCCCGGGCTGGTGCCGCGCCTGGTCGGCCCGTGGTGGTGGGTGCTCGGCGTGCTGGCCGCGGCCGCCGTGGTCGCCGGGCTGGTCTGGTCGGCCAGGCTGGCCGGCCGGGGTGCCGCGGTGCGCCTGCCGTCACCGCTGGTGGGGCTCGGCGTGCTGGCCTCGTGGGCGCTGGAGGCCGTGGTGGTGCTGGAGATCGCGCGCGCCGCCGGGCACCCGCTGAGCCCGGCCGAGGCGGTGGCCGTCACCTCGGTGACGATCGTCGCCCAGGCCGTGGCGCTGACCCCCGGCGGCATCGGCAGCTACGAGGCCGCCGCCACCGCGGCCCTGGTGGCCCTCGGCGTGCCGGCCGGCCCGGCGTTCGCCGTCGCCCTCACCACGCACGCCGTGAAGACCGCGTATTCCGTCGTCCTGGGAGGCCTCGCGCTCATGACCCCCGCGCCGTCGTACTGGGGCCGCTGGCGGCTGCCGCGCTCGCTGCCGCCGCGCCCGCCCGCCGTGCCCGTCGCACCGACCGCGCCGGTCGTCGCCATCCTGCCGGTGCACGACGAGCAGGACACCGTGGGCGCCGTCGTGGCCGGGCTGTTCGAGCAGGACCTCGGCCGCCCGCTGGTCGTGATCGTCGTGGACGACGGCTCGTCGGACGCCTCGGCCGCCCGCGCCGCGGCCGCCGGCGCCGTCGTCGTGCACCAGCCGCGCAACCTCGGTCTCGGCGCCGCCGTCCGCCGCGGCCTCACCGAGGCCGTCGCCCTGGGCCCCGCCGCCGTGCTGTACCTGGACGCCGACGGCGAGTACGCCCCCGCCGACGCCGCCACCATGCTGGCCCCCGTGCTCTCCGGCGCGGCGGACTACGTCGTCGGCTCCCGCTTCGCCGGGTCCATCGGCCGGATGCTGCCGCACCGCCGTTTCGGCAACCGCGTGCTCACCGTCTGGGTCCGCTGGCTCACCCGCCGCCGCGACCTCACCGACGGCCAGTCCGGCTACCGCGCCTTCAGCCCCGCCGCCGCGGCCGCCGCCGAGATCGTGCACGACTACAACTACGCCCAGGTGCTCACGCTGGACCTGCTGGCCAAGGGCTTCGGCTACGCGGAGGTTCCGATCCGCTACTCGTTTCGCGACACCGGCACCTCGTTCGTGCGCCTCGGCCGCTACCTCCGCCGCGTCATTCCCGCCGTGCACCGCGAGCTCAACACGCCGTAGCGTCAGTCCTCCACGACGTGCTCGCGGAAGTCCGCGCGGGCGGCCGTCCAGGCCGGCTCGGACCACCGGACACCGCCCGGCGTGTCCTGGAGTGCCGCGACGGCGGCGTAGGCCATGGCGAAGGCGTGGTGGGTGTTGTCGTGCACGAACAGGCCGAGCCGGCCGAAGGTGGTGACCGAGGGCAGGCCGAGGGCCCACGTGTCCAGCGCCGCGACGTGGTCGCGGTACCCGTGGGCGTAGATGGGGTAGACGTGGCTCAGCCGCCGGACCTCGACGCCGTCCAGGTGCAGGGGCGGCAGGCCGAGGCGGGCCACGGTGTCGCGAGCCAGGTCGGCGAGCGCGTCGGGGGAGGCCGTCCACACCGGGTCGTCGGCCGCCGCCGTGCAGGGGATCTCGCAGCAGAGCACCGTGCGGCCCGCCGGGTCGTCGGCGGACACGCGGTAGTTGGCCGGCTCGGAGATGCGGGTGATCGGCGTTCCCGAGTCCGGCAGGTACGTCGCGTCGAACGGCGTCCAGCGCCGCGGCGAGGAGTGCACCAGGTACACCAGCACCATGGCACGGAACCGCAGCGCGGCGGCGTCGGCCACCGCGTGGGCCGGGGCGGGCGGGTCCACCAGGCGGGCCAGCACCGGCAGCGGCGCCGTGGTGAACAGGCGCGCGGCGGTGAGCTCCTCGCCGGCCGCGGTGTGCACGGTCACGCCGTCCGTGCCGGGCAGCACCCGGGTGACCTCGGTGCCGAGGCGCAGGTCCGCCCCGTGCTCGACGGCGGCCGCGCACACGGCGTCCACGATCTGGCCGAAGCCGCGGCGCGGGTACAGGAAGACCGGACCGGGTCCGCGCCGCAGCATCCGGCGGGCGATCTTCCACGGCGTGTCGGCCCGCACCCGCACCCGCGCCTGCTCCGGGTCGATCTCGGTGCCCGGCAGCCCCCACAGCTTCCGCGCGAACGGCCCGTACAGGCTCTCGTACAGCGTCGGCCCCAGGCCACGCCGCAGCGCGTCGGCGTAGCTCGTGGGCGTGCCGCGGCGCAGCGGGGCACTCACCGCCTCCAGGCCGATCCGCGCGATGGTCGACGGCGGCAGCGAGCGGGCCAGGTCGGCCGGCCGCAGCGGGAAGCCCACCCAGCGCTCACCCACCCGCAGCCTGCCGTGCCGCGGCCGGGTTTGCAGGTCCTCGCCGAGCAACCCCCGCAGGTCCGCCATGATCCGCGGGTCCGTCGCCGGATGCAGCCGGTGGCTCCCGTGGTCCACCCGCACCCCGGCGACGTCGAAGCTCGCGGCCATCCCGCCCACGGTCGCGGCCCGTTCCAGCACGATCACCGAGCGCCCGGCGAGCGCCGCGCGCCACGCGGCCGCCAGCCCGGCCGGCCCGGCTCCCAACACGATCAGGTCCGCAGACGTCGACACGCGCGGCACCCTACGGCGTGCCGCCGCCGGGCCGGCGGGTTGGGAGCGTCCGCACAGCTGGGGTGAAGGGACCATTCGCACGCACCAACGGGCACACGTTCCACTCACCTCGCCCTGCGAGCTGGCTCGCCCCCGGCGCGCGTCGTCCAGCAGCCCCCAGGTCGTGGACCGCCTCACTGGTCCACACCGGCGTGAAAGCGACGCCGGCAGCAGCCCAGCGCCGCACGGCCGGCCGGGGCTGACTACGTGTTGAGCACGGCGTCCAGGTGCTCTTGCACCGCGGGGTAGAAGCCGGAGGGGACGTAGCCGGTCAGTGAACCGCGGTCGGCCCAGACGAATTCGCTCAGCTCGTCCTGGTCGCCGACGACGGCGGTTCCTTCGATCACGTCGCAGGCCACGTAGATCATGGTGCGTCCGGTGTTCGGGTGGACGCGCTCGCCGAGAATCTTGGATTCGGCCACGGTCAGCCCGGTTTCCTCCTTGGCCTCCCGGACGGCCGCCTGGCCGGGGGTCTCGCCGGCTTCGATGGCGCCGGCCGGGAACTGCCAGGACAGCGTGCCCTCGCTGACGCGGCGTTTGACGAGGAGCACCTTGCCCTCGTGGGTGATGATCGCGGCTGCGATGGCGGGCGCCGGTCCGTCGGGGGTGGTGCTCACTGCGGGGCCTCCAGGGCTTCCATGACGGACGGGTAGATGCAGCCTGCGGGGATGCGGTTCTGGCGTCGCCGGTCAGGTAGTCGCACAGCCGGTACGTACACAGCACCAAGTGCAGGCGGCTGCCCAGCGGTCGGCGGATGGCGCAGTGGACGCCGGTCTCCGCGTAGGCAGCGGCTGGTGGTCCGGTCGGCTGACGTCAGAGCGGCCCCCGACCTGGTTTACCAGCAGGTCAGGGGCCGCATTCACCCGGCGAAAGGTGAGTGGCCCCGGTAGGAATCGAACCTACGACCTGCGGTTTAGGAAACCGTTGCTCTATCCCCTGAGCTACGAGGCCATGCGGGCACAGCGTAGCCGGTGGGAGGGCTGGACCTGGCCCCGCCTGGTGTCCGACTATCGGATGGTCCAACCCCGACGATCGGACGGTGGTCGGTGGTGTCGACAATGCGGTGGGATCAGCGGCCGGCTGACCTGGCGCGCGGCGTCACGTGCGGTGGACGCCAGCGGGAGGCGGGGACAGAGTGATCAAGGTCTTGTTGGTCGACGACGAGGAGTTGGTGCGGTCGGGGTTGCGGCTGATCCTGGGCATCGCGGACGACATCGAGGTCGTGCACGAGTGCTCGGACGGCGCGCAGGTGTACGAGGCGGCTCGCCGCTATCGCCCCGACGTGGTGCTGCTCGACATCCGGATGCCGGGGACGAACGGGCTGGTGGCGCTGGAGCGGCTGCGCACCCTGCCGGACCCGCCTCGGGTGGCGGTGCTGACGACGTTCGACGTGGACGACTACGTGAGTCAGGCGTTGCGGCTGGGCGCCAGCGGTTTCCTGCTCAAGGACACGGAGCCGGACCAGTTGGTGCGGGCGGTCCGCGACCTGGCGGCGGGTGGTGCGGTGCTCGACCCTGGGGTGGCCTCGCGGCTGCTGGTGACCCTCGCCGACGGGCACCGGGCGGCGGAGCCGGCGCGGCAGTTGCTGGCGGGGCTGTCCGACCGGGAGCGCGAGGTGCTGGGGCTGCTCGGCAAGGGCCTCTCGAACGCGGAGATCGGCGGCTCGCTGCACCTCTCGGAGGCCACGGTGAAGGGCTACGTCTCCTCGGTGCTGGGCAAGGTGGGCGCCACCAACCGCGTCCAGGCGGCGCTCGTCGCCTACCGCGCCGGCCTGGTCGGCTGACGGCTCGCGTGAGTGACTGAAAGACGCCTTCAGCGCGCCGAGCCGACTGAAGGCGCCTTTCGGCCACATCCGCCGCGCGCCGGGGCCCTGCCACCGGGGCCCTGCCACCCGGGGACGCACGACGTCAGGCGGGCGCGGCGACCTCGACGCGGTTGCGGCCGAGGCGCTTCGCCCGGTACAGGGCGGCGTCGGCCTGGGTGAACAGGACGTCCAGGTCCGCCGGACCGGTGCTCACGCCGATGCTGACCGTCGGGCCGGGCAGGGAGCCGGGGAGCGACCAGTCGAGCCCGGCCGCGGCGGACCGGATGCGCTCGGCGACGGTCGCGCCGGCGACGGGGTCGGCCGGGTCGGCGGTGAGCAGGACGACGAACTCGTCGCCGGCCCAGCGGGCCACCAGGTCGCCGGTGCGGCACTCGCGGCGCAGCAGCCCGGCGAGCTGGCACAGCACGGCGTCGCCGGTGGGGTGCCCGGCGACGTCGTTCACGCGCTTGAAGTGGTCGACGTCGAGCAGGATCAGCCAGGGGGCGCGGCGGGCGGCCAGCGCCGAGTCCAGCAGCACCGGCGCGCTCTGCTGCAGTCCGAGGCGGTTTCCCAGCCCGGTCAACGGGTCGCGTGCCGCGGCCTGCTGGGCGGCCAGCTCCCGGCGGTGCGCCTGCACGGCCAGCCGCCGCTGCTCCAGCGCCTGCCCCAGGCCCTCGCGCAAGGTGTCGCTGCACCGCTGCACCGCGGCCAGCACGTAGCGCAGCGCCGCCACCTCGGTCGCCGGGTCACCCAGCTCACGGCCCACGGCGGCCAGCTCCATGCCGACGGAACGCATGTGCATGGAGTCGGCCATGTGCTCGGCCACCTCGGCGGCGCGCAGCAGCAGCTCACGCGCCTCGGCCGCCCGGCCCCGCCGCCTGCGCACGGCGGCGAGTACCCACAGGCCCACGCACACGCCCCAGCCGAAGTCGGCCTCCTCGGACAGCTCCAGCGTCCGGGTCGCGACCTCCTCGGCGCGGCCCAGCTCGCCCAGCCCGGCCAGGGCGTTGGCCAGCGCGCCGAGCAGGGAGCGGTGGATGCGCGGGTCCCGCACCAGCGTGAGGCCCTCCTCCAGGTGCCCCAGCGCCTCCCGGAACAACGGTTCCGGCTCGTCGGAGTCTGCCGCGATGATGTTGAGCCCGCCGCCGAGCCGTTGCAGGCAGTGCGCGATCACGTCGGTGTCCCCGCTGAGCCGGGCCAGCTCGACCGACCGGCGGGCCATCCGCAGCGCCTCACCGCGCCGGCCCACGCAGTCCAGCAGGTACCCGAGCCGACCGACCGCCTGCGCCGCCTCCGCCGACCGGATCGGCGGGCCGGCACCGTACCCGCCGGCACCGTACGCGCCCGCACCGTACGGGCCGGAGCCGTACGCCCCGTGCCCCACCGCGCCGAGCCCGTCCACGGCGGCCCCGCCGTGGAACCCGCTGTCCCCGGCCGGTGCTCCTGGCCGGGAGTCCGAGAGGACCGCGTCCAGCTCCGTCCACCCGTCGGCCGCCAGCTCCAGCGCCAGCGGCGTCCGGCCCAGCCGCCAGGCCGCCACCGCGCGGAAGATGAGCGTGCCGGCCACTGCCTGCCGGTCACCCTCCGGCAGCGGGGCCCACAACCGCCGGTCGAACAGCTGGTTCGCCTCGTCCAGCCGCCCGGCCTCCAGCAACGTCAGCACGCGCCGCTCGTCCATCGGCTCGTGTTCGACACCGTCCACCCTGGTGTCCGTGTCCTCGCTACCCACTGGCGTCCCCACCCTGTGACCCCGCGCCGGGCTCTGGCGAGCCTGCAGGCTATCGGGTGATGTCCGCCACGTCCGAGTGAACGCCGAGACCCCGCGGTCTCGTCCTTACAGGAGGGCGGAGGCCTGGGTGGTGCCGTCCGGGCTGTCCCGCCACTGGGCGAAGGGCCGGTCCAGCCACCAGCGGCCGCCGGCGCGGCGCAGTACGCGGTGCTCGCCCGGCTCAGGGTTGCTGAGGGACTCGAACAGCTCGACGCTCCAGCCGAACAGGCGGCGGGCGAGCAGGCGCATGGTCAGGCCGTGGGTCACCAGCAGCACCGTGCGCGGGTGCGCGGGCTCGGTGACCACGCGATGCTCCAGCTCCGCCACGAACGCCGCCACCCGGTCGTCGACGTCGGCGCCGGACTCACCGCGTTCGAAGCGGTAGAAGAAGTGGCCGAACTGGTCGCGCTCGTGACGGGCGAGCGCCTGGCCGGCCGGGTCCTGCAGGTTGCCCCAGTCCTGCTCGCGCAGCCGCGGCTCCGGCACCACGCGCTCCAGCAGGTCGGACAGCGCGAGCAGCTCCAGCGTCCGCCGGGCGCGCAGGTACGGGCTGACGTAGCAGGCCACCGGGCCGGCGCCGAGCCGCGCGCGCACGGCCGGGCCGAGCGCGGCCGCGGCCGCGGAGCCGCGGGGGGTCAGCGGCAGGGCGTGGTCGGGGATGCGGGTGTAGGCGCCCTGGTCCACGTTGCCGAGGCACTCGGCGTGGCGCAGCACGACGATCTCCATGGTGGCGCCAGGGTACGGGCCGTCACTCGGTGACGGCGGCGGCCTCGCAGACGCGGTTGCGGCCGGCGGCCTTGGCGGCGTACATCGCCATGTCGGCCGCGTGCAGCACCTCGGCGCGGTCGTCGCCGTGCCGCGGGTAGGCCGCGATGCCGATGGACACGGTGAGCGCGTCGAACGAGGCGGCGGAACCGTTCGTGCTGCCGTTGAGCGGGATCACCAGCTCCTCGATGCGCCGCCGGATGCGCTCGGCGACGTGCAGCGTCTCGGTCTCGCTGGTGGCCGGCAGCAGCACCACGAACTCCTCACCGCCGAAGCGGCCGACCAGGTCGTAGGTGCGCACCTCGTTGGTGAGCGTGCTGGCCACCGCGCGCAGCATCTGGTCCCCGGCGAGGTGGCCGAAGCGGTCGTTGATCGCCTTGAAGTGGTCGAGGTCGATCACCAGCAGGCCGCTGGGCTGGCCGAGGCGCGTGGTGCGGGCGAGCTCCTCGTCCACGGCGGCGGACCAGGCCGCGGCGTTCAGCAGGCCGGTCTTGGCGTCGATCCGCGCGCGCTCGCGCAGCTGGCTGATCAGCACGTTGCGGTGCAGCACGAGCGTCACGCCGACGACGAGCACGGCGGCCACCGGCCAGTCCATCAACGCCCAGGCGAGCAGGATGCCCAGCGCGATCGTCGCCGCCTCAAGGGCGTAGTCGCTGAAGCTGCTGAGCGTGGCCTTGAGCTGCGGGTTCGGGATGGTGAGCGCGACCGCGCCGGACACCAGCGCGAAGTTCACCACCATGAACAGCACGCCGGCGCCGGCCACCAGCAGGAACATCACCGGGGTGCGGCCGGCGTCCACGTGGCCGAACGCCGAGCCGCCCAGCTCGACCATCAGCAGGTAGCACAGGTGGCCGGACAGGATCGTCGCCGCGGCGCTGAACGTCTGGCGGTGCACGATGTGGTGGCGCACCCGCAGCCAGCGGTAGGTGTACGAGGTGGTGATGACCACGGCGGCGAGCGCCGGGTGCAGCAGGAGCACGGCCGCGAACATCCAGACCGAGTTCAGGTCGACGTGCGGGCCGCCCGCGGACTGCTCACGGATCTGCTCGATGGAGCGTGACGCATCGGTGTAGGCCACACTGCACAACATCAACAACCCGAACGGCAGCAGCATGGAGCGTTCGATGGGCGCGACGGTCAGCCCGACGGCGATCGCGATCAGCGCGGCGGCGTCCACGGCGAGGATGTACGCCACCGCGGACAGTGGCCTTTCCCGCAAGGCCCACCGGACGGGTGCCACCAATCGGGCTCGACCGCGCATGAGGTTAGGTACGTGGCCCATACTCGTGAGGTTCACACCCACCTGGCTGACGCTCATGAGCCCCCTCGCATGTCAAGGACCGTAATCCAGTGTGCACCATGTGTCACTCCGACGAGGGGCTCGGTCGGCTCAACGGACGTCTGGCGTCGCTGACAGGTAACGGTACGAGGGTAAGAGGAGGTGACGGGCGATGCGTGGCGTGACGTGGCGTGGCGTGACCTGGTGAGACCTGTCGTGTCCAGTATGTCGGCTATCCGCCGTTCGTGTTACACCTCGGGCTCATACGAGCGTGTCGCACGGTGCCAGGCGGTGACCGCCGGCGTCGCGACGATGATCCCGACCACCCCCGCGGTGACGATGGTCGCCGCGACCGATCCCAGCGCGGTGACCAGCAGGCCACCCCCGATCAGTCCGAGTCCCTGGGCGGCGATGAGTCCCGAGCCGGCCAGGCCGAACGCCTGACCGCGCCCCGCGTCCGGCACCAGCCGGATGAACGTGGCGCTGGCCGTCACGTGGTACGCGGCGCAGGCACCGGAGACGAACAGCAGCAGCATGGCCACCGCCAGCCCGGGCCGGAACGCGAAGCCCAGCAGCGGGACCAGGGTGAGCACCGGCAGCACGCTCAGCAACGCGAGCCGCTGCCGTGGCCCCACCAGACGGCCGAGGAGAGCGGCGCCGGCCGCGAGCCCCGCGGGGTGCGCGGCCAGCAGCAGCCCCACGGCCACCGCCCCCGCCCCGATCTCGTCGGCGTACGGGGCGGCCAGCCCCTCCGGCACGATGCCGAACCCGGCGAGCCAGGCGAGCCCCACGAGGGTGCGCAGCCGCCGGTCGCGCCAGATGATGCGTGCCCCCGCCGTGAGCTGCCCCAGGTACGAGCCGTTCCCGCCGTTCTCGGCGTTGGGCGCCGGCCGCGGCCGCACCCCGATCCCGATCACCAGCGCGGACAGCAGGAACGTGAGCGCGTCCACGGCGAGCGCCTGGCTCGGCCCGAGGGCCGCCACCACCGCGCCACCGGTCGCGAAGCCCACGAGCTGCCCGGTCTGGTTGGTGATCTGGCGTACGGTCTGGCCGATCACGTAGCGGTCGCCGTCCAGCACCACGGGCAGCGTGGCGGCCTGCGCGCTGGCGAACGGCGCGTTGGCCAGCCTGGCCAGCACCAGCAGCGTGGCGACCAGCGCGATCGGGATGCCCGGGACGGCCATGCAGCCGACCAGCACGACGCGCGCCAGATCGGACACCACCATCACCCGCCGCCGCGGGAACCGGTCCGCCAGCCCGGCGAGCAGCGGCCCGCCCACCAGGTCCGGCAGGTAGGTGAGCGCGTACGTGAGCGCGGTCAGGCCGGCCGAGTTGGTGCGCTGGAAGACGAGGACCGAGAGCGCCACCCTGGCGAGCTGGTCGCCCACCACGGACAGCAGCTCTGCCAGCCACAACGCACGGAACTCGCCGACCGCGAAGACCTCACGAAAGGTCGCGGGCGCCTCACGCTGACCGCCCACGGCACCCCTTCCGGCTCGTTGTGCCCGTCCTCACCTGGTCGGGTGTCGGGGCAGCGTAGCGATACTCGCAGTGACTCGTCGGTACAGTCGCCCGCGTGCTCGTCGGCGGGAGGTCTCACATGATCGGGCAAGGTCCGCGGTGACCTCGATCCGGGCTTTCGATCGCGCCACCGACGGCGACATCGCCTGGCGGCTGCGGGCCATCGCGTTCGGCGGTCCGCGCCAGCCGGAGCCCGGCTGGACCGACGCCGACTGGCAGGGCTGGGTGGGCACCGACGACGATGGCACGGTGCGCGCGTTCTGCCGGGCGTACCCGATGCGGCAGTTCTGGGGCGGCGTGGCGGTGCCGGTCGCGGGCCTGGCGAGCGTCGCCGTGGACCCGTCGGCGCGCGGCCGCGGCTTCGCCTCCGCGATGCTCGACCGGGTGCTCGCCGACGTGCGGGACGCCGGGCAGCCGCTGAGCATCCTGTACCCGTCGGTGCCGGCGCTGTACCGCGGCCGCGGCTGGGAGCACGCCGGCGTCTGCGAGAGCGTCGAGGTGCCCACGCTCGCGCTGCGCGCCGTGCCGCGCACCGACGTGCCGGTGCGGCCCGCGACGGACGCCGACCTGCCGGCCATCCGTGCCTGCTACCTGCGGCTCGCGGCCGAGGTCGACGGCCTGCTCGACCGCTCCGCGGCGCCGTTCGACATGGCCGGGCACACCGGCGCCGACATGGCGACGGTGGTGGACGGCGCGGACGGCGAGGACGGCGCCGACGGGCTGCGTGGCTACCTGGTGGCCTGGCGCGGCCAGCGCGGGCTGGTCGTCGAGGACCTGGTGGCGCACGACACGGAGGCGGCGCGCGCGCTGCTCACGGCGGCGGCCTCCTGGGCCGGCGCGCTGCACGAGGTGCGGCTGCGGCTGCTGGAGCCGCGCCCGCTGATGGCCGCCGCGCTCACCAGCGAGATCTCCTCCGAGCTCTGGATGCTGCGGGTGGTGGATCTGGCCGCCGCCGTGGCCGCGCGCGGCTGGCCCCGGGCCGCGCTGCTGCGCGAGGGCCTGGCCGTGGACCTGGACGTGGTCGACGAGCACGCCCCGTGGAACGCCGGACCGCACCGGCTGGTGGTCACCGGGTCGGGCGTGGAAGTCGCGGCGGGTGGCGCCGGCACCGTGCGGATCACCGCGCGCGGCCTCGCCGCCTGGTACGCGGGGGCGGCCGACACCGCCACCCTGCGCCGCGCCGGGCTGCTGTCCGGCCCGCCCGCCGACGCCGCGCCGCTGGACCTGCTCACCGGGGCGGCCGGTCCCGCCCGGCTCGGCGACGGGTTCTAGCCTCTGGGCGTGTTGCTGCTGGTCCTGGACCTGGTGGGGATCGCGGTGTTCGCGGCGTCCGGCGCGCTCGCGGGCGTGCGAGCCCGGCTCGACGTGTTCGGCGTGTGCGTGCTGGGCGCCACCACGGCCATCGGCGGGGGCGTGCTGCGCGACGTGCTGCTGGGCGCGACGCCGCCGAACGCGCTGCGCGACTGGCGCTACCTCGCGGTCCCGCTGCTGGTCGGCATCGCGGTGTTCTGGTTCCACCCCGCGGTGGCCGGTCAGCGCCGCGCCATCCTGCTGGCGGACGCCGCCGGCATGGGGCTGTTCGCCGCCACCGGCACCGCCACCGCGCTGGCCGCCGACGCCAGCGTGCTGGCCTCCTGCCTGATCGGCATGACCACGGCGATCGGCGGCGGCGTGCTGCGCGACCTGCTGCTGCGCGAGATCCCCGTGGTGCTGCGCCGGGAGATCTACGCGCTGGCCGCGCTCGGCGGCGCCGTCGTGGTGGCCGCCGGGCAGCGCCTGGAGCTGCCGTCGGCGCCGGTGCTGGTGACCGCCGTGGCGCTGGCCGGCGGGGTCCGCGTGCTCGCCCTCCGGCGCCGCTGGAACGCCCCGGCGGCGGGCGGTGGCGCCACCGGCACCACGGCGGCCTGACACCAGCGCCTCTCAGGCGGCTCTCAGACGGACGGGCAACACTGTGGGCATGCGCATCCTCGTGGTGGACGACGACCGGGCGGTCCGGGAGTCGCTGCGCCGCTCCCTGCAGTTCAACGGCTACCAGGTGGAGCTCGCGGCCGACGGGCTGCAGGCCATCGAGTCGGTCGGCGCGCAGCGGCCCGACGCCATGGTGCTGGACGTGATGATGCCGCGGCTGGACGGGCTGGAGGTGTGCCGCAGGCTGCGGGGCACCGGAGACGACCTGCCGATCCTGGTGCTCACGGCGCGCGACGCGGTGTCCGACCGGGTGGCCGGGCTGGACGCGGGCGCCGACGACTACCTGCCCAAGCCGTTCGCCCTGGAGGAGCTGCTGGCCCGGCTGCGCGCGCTGCTGCGGCGGCGCACCCCGGCGCCCGACGGCCCGGGCGCGGCCACCCTGCGCTTCGCCGACCTGGAGCTCGACCCGGTGACCCGTGACGTGCACCGCGGCCCCCGCCCGATCAGCCTCACGCGCACCGAGTTCGCGCTGCTGGAGCTGCTGCTGCGGCACCCGCGGCAGGTGCTCACCCGCGGCCGCATCCTGGAGGACGTCTGGGGCTACGACTTCCCGACCTCCGGCAACGCGCTCGAGGTGTACGTCGGCTACCTGCGGCGCAAGACCGAGTCCGAGGACGAGCCGCGCCTCATCCACACCGTGCGCGGCGTCGGCTACGTGCTGCGAGAGACGCCTCCGTGACGGACGTCGCCACCCGGATGGGCCACCGCAGGGTGTCCCTGCGGGGCCGGATCGCGCTGCTCGCGGCGTTCGCCGTCGGCGCCACCGTGGCCCTGGTGTCGCTCGGCACGTACCTCGTGGTGCGCTCCAGCCTGTACGAGCGGCTGGACGACGACCTGATGCAGCGGGCCCATGCCACGGCCAGCAGCCCGCTCATCCAGCAGAACGTGCTGCAGGCCATCCCGGCCGCGGCGTTCGGCTCGTCCGACGTGCGGGTGGCGCTGCTGGCGCCGAACAACACCATGGTCACCGCGAACGCCGGCCAGCTCCCGCCGGTGTCCGACGTGGAGCGCGACGTGGCCCGCAACGGCACCACCATGCACCCGCGCACCGAGGGCGACCTGCGCGTGGTGGCGGTGCCGGTGGGCGCGACCCCCGGCGTGGCACTCGTGGTGGCGCAGCCGCTCGGCCCCACCCGCTCCACGCTGGCCGGGCTGTCCGTGGTGTTCGTGCTGGTGGGCGGGGCCGGCATCGTGCTGGCCGGGCTGGCCGGCGCGGCGGTGGCGCGTACCGGGCTGCTGCCCGTGCAGCGGCTCACCGAGGCCACCGAGAACATCGCGCGCACCGACGACCTGCGGCCCATCCCGGTGACCGGCGACGACGAGCTGGCCCGGCTCACGCACAGCTTCAACGTGATGCTCGGGGTGCTCGCCGAGTCCCGGGAGCGGCAGCGGCGCCTGGTGGCGGACGCCGGGCACGAGCTGCGCACGCCGCTCACCTCCCTGCGGACGAACCTGGACCTGCTCGTGTCCGCCGGCCGGCCGGACACCCCGCAGCTCTCGGCGCAGGACCGCGCCGAGATCTACGAGGACGTGCGCGCCCAGGTCAACGAGCTGTCCACGCTCGTCGGTGACCTGGTGGAGCTGGCCCGCGACGACGCGCCGCTCGTGGTGCACGCGCCCGTCGAGCTGACCGACGTGATCGAGCGGGCGCTCGACCGCGCCCGCCGCCGCGCCCCCGGCCTGATGTTCGACGTGGCCACCGTGCAGTGGCCCATGCAGGGCGACGCCACCGCGCTGGAACGCGCCGTGCTCAACCTGCTGGACAACGCGGCCAAGTGGAGCCCTCCTGGCGGCATCGTGCGCCTGCGCCTGCAACCCGTCGGCGACGGCAGCGCCGTCCTGCAGGTCTCCGACGCCGGCCCCGGCATCGCCGACGCCGACCTGCCGCACGTCTTCGAGCGCTTCTACCGGTCGGCGGACGCCCGCACCATGCCCGGCTCCGGCCTCGGCCTGGCCATCGTCAAGCAGGTCGCCGAACGCCACGGCGGCACCGTCACCGCCGGCCGCTCCGCCGAGGGCGGCGCGCTGATGACCCTCCACCTGCCCGCCCCCTGAGCCATCAGGATGGCCGGGTGATCCGCCACTCGGCCATCGCTTGGCACTCGCCCGTGCCATGGATATCGCCGACCGGCACCTGCTCGTCGGCGAGGTACTCGAAGGAATCGAGCACCTCGTCGAGTGAGACGCCCCACGCGCTCACGGCCGCCTTGATGACGCACGACTCGATGCTGCGCTGATGATAATACCACCATTGTCTGCTGTTGAATTCATCGCCCGTCTCCAATGTGGGGTGCCATCGCCGGTCCGGGTGTAGGTCGAACCATACTCCCAATTGGGCCGAGTGGTCGCCTGGCAGGACAATGACGTCGTCGTGCAGGGTTAGTTCTTGATGGGATCGCTCATCCCAGGTCCGGAAGCCGTCCGTGCTCGTCTTGAAGTCGACGTCATAAACGGATGTGACCAGTACGTGCTGGCGGGTGTTCAGTCGGCGGGTCAAGGCTGCGACGTCCATAGGGCCGTCCTTGGTCAAGCAGACATAGGTTCCGGCGGTGTCAGCAGCAAGGGCGGAGAGTATGGACGAAGCCCCCTCTAGCCACGCCAGTGGTTCATTCTTGCTGAATTCATCATAAATTTCTGCTTGTGTCGACGCCCAGTTCGTCAATGCGTCTTCAGTGGCGTCAAGTCTCCCCGACTTTCTGTCTGCCTTGCTCGGGTTCGCCAGAAAGATTCCGACCGTACGGCTGATCTCCCCCAGGCGCAGGCCGCCTGCCACGACGACGCCAGCCAAATTCCCCTGGATATTCGCATCGATCAGCGCGTAGTTCGTGGGTGCCAGGGCGGCACGCCCGGCGGGAGCTTCCTGGTGGCCGATTGTACGAACACGCCGGGCTAACTCGTCGATGCTGTACGTCGATGCGGGCACCTTCCAGCGAACCGGGCTGGCGATCCTGGAGAGGAGTGTGACAGCGTCGATGTGCCGCCAGTCCTCTGCTTTCACAACAAGAGTAGGTGGGCCGTCGTTCTCTTGGACCAGGAGATCGGAGTCGATGGCGGGTGCGAGCCAGCCGCAGAGGTGATGCAGTGGGCCGGACGGGTGTTCCGATTCCCAGATGAGCCCGTTCTTGGAGTACGGGGGATGGTGCAGACGAACCGATACGGTGGTGCCACCACTGTGCTTGATCTCGGTGTGGCGCGCGGGTCGCAGCACGGGCCTGCTGATGAGGCCGTCCGCGAACTCGAGGACCATGGTGTCGCGCGAGGCCTCGTCGTATCGACGGGACACCACCCGTACCTCGTCCCCCAGCATGAAGACCGAGTAGAAGCCGATCCCGTATCGACCGGTCGCGCGGAAGCCGCTTGCAGCCAGGCCGGGGTGTTCCTGGCGCATGAGCTGAGAGCCCCAGTAACTGCGGCCGAAGTCCAGGAGCGTGGTGGAGAGGACCCGAGACGACATGCCGATTCCGTTGTCCTCCACGCACAACCACCAGGCCTCGTCCTCGGCCAGCCGCAACGTGACCCGGACGGTCGGCCGAGGAGCGTCCGGCACCTGCATGCGTAGTGCTCTGTTGGCGTCAGTGGCGTTCTGGATGAGCTCGCGCAGCGGGATGTTCAGGTCGTCGCCGTACAACTGCTCACCGCCGAGGGCCGCGACGAGCTTCGGTGCATCGGTGACGACGACGCGCGCATCGACCGGGATCCAGCCGTCGGTGGGGACCAGGTCGGACAGGCGCCGCGGGGTGTCCACGCCCTTGACGCGATTGAGTGCGAAGCGGGGCCGGCCGCAGTCGAGGAGTAGGGCGTCCACGGCCGAAAGTTCGCCGTCGATCATCTGCAAGGTCTCGAAGCAGAGCCACCACGGGGCTGCCTCGGTCGCGGCGAAGGACTGTCCGGACGTGTAGACGATGGCGTCGTCCTGGACCGTGGGCCGGTGCAGGCGTTCCTGGAAGATCCAGTGCAGATCCGCCGCGGCCGGTGGCCGGCGGACCGCCCGCAGGTAGCCGGGGGCGCGGCGGCCATCGACGTGGCAGGCGTCGGCGAGGCGCATGAGGCAGGCGAGCTTGAGCGGCTCCACAACCCAGCTCGGCGGATGACCCGGTAGCGCGCCGAGCGGCTGGCTGGAGAACTCGGCGGCCACGTTGTCCAGGTCCCACCCGTGGCTGGCGGCCAGCCTGCCAATGAGTCGGCCGGCCCAATTCCGTAGGTCGACGTCCTCGATGAGGTGGTAGGTGGCGCCGGAGCTGGCTTGCCAACTGATGAGGGCGAGTTCCGCGGCGCGGTCGGCGTGCTTCTCGCGTAGTGCGGTCTCCTTGGCGACCCGGAGTACCTCTGCGGGTGGGTCGGTGAGCTCGTCCGGCTCCGCGGGGCGACCCTCCAGCTGGTGGAAGGTGCTGGCGACAATGTCGGACCAGCCGGCTTCCGTCGTCAGCTGCTCCAGGCCGTCAGGGAACGCTGCCAGGCCCATGCCGAGGTCGTGGACGAGGAAGGCACCGCCCAGCACGAACGCCTCGGCCGGGGTGAGCGTGATCTTGTCGCCGACGATCAGATCCGCCATTTCCCACAGCGCGTCGAGGTGGGTCACGTCGTGCTGGGTGAAGGTGCGCAGGTCGAGCGGGATCTCGGCGGCCAGCACCGCCGCACGCTGGCGGAAGCCGTGGTACGCCACGCGAAGCCGTTCCCGCAGCGGGCCGTCCGGGTCGTCCGGCCGCTCGGCGAGGCAGGACGTCCAGAGCTTGGTCTGCTCATAGCCGATCGGCACCGATGGCCTCCTGATCAAGTGCGCATGGCGAATCAGAAGTTGTATCGGACGACCGGGCGCGATTACACATGGGATCCGCAGGATCGTCTCAGGGTGGTCTCAGGAGCGGGCCGCACAGTTGGTGCCATGACCGAGCAGAACCCTCCGGCCCAGGGCGGCGGCGACGAGTCGGGTGCGGTGCACCGTGACCCCACGCCGACCGATCCGCGTGGCACCGCGGTTCCGCCGGTCGCGGGCCAGCAGCCCGACGCACGACAGGCGCCGGTGTGGCCCGCGGCCGGGTACGGAACTCCCTCCGGGGGCGCGGACGTCCCGCGCCCGGCGACCCACCCGGTGTACGGCGCCGGGTTCGCCCCCCAGCAGCCCCAGCAGCCCCAGCAGGCGCAACCCTCCCAGCGTCAGCAGCCCCAGCCCTTCCAGCCCCCGCACAACGGTCCTCACAGCTCCCTGCCGCTGCCCGGCCCCTCCCTCACGGCCGATGGGCAGCGGCAGGGTGACCGGTCCCCTGCGGTCACGAGGCGTCGCGGGGGGCGCCTCGTGGCCGCGGGGGCCGCACTCGCCCTGGTGACCGCGCTGATCGGCGGCGGCATCGGTGGCGTGGTCGGCTACCAGCTCGGCGGCGGCGACACGGTCACGAACAGCTCCGGCAGCGCGCTGGACCAGGCGCGGCCGGCGGCTCGCCAGGGCGGCACCGCCCTGGACGGCAGCGCCGAGGCGGTCGCCGCGAAGGTCCTGCCGAGCGTCGTGCAGGTGCTGGTGGAGAACCGCTCCGGCAGCGGCGAGGGCTCCGGCGTCGTGCTCAGCGAGGACGGGCTCGTCCTCACCAACAACCACGTGGTCGAAGCGGCCGCGAACGGCGGCCGGCTCACCGTGGTGTTCTCCGACGGCACCAGGGCGCCGGGCGAGATCGTCGGCCGCGACCCCAGCTCGGACATCGCGGTGGTCAAGGCGCAGAACGTCAGCGGGCGCACGGTGGCCGAGCTCGGCCGCTCCGACGACCTCGCGGTCGGCCAGCCGGTGGTCGCGGTGGGCGCGCCGCTCGGCCTGTCCGGCACGGTCACCACGGGCATCGTGAGCGCGCTCAACCGCCCGGTGCGGGCCGGCGGCGAGGGCAGCGACCAGACGACCGTGCTGGACGCCATCCAGACCGACGCGGCGATCAACCCGGGCAACTCCGGTGGCCCGCTGGTCGACGCCGACGGCCGGGTGATCGGCATCAACTCGGCCATCGCCTCGATCGGTGCCGACGGCGAGGCCGGCTCGATCGGCCTGGGCTTCGCGATCCCGATCGACCAGGCGCGGCGCATCGCCGACGAGCTGGCCAAGGACGGCAGGGCCACGCAGGCGGTGCTCGGGGTGAGCATCACCGACGCCGAGAACGGCGGCGCGCAGATCGGCCAGGTGGAGCCGGACGGCGCGGCGGCCAAGGCCGGGCTCACGGCCGGCGACGTGATCACCAAGCTCGGCGACCGGGTCATCGAGGACGGCGACGAGCTGGTGGCCGCGGTGCGGTCCCAGAACCCCGGCGCGACGGTGACGCTGACCCTCTCCGGCGGCCGCACGGTCGACGTGACGCTCGGCAGCAGAACGGTGGACCCGACGGGCTGACGGCAGACAGCCCCTGTCACCCGCGGCTCAGGCGCCCTGGTTGCAGCGCCTGAGCCGCGGTGTGTCCGCGTCCGGCCGGTCGCGCGTCAGCGCCCGATCACCACGTTGTTCGGGTCGTCGCCGAGCGGCTCCCCGTTGACCAGCGTCCGCCGCCGGATGTCGATGGCGCGCGCGAACGACTCCTCGTAGGTGTCGCCGCACACGATGTACGCGGCGATCCAGTCGATCTGCCGGTCGGTGGACGCGAGCTCCGTCCCCGGCGGCTTGATGATCTTGACGAACGGCAGGCCGTCGGCGGCCAGCCGGAACGAGTCCAGCCGGCGCAGCCCGCGCGGCGGCAGCAGGAAGTGCAGGCTCGCCACCCGCTCGGCCCGCAGGCCGAGCCGCGGCCGCTCACCGATCGCCAGCGCCACCAGGTCGTCCTCCAGCGTGGTGCCGTAGGCGGCGTTCATGGTGGCCAGCGCGTCGGCGCCGATGAACCGCAGGTTCACCTCCACCACCTCGACCGGCCCGTCGCCCGGCGGCACCATGACCTCGACGTGCGTGGCGCCGTGGGTGATGCCGAGCGCGGCGTGCACCCGGGTCACGAAGTCCACGATGTCCGCGCGCCGCGGGTGCTCGTACGGGTAGGAGATGCCCATCTCCACCGACACGTCGCGGGCCAGCACGGTCCGCGAGGTGAGCCCGAGCGCGGTGTACTCGCCGTCCACCACGAAGCCCTCGACGGACAGCAGCTCGCCGGTCGCCTCCTCCTCCAGGAAGAACGAGCCCAGCTCCAGGTACGGGCCGAGCACCGGGATGGCGCCCTTGTCGTCGGAGCGCCAGCGGCCGGCGCAGGCCCGGACCTCGTCGAGCGTGGTGCAACGCCGCACGTACGCGCTGCCCGCGCCGTGCACCGGCTTGAAGAACAGCGCCCGGTCGCCGACCGGCCACTCGGTGAGCGTGTTCGCCTGCGCCTCGTCGAACACCCGCAGCGCGCTCAGCCCGGCGTCGGCCAGGCGCCGCCGCACGGTCACCTTGTCGAGCAGCTCACGGATGGTGCGCAGGCCCTTGGTAGGCAGGCCGAAGTGCTCCTGCACCCGGGCCTCCAGCTCCAGGGTGATCTCCTGCGCCGCGTACGTGCCGGCCACCGTGCGCCCCGCGCAGAGCTCCAGCACGGTGGCCAGGCAGGCGTCCTGGTCGTCCCAGGAGCCGACGTTGTGGGACACCGCGATGGCCTTGCTGCACTCGCCGTACGGGCCGGCGGTCAGAATCGGGATCGTGTGGAACACGACCGTGTCGAAGCCCCTGCGGTCCGCGGCCTCGATCACCTGGTAGATGTGGTTCGTCGGCTCGAACACCAGGAAGAGCGGCCGACCGGAGAGCCCCTTGGCTGACACGAGCGCAACCTACCGGGCGGCGTGGTGCCTCCCTTCCGCCGTCCGGGCGACATCCCTGTGAGCCGGGACATCGCGCCGCCGGGTCAGGCCTCCGCGGCGGAGTCCAGGAACGGCGCGAGCTCCGGGCGCTTGGCGAGCTGACCGGCGCCGCCGGGGCGGCGCAGCGCGCGGTCCCTGGCGCGTTCGCGCAGCCAGGGCAGCAGGTACTGGCGGGCCCAGCGCAGGTCCTCGCGGCGGGCGTCCGGCCAGGGGAGCGGCGGGTCGGCCGGCCAGGGCTCGCGCCAGTCCGCGGTGACCGGCAGCCCGAGCACCTCAGCGACGTGCATCGCCACCCGCTCGTGGCCCTCGGTGGTGAGGTGCAGCCGGTCCTCGCTCCAGGCGCGGCGGTCCTGCAGCACGCGCATCGCCCACAGGTCCACGATGCGGCAGCCGTGCTGGTTGGCCGCGTCGCGCAGCAGCTCGTTGTAGGCGGCGATGAGCCCGCGCAGCCGCCCGATGAGCAGCACCCCACGCGGGTCGAAACCGGTGAACACCACGACCTCCGCGCCGGTGGCCGCCAGCCGGCCGATCGCCCCGCGGGCCAGGTCGGCCAGCCGGTCGACGTCACAGCCGGGCCGCAGGATGTCGTTGCCGCCGGCGGCGAAGGTGATCAGATCCGGCCGCAGCCGCTCGGCCACCGGCACCTGGTCGTTCACGATGCCGGCCAGCAGCCGGCCGCGGACCGCGACGTTCGCGTAGCGGAGGCCGGGGCTGCGCGCCGCGAGCTGTTCCGCCACGCGGTCGGCCCACCCCCGGTAGCCGCCGGCGCCGTCGGCGTCGTTCATGCCCTCGGTGAAGCTGTCCCCGATCGCCAGAAAGCTGTGCCAGGTCCCCACCGGCTCATGGTGCCACCGGACGGGTCAGCACGACGAAACCCCGATCGGCCGTGCGCCAGGTCTCGGTCGGCACCAGGCCAACCGACTCCGCGATCGGCCCGACGGCGTCCTCGCCGACCACCGCCCAGGGCAGCGGCTCGGCGAGCCAGGGTGCCTCGCGGTCCGGGCAGTCCGGACAGTCCAGGCAGTCGAGCTCCGGTTCCACCCCGTACCCGCCGTCCGGCGTGGAGTGGTCCATCAGCGCCAGGCAGCGCTCGACGCCCGAGGCGTGCCGGTCGAACTCGGCCAGGATCACGCCGCCGGGCCGCACCAGCTCCGCGCACCGGTCCAGCAGGTCCACCGGGTTCGCCCCGATGCCGATGCTGCCGTCGGCCAGCAGCAGCTGCGACCAGCGGCCCTCCCCGGGCAACGGGTCGAAGACGCTGCGCTCCAGCACCGTGACGCCGCGCTGCGCCGCCATCCGCACCGCGATCCGCGAGGTGTCCACCCCGAGCGTCACCACCCCGTGCGCGATCAACGCCGCCGCCAGCCGCCCGACGCCGCACCCCACGTCCAGCGTGGGCCCGGAGCAGCGCTCCAGCAGCGCCCAGTCGGTCCGGTCCAGCCGTCGCCGCACCCCGGTCCGCGCCGCTCCCGTCACCGCCCCACCTCCGGCCCCGGCCTCGGCCGGGCAGCCGGACACCGGTCGCCTGTTCCTGCCACCGGCGTTCCGGCCGCCGGTGCTCCCGCCGCCGGTGTTCCCGCTGTTGCCGCCGCCCTTGTCGACGTCATCCCGGTCACCGGTGCGGTTCGCGGCAGCGCCCGTCCTGCCGCCGTGGTCCGGGCGCGGACCCCGCGCAGGCTGCTCAGCAGACCCCAGGTGCTCCGCACCGATGCCACGGCGCGCCCACCACCCTCGGCTCCTCGACACGACAGCTCCACCTCCCGCAACCGCCACCCGGCCTCCACCGCCCGCACGGCCAGCTCGACCGGCCATCCGGCGCCCAGCTCACCGCTCATCGACCTCGCGCCACCCACGCCCCCGGCGCCTCCACCCGGCCCGCCGCTCCCGGACGGGGCGGTCGTGGGCTGCGACCCGTTCCCGCCCATGTCCGGGTCCGCGGCGCCCTTCCCGGCGGCACCGGGGCACCCCGCGTTCGCCACCCGGTCGTCGTCGCCACCACCGCCACCGCCGCCGTTCTGGCCGCCACCGCCGCCGTCCTGGCCGCCGCAGCCAGGGCCGCCGTTCCGGCCGTCGCCACCGTGAC
>DASWTI010000050.1:0-2024 GCA_036402215.1 Pseudonocardiaceae bacterium
GGTCACCGCGGAGTGCGTGCTGCTGGACAGCGAGCTGCACGGCGACACCTCGGCCACCCTCGACCGGGTGCTCGCCTCGCCCGGCCCGCAGCTGCTCGTGGTGGACGCCGCCGGCCGGCCGGCCGGGGTGCTGCGGCGCGCCGACGTGGACGCCGCCCTGGCCGAACCGCGCGACCGGTAGGCCACCCGGCCCGGTGATCGCCGGGGCTGCCACCATCTCGGCCATGAGCGACAGGAGCGGGCCGTTCCGGGCCGGTGACCGGGTGCAGCTGACCGACCCCAAGGGCCGGCGGTACACCGTGGTCCTGGAGCCCGGCGCGCAGTACCACACGCACCGCGGCGGCATGGCGCACGACGACATCATCGGCCGCCCCGAGGGCTCGGTGATCACCTCCGCCGCCGGCACCGCGTACCTGGCGCTGCGGCCGCTGCTCGCCGACTACGTGCTCTCCATGCCGCGCGGCGCCCAGGTCATCTACCCGAAGGACGCCGCGCAGATCGTCATGTGGGGCGACATCTTCCCCGGCGCGCGCGTGCTGGAGGCCGGCGCCGGGTCCGGCGCGCTCACCTGCTCGCTGCTGCGCGCCGTCGGGCCCGGCGGGTGCGTGCTGTCCTACGAGGTGCGCGACGACCACGCCGAGCACGCGCTGCGCAACGTGGAGCGGTTCTTCGGCGAGGCGCCGCCGAACTGGGAGCTGCGGGTCGCCGACCTCGCCTCGCACGCCGGCGACACACCGTTCGACCGGATCATCCTGGACATGCTCGCGCCGTGGGAGGTCCTGGACACCACGGCCGCGGCGCTCGTCCCCGGCGGCGTGCTCGTCGTGTACGTGGCCACCACCACGCAGCTCTCCCGGGTCACCGAGGCGCTGCGCGAGCAGCAGTGCTGGACCGAGCCGATGTCCTGGGAGACGCTGCTGCGGCCCTGGCACGTGGACGGCCTGGCCGTGCGCCCGGAGCACCGCATGGTCGCGCACACCGCGTTCCTGCTCACCACCCGCCGCCTCGCCGAGGGCGTCACGCCGCCCCGCCAGCAGAAGCGGCCGACGCAGCGCCGCACCGGCAACCGCCTCTGAGTGCCCGCACGTCGGTCACCATGGGTACATGTAGACGTGTCGGGAAATCGCCAAGTCGACACTAACGGGTGGTTGACGGGGGAGCGGTCGGCTCGTCCTGTTCGCCTTGATCACCGGCCGTGGCGTCCGAGAGGCCACAAACCTGCCAGTCCCCGTTCTCCCGCACAAGGGTCGCGCCCTGCTGCTCCACCTCGCCGGTGTCCCGGTGCCGCCGCTCGAACGTCACCGTCCCCGCGTCGCCCTCGGTCCGGACCTCGGACACCGAGTACGTGTAGCGCAACGCCGGGTCGCTCGGCCCCGCCGCCTGGTGCTCGGCGTAGGACTGCTCGATCTGCGGCATGTCCGCCGCGCACACCAGCGGGGCCAGGCTGTCCGGGCGCACGGCCGCCTCGCCCTCGTCCTCGGCGCGCTGCAGCAGCACCGCGAACCCCTCCGCCACCGACCGCGGGTCGTCCGTCGCCACCGCCGGCGTCCCGGCCCCGTCCCCGGCGCCGCCCCCGTCGTTGCGCAGCAGGAACCACCACGCGCCCACGCCGAGCACGGTCAGCAGCAGCACGCCGAGCGCCGCCACCAGCACCCGGCTCCGCCGTCCCTGGTCCGGCCGCGCGCCGTCCCACCCGGTCGCCGCCCGCCGGGGGTCGTCCCACCCCGTCCCACCGCGCGCGGTGGCCGTGCCGCTGTCCCGGTCCCTGCGCGTGTCCCTGCCCGTGTCCGTGTCCCGGAAACGCTCCGGCTCCTCCCACCGGCCGCCGGCCCCGGCCCCGGGTCCGTACCCCGGCGGCACCGGGAAGCCGCCGCTCCCGGTGCCGTGCCCGGCCGGGACGTGCGGAGGAGCCGCGTAACCGCCGACCGGCCCCGGTCCCCGTCCCGCCCCCGGTGCCGTACCTGGTCCCGCCCCCGCTCCACCTCCCGGTCCCTGCGGCCGGGCGGGCGCATCGGGGCGGCCGT
>DASWTI010000051.1:0-4021 GCA_036402215.1 Pseudonocardiaceae bacterium
CGGAACCGGCCGTGACGGCCGCGGCGCCGACGGCCACGCCGGAACCGGCCGTGACGCCGGCCGGGAGCGAGGCGGCGCCCGCCGGGCCGGCGGCGATGGAGGTCGAACCGCTTGCGCCAGCGCCCGACCATCCGGCGCTGGCCGTTCCACCGCCGGGGACGTGCGACGTCAGCGTCTACTTCTTCGGCGACTACCCGGGGGAGCTGGGCGAGGCGTACCAGGCGGTGCTCGACGCGGCGGTGTTCGCCGACCGGAACGGGTTCCACGCGGTGTGGTTGCCGGAGCGGCACTTCCACTCGTTCGGCGGGATCTTCCCGAACCCGTCGGTGCTGGCCGCGGCGCTGGCCACGCGCACCGAGCGGGTGCGGCTGCACGCGGGCTCGGTGGTGCTGCCGTTGCACCACCCGGCCAGGGTGGCCGAGGAGTGGTCGGTCGTGGACAACCTGTCCCGCGGCCGGGCCGGGATCTGCGTGGCGAGCGGCTGGCACGCCAACGACTTCGTGCTGCGGCCGGAGAACTACGGCCGGCACAAGGACATCATGTACCGGGACCTGGACGTGCTGCGCGCGCTCTGGACCGGGCGCTCGGTGACCGCACGGTCCGGCTCCGGCGCCGACGTGGAGATCGCGCTGCACCCCCGGCCGGTGCAGGACCTGCCGCCGCTCTACGCGGCCATCGTGGGCAACCCGGAGAGCTACCGGCAGGCCGGTGCCCGCGGCCTCGGCGTGGTCACCAACCTGATGACCCAGGACGTGGATGCCCTGGCGCGCAACCTGCTCGGGTACCGGGAAGCCCGCGCGGAGGCCGGGCTGGACCCGGACACCGGCCGCGTCGTGGTGCTGCTGCACACCTTCCTGCTGGCGGACGCGGACCGCGCCCGCCGCACCGCGTTCGAGCCGTTCTGCCGCTACCTGCGCTCCTCGCTCTCCCTGTTCGGCGGCGTGACGAACAGCCTGGGCTTCGACATCGACCTGGAGCGCACGCCCGAGGACGACGTGCGTTTCCTGCTGGAGCAGGCCTACGAGCGGTACTGCGAGTCGCGCGCGCTGATCGGCAGCCCGGAGTCGGTGGCATCGACCGTGGCGGCGCTGCTCGACGCGGGCGCGCACGAGCTGGCCTGCTTCGTGGACTTCGGCCTGCACCCGGACGACCTGCGCGCCGGCCTGCCGGGCGCGGACGCGCTGCGCCGCCGGTACGCCCCGGCCCCGGCCCGCGCCGGCGCGACGGCGACCGCGACCACCACGGCCACGGGCACGGCGCCGGAGGACGACCCGGACAGCGCGCCGCTCACCCCGGCGCAGCGGCGCATGTGGCTGCTGCACGAGATGTACCCGGACCGGCCGATGTACAACGAGCCACGGGCCATCGCGCTGGACGGCGAGCCGGACCTGACCGCGCTGCGGGCGGCGCTCACCGACGTGGTGACCGCGCATCCCGCGCTGCGCACCGTGTTCCGGGTGGGCCCGGGCGGCGAGCCGCGCCAGCACGTGCCGCCCGCCGGGCCCGTCGACTGCCCGGTGCGCGACCACGAGGGCGAGGACGAGGACGCCGTGACGCGCGCGGCGATGCGGCGGGAGAGCCGGCGCCGCTTCGACCTGGCGGCCGGGCCGCCGATGACGGCCGAGCTGCTGCGGTTCGGCCCGGCGCGGCACGTGCTCGTGGTGTCGGCGCACCACATCGTGTCCGACGGGCTGTCCTGGGCGGTGCTCTTCCGCGACCTGGCCGAGAGCTACCGGGCCCGGCGTGGCGGCGTCGCGCCGGAGCTGCCCGAGCAGCGCACCGGCTACCTGGAGCACGCCCGGCGGCTGGCGGCGCGCGGCACCGACGAGCGGGCGCTCGCGTTCTGGCTGGAGCGGCTGCGGGACATGCCGGCCGTGCTGGAGCTGCCCGCGGACCGCCCGCGCCCGGCCGTGATGGGCGGCGACGGCCGCTCGTTCTTCACGCACCTGGACCCCGGGCTCACCGCGCGGCTGCGCGCCTTCGGCCGGGAACGCGGGGTCACGCCGTTCATGGCGCTGCTGGCCGGTTTCTCCGCGACGCTCGCCGCGTACGCCGGGCAGCGGCGGCTGGTGCTGGGCGCGGCGGTGGCCAACCGCCCGCCGGGCACCGAGCACACCGTCGGCATGTTCGTGGACACCCTGCCGCTGCCCATGGACCTGACCGGCGACCCGTCGTTCGCCGGCCTGCTGCGGCGGGTGCGGGTGATCACCGCGGAGGCCTACGACCACGCCGCGGTGCCGTTCGAGGAGCTGGTGGCCGAGCTCAACCCGCCGCGCGACCCGGGCCGCAACCCGGTGTTCCAGGTGATGGTGGAGTACGAGAACGACTTCGGCACCGGGTTCGCGGTGGACGGGCTGACCGCGACGCTGCTGGAGATCGCGCCGGACAAGGCGCCGTTCGACCTGACGGTGTACCTGGCGAACCTGCCGGAGACCGTGCAGTGCCACGTCGAGTACAACGGCGAGCTGTTCGACGAGGGCTCGATGCGCCGCCTCCTGGGCCACTTCGCGCACCTGCTGGACGCCGCGATCACCGAGCCGGACACGCCGCTGTCCCGGCTGCCGCTGCCCCCGGCCGAGCCCGTGCACGGCGGTCCGCCGCCCCCGGAGTCCTTGCTGCACCAGGGTTTCCTGGACCACGCGCGGTCCCGGCCGGACGACGTCGCGGTGGACGGCGCGGAGCGGCTGACGTACCGCGAGCTGGACGCGCGGGCCAACCGGGTGGCCTGGGAGCTGCACGACCGCGGCGTCGGAGCGGACGGCACGGACGGCACGGACGACGTGGTGGCCGTGTGCCTGCCGCCGGGAGCCGACCTGGTGGCCGCGCTGCTCGGCGTGCTCAAGGCCGGCGCGGCGTACCTGCCGATCGACCCCGGCACCACGCCGGGCCGCGCCGCGTTCCAGCTCGCCGACGGCGACGTCACGCTGCTGCTCGCCGACGAGACCACGGCCGCGCTGGTCACGGCGGCCACGGACAGCGCGGCCACGGACAGCGCGACGACGGATGCGGCTGCCGCGGGCGGGGCGGGCGGCACGGCCGGCGCGGCGGCGAACCGGGCCGCCGTCGAGGTGCTGCGGATGGTGGAGCTCCGGGAACCCCGCGCGGACGCGCCGCCGTGCCCGGCCACGCCTGGCTCGCTCGCCTACCTGATCCACACGTCGGGCTCGACGGGACGGCCGAAGGGCGTGGCCATGCCGCACCGCGGCCCGGCGGCCGTGGTGGCCTGGTACCGCGCGGCGCACCCCGCGATGCGCACCGCCCAGTGGACCTCGTGCGCGTTCGACGTCTCGGTGCTGGAGGTGTTCGGCACGCTCGCCGCCGGGGGCACCGTGGTGCCGCCACCGGCCGGGCTGCGGCACGACCCGCGCGCGCTCGCCCGCTGGCTGCGCGAGCACGAGGTGCAGCGCCTGGGCATGCCGTTCACGCCGCTCGCCGCGTTCGCCGAGGCGCTGGCCGACGACCCGGCGCTGCCGTCGCTACGGGAGATCGTGACGATCGGCGAGGCGCTCACCCTGACCCCGGCGCTGCGCGGGCTGCTCGCCGCCAACCCGGACTGCCGCCTGGTCAACGAGTACGGGCCGACCGAGACCTCGGTGATCGTCACCTCGCACGTGGTGGACCCGGACGGCCAGGACGCGCCGCCGATCGGCGAGCTGGTCGACGGGGTGCGCGGGTACGTGCTGGACGCGGAGCTGCGGCCGGTGCCGGACGGCGCGGTGGGCGAGCTGTGCCTGGCCGGGCCGTTCCTGGCCGGCGGCTACCGCGGGCGGCCCGCCGAGACCGCGGCGGCGTTCGTGCCGGACCCGGCGACCGGCGGCCGGATGTACCGCACCGGGGACCTGGTGCGCCGGCGCGCCGACGGCACGCTGGACTTCCTGGGACGGCGCGACGACCAGGTGAAGATCCGCGGGCACCGGGTGGAGCCGGGCGAGGTGGCCGCCGCGCTGCGGGCCCTGCCCGGCGTGGCCGAGGCCGCGGTGCTCGCCGTGCGGCGGCCCGACGGCCTGACGCTGGCCGCGCA
>DASWTI010000052.1:0-8488 GCA_036402215.1 Pseudonocardiaceae bacterium
CGGCGCGCCCGGTCGCCGAGGCCGCCGCCGTGCTGGCCCGGGCCGCTGGCCGTGACGTCGTCGTGGTGCCGACCGCCTCGCCGGTGCAGGTGCTCGCCGCGCTCGCCGTGCACGACCCGGCCCGGCACGCCGGCGACGACGTGGTCGCCATGGCCGAGGCCGCCGCGGCGACCCGTCCCGGCGAGCTGGTGGTCGCCACCGAGGAGGCGCTCACCTGGGCCGGTCGCTGCCGGCCCGGCGACGTGCTGGCCCTGGTGGACGGCGAGGTGGTGATGATCTTCTCCGATATCGTCGCCGCGGCCGGCGCGCTCGTCGAGCGCATGCTCGCCGCGGGTGGTGAGCTGGTGACCGTGCTGCTCGGGGCCGACGCGCCACCGGCGCTCGCCGAGGCGTTGTCCGGGACGCTGCCCGGGGCGCTGCCCGCGCGGCTGCGGCGCGAGCACCCGGAGGTGGAGCTCGTGGTGTACGACGGCGGGCAGCCCGGCCCGCTGCTGGTCGGGGTGGAGTGAGGAGATCGTGAGCACCACGCTGGACACGCCGCTCGAGGGGCCGCTGAACAAGCAGACGGCGGCCGCCCTCGCCGAGGCGCTGGACCTGCACACCGTCGGCGACCTGCTGCGCTACTACCCGCGGCGGTACGCGGAACGCGGCCAGCTCACCGAGATCGCCGGCCTGGAACGTGGCGACTACGTCACCGTGGTCGCCGACGTGCTGCGGACCGGCACCCGCTCGATGCGCAACCGGCGCGGCACCCTGTTCGAGGTCCTCATCGGCGACGGCCGGCACAGCCTGAGCTGCACGTTCTTCAACCAGGCCTGGCGGGAGCGGGACCTGCGGGTCGGCGTGCGGGCCATGTTCGCCGGCAAGGTCACCGAGTTCAACGGCAAGCTGCAGCTCGCGCACCCCGAGTACCGGCTGCTGCCCACCGGCGACGAGGACACCGAGGTGACGCTCGACGGCGCGACCGTCGAGTCGGTGATCGACGACTTCGCCGGCGCGCTCATCCCGGTCTACCCGTCCACCCAGAAGCTGCAGACCTGGGTGATCGGCCAGTGCGTGCGCATCGTGCTCGACCAGCTCGGCGACGACGCCGGCCAGGACCCGCTGCCGCCGCTCGTGCGCGGCCGGCACAAGCTGCTCGGCCTGGCCGCGGCGCTGCGCGGCATCCACCGCCCGGAGAGCTACGCCGACGTCGAGCAGGCGCGGCGGCGGCTCAAGTGGGACGAGGCGCTGGTCGTGCAGCTCGCGCTCGCGCGCCGCCGGCTGGCCATCGCCGAGCGCCCCGCGCCGGCCTGCAAGCCGGCGGCCGGCGGCCTGCTGGACGCCTTCGACGCGCGCCTGCCGTTCACCCTCACCGAGGGCCAGCGCGACATCGGCCAGGTGATCGCCACCGACCTGTCCGGCGAGCACCCGATGAACCGCCTGGTGCAGGGCGAGGTGGGCAGCGGCAAGACGCTCATCGCGCTGCGCGCCATGCTCCAGGTGGTCGACGCCGGCCGGCAGGCCGCGCTGCTGGCGCCCACCGAGGTGCTCGCCGCGCAGCACGCCCGGTCGCTGCGCGAGCTGCTCGGCCCGCTGGCCAAGGGCGGCCAGCTGGAGGCCGCCGAGCACGCCACCGCGGTGACCCTGCTGACCGGCTCGCTCGGCGCCCGGGCGCGCAAGCAGGCGCTGCTGGACACCGTGTCCGGCAGCGCGGGCATCGTGGTCGGCACGCACGCGCTCATCCAAGAGCACGTGGACTTCGCCGACCTCGGCCTGGTCGTGGTGGACGAGCAGCACCGCTTCGGCGTCGAGCAGCGCGACGCCCTGCGGGGGCGCGCCGGCGAGGACCGCAGCCCGCACGTGCTCGTGATGACCGCGACGCCGATCCCGCGCACCGTCGCCATGACCGTCTACGGCGACCTGGAGGTCTCCTCGCTGCGGGAGCTGCCGCGCGGCCGCTCACCGATCTCCACCACCGTGGTCCCGGCCGGCGAGAAGCCGTCCTGGCTGGCCCGCGCCTGGTCGCGCATCACCGAGGAGGTGCGCGCCGGCCACCAGGCCTACGTGGTGTGCCCGCGGATCGGTGAGGGCGGCGCCGCCGCGGAGGACACCGACCTGGACGACGGCACGCTCGACCTGGACGCCGGCCCCGGCCCGGACGGCGCACCCCCGGCCACCGAGCGCCGTTCCCCGCTCGCGGTGTCCGACGTGGCGCCGATGCTCGCCGACGGCCCGCTCGCCGGGCTGCGGCTCGGCGTGCTGCACGGCCGGCTGCCGGCCGACGAGAAGGACCAGGTGATGCGCGCGTTCGCCGCCGGTGACCTCGACGTGCTGGTCGCCACCACGGTCGTCGAGGTGGGCGTGGACGTGCCCAACGCCACCGTCATGGTCATCATGGACGCCGACCGCTTCGGCGTCTCCCAGCTGCACCAGCTCCGAGGCCGCGTCGGCCGTGGCTCCGCGCCCGGCCTGTGCCTGCTGGTCACCGACATGCCCGCCGGCTCACCGGCCCGCGAGCGCCTGGACGCCGTCGCCTCGACCACCGACGGCTTCGAGCTCGCGCGGCTCGACCTGGAGCTGCGCCGCGAGGGCGACATCCTGGGGGCCGCCCAGTCCGGCCGCCGCTCCGGCCTGCGCCTGCTCTCCCTGCTGCGCGACGAGAAGCTGATCGCCGAGGCCCGCGCCCAGGCAGCCCTGCTGGTCGCCGAGGACCCCACGCTGTCCTCGTCCCCCGCCCTCGCCGCCCTTGTCGACGACCTGCTGACCGACGACCGCGCCGAGTACCTGGAGAAGACCTAGCCCCGGGCCTCGGCCTCGGGGAGCTGGCCGCGGTAGGCGTTGTCCAGGGCGGCCTGGGCGGGGCGGGGCAGCCGCAGCGAACTGGTGCGCTCCAGCTTGGCCAGCTCGGAGCGCGCCTTGCCGTACGCCACCAGGCGCTCGGAGTCGTTGTCCGTGTCGCGGGCGGTGGTGAGCAGCCGGACGACGCGCTCCACCGTGGTGCGCTCCTGCTCCGACAGGTGCGACAGCCGCATCCGCTCGGCGGTCTCGCGGGCCGCCTGCCAGGCGCGCCAGGCGTTGTCCACGGCGGCCAGGTAGCGGGCCCGGTGCTCGGCGGGCGGCGGGGTCTCGGTGTCCAGGGCCTGCGCCTCGGCGAACGCCTCGATGAAGCGGGCCGTGCTCGGCACGGTGACGTCGGCGAGCGCCGGCAGCCGCAGGACCTCCAGGGCGTCGCACTCGTAGGCCGCGTACTCGGAGCGCAGCAGGGCGAACCGGCTGCGGGCCCCCGGCCACGGGTCGGCCACGGCGGCGCGGTGGCCGTGGGCGAGCCCGGGGTGCTGCCCCGCGAGCGCGGCGCGGTGCCGGCGGTACCGCGCCAGCTTCACGGCGCCAACGGTGAGCACCACCGGGGCCATCGCGACGGCGACCGTGGTGGCCAGCACGACCAGCACGGCGATGACGGTCAGCACGACGCCCACGGCGATCACCCCACCGACGATCAGGACCGGCAGCGGGGGCAGCCGGCGACGCACGGGGCGGCCGAACGGACCGCGTACCGGGCCGTGGTGCGCGTGCTGCCCGAACCAGTGCACCCCGGGGTGCGGCCGGCGGCCACCGGGCGGCGACGGTATCCGGGCGCCGGGCATTCCGGGACCGGGCACGTGCGGGACGGGCCGGATCGGGGCGACCGGCGGACCGGGCCGCCACGCGTCGCGTCGCCGGTGCATCACGACCACATCCTCTCGCCCCGCCGTTGTTCTCCTTGATACCACCGCGCCCCGCCCCGAGGCGAGCCCGATGACGCCATTTCGGCGTCATAGTTGACGTCATGGCGGCGTCAGGTTCCCGCCCGTGGCATCGCCGGCTTCTCCCCGGATGCGATCTTTCCCCTCCTGACGTGCCCGATGATGCCCGTCACGTGAGAGACGCCTCCCGACCGGCGGGACGGTCGCGGTACCGTGCCGGATCGACGTCGGGCTCACCCGGGGCCCGCTCGCCGCGCCCGAACGGAGCACCGATGTTTCGCAAGGTTCTGGTGGCCAACCGCGGCGAGATCGCCATCAGGGCGTTCCGCGCCGCCTACGAGCTGCGCGCCCTCACGGTGGCCGTGTTCCCCCACGAGGACCGCAACTCGCTGCACCGGCTGAAGGCCGACGAGTCGTACCAGATCGGCGAGCCGGGCCACCCGGTGCGCGCCTACCTGTCGGTACCGGAGATCATCCGCGCGGCCCGCAAGGCCGGGGCGGACGCCGTCTACCCGGGCTACGGCTTCCTCTCCGAGAACCCCGAGCTGTCCGCCGCCTGCGCCGAGGCCGGCATCACCTTCGTCGGCCCCGGCCGTGACGTCCTGGAGCTCACCGGCAACAAGGCGCGCGCCGTCGCCGCGGCCCGCGAGGCCGGCCTGCCGGTGCTGCGCAGCTGTCCGCCCTCCAGCGACGTCGCCGAGCTGCTGGCCGCCGCCGGGGACGTCGGCTTCCCGGTGTTCGTCAAGGCGGTGGCCGGCGGCGGTGGCCGGGGCATGCGCCGCGTGGAGTCCGCCGACCAGCTCCAGGAGTCGCTCGAGGCCGCCATGCGGGAGGCCGAGTCGGCGTTCGGTGACCCCACGGTGTTCCTGGAGCAGGCGGTCATCGAGCCGCGGCACATCGAGGTGCAGATCCTGGCCGACGCCACCGGCGACGTCGTGCACCTCTACGAGCGGGACTGCTCGGTGCAGCGCCGCCACCAGAAGGTCATCGAGATCGCCCCGGCGCCGAACCTCGACCCCGCGCTGCGGGCGCGGATCTGCGCCGACGCGGTGGCCTTCGCCCGGCACATCGGCTACGTCAACGCCGGCACCGTCGAGTTCCTGGTGGACCGCGAGGGCAACCACGTCTTCATCGAGATGAACCCGCGCATCCAGGTCGAGCACACGGTCACCGAGGAGGTCACCGACGTCGACCTGGTGGCCTCGCAGCTGCGGATCGCGGCGGGGGAGACGCTCGCCGACCTCGGGCTCGCCCAGGACTCGATCAGCGTGCGCGGCGCCGCCCTGCAGTGCCGGATCACCACCGAGGACCCGGCCAACGGCTTCCGCCCGGACACCGGCACCATCACCGCCTACCGATCGCCGGGCGGCGCCGGTATCCGCATCGACGGCGGCACCACGCACCTCGGCGCGCAGATCAGCGCGCACTTCGACTCGATGCTGGTCAAGCTCACCTGCCGCGGCCGGGACTTCGCCACCGCGGTGCGCCGGGCCCGCCGCGCCGTCGCCGAGTTCCGCATCCGCGGTGTCTCCACCAACATCCCGTTCCTGCAGGCGGTGCTCGACGACGAGGACTTCCAGCAGGGGCGGGTCACCACGTCGTTCATCGGCGACCGCCCGCACCTGCTCACGGCGCGGGGCTCGGCCGACCGCGGCACCCGCATCCTCAGCTACCTGGCCGACGTCACGGTGAACCGGCCGAACGGCCCGCGCCCGGCGACCGTCGACCCGGTGGACAAGCTGCCGGCCGTCGACCTGTCCGCCGCGCCGCCGCCCGGCTCCCGCCAGCGCCTGCTGGAGCTCGGACCCGAGGGCTTCGCCGCCTGGCTGCGCGCCGCGCCGGCGGTGGGCCTCACCGACACCACGTTCCGCGACGCGCACCAGTCGCTGCTCGCCACCCGCATCCGCACCAAGGACCTGCTGGCCGTGGCGCCGCACGTGGCGCACCTGACGCCCGAGCTGCTGTCCGTGGAGTGCTGGGGCGGCGCCACCTACGACGTGGCGCTGAGGTTCCTCGCCGAGGACCCGTGGGAGCGGCTCGCGGCGCTGCGGGAGGCCATGCCGAACCTGTGCCTGCAGATGCTGCTGCGCGGCCGCAACACCGTCGGCTACACGCCGTACCCCGAGGCGGTCACCCAGGCGTTCGTCGAGGAGGCCACGGCCACCGGCATCGACATCTTCCGCATCTTCGACGCGCTCAACGACGTGTCCCAGATGCGGCCCGCCATCCAGGCCGTCCGCGACACCGGCAGTGCCGTCGCCGAGGTGGCGCTGTGCTACACCGCCGACCTGCTCGACCCGGCCGAGTCCCTCTACACCCTCGACTACTACCTCAAGCTCGCCGAGGAGATCGTCCGGGCCGGCGCCCACGTCATCGGCATCAAGGACATGGCCGGCCTGCTGCGCCCGCCGGCCGCCGCCCGCCTGGTGACCGCCCTGCGCGAGCGCTTCGACCTGCCGGTGCACCTGCACACCCACGACACCCCGGGCGGCCAGCTCGCCACCTACTACGCCGCCATCGAGGCCGGCGTGGACGCCGTGGACGCCGCCGCCGCCTCGATGGCCGGCACCACCTCGCAGCCCGCCATGTCCGCGGTCGTCGCGGCCACCGACCACACGCCGCGTGCGACCGGGCTCTCGCTGCGCGCGGTGTGCGACCTGGAGCCGTACTGGGAGGCGGTGCGCAAGCTCTACGCGCCGTTCGAGTCCGGGCTGCCCTCGCCGACCGGCCGCGTCTACAGCCACGAGATCCCCGGCGGCCAGTTGTCCAACCTGCGTCAGCAGGCGATCGCGCTGGGACTCGGCCAGAAGTTCGAGCAGATCGAGGCCATGTACGCCGCCGCCGACCGGATGCTCGGGCGCCTGGTCAAGGTCACGCCGTCCTCCAAGGTCGTCGGCGACCTGGCGCTGCACCTGGTGGGTGCCGGCGTCGACCCCGCGGAGTTCGAGGCCGACCCGGGCCGCTTCGACATCCCGGACTCCGTGGTCGGCTTCCTGCACGGCGAGCTCGGCGACCCGCCCGGCGGCTGGCCGGAGCCGTTCCGCACCAAGGCGTTGCGTGGACGGCCCGCGCCGCGCGGCGTCGCCGACCTCACCGACGACGACCGCCGCGGCCTGGAGAGCGACCGCCGCGGCACCCTCAACCGGCTGCTGTTCCCCGGCCCGGCCAAGGAGTTCGCCGCGCACCGCGAGTCGTTCGGCGACACCTCCGTGGTGCACAGCAAGGACTTCTTCTACGGGCTCGTGCAGGGCAAGGAGCACATAGTCGACCTGGAGCCCGGTGTCCGCCTGCTGATCGGCCTGGAGGCCATTGCCGAGGCCGACGAGCGCGGCATGCGCAGCGTCATGACCACCATCAACGGCCAGCTGCGGCCGGTGCAGGCGCGGGACCGCTCGGTGGCCTCCGAGGTGCCCGCGGCGGAGAAGGCCGACCGTTCCAACCCCGGCCACGTCGCCGCGCCGTTCGCCGGCGTCGTCACCCCGGTGGTGGCCGAGGGCGACGAGGTGCAGGCCGGGCAGACGGTGGCCACCATCGAGGCGATGAAGATGGAGGCAGCGATCACCTCGCCCACGGCCGGCACCGTGCGCCGCCTCGCCATCGGCCGCGTGCAGCAGGTGGAGGGCGGCGACCTCATCCTCGAGCTGGGCTGAGCGGCTTGCTCGGCTGGCTGAACACCCCGGCGCTGTACCTGGGCGACGTGGCGACCAGCCGCGGCGAGATCCTGGGCTTCCTCACCGGCGTGCTCACCGTCTGGCTCGTGGTGCGGCGCAACATCTGGAACTGGCCGCTCGGCATCGCCAACGTGCTGCTGCTCATGCTGCTGTTCCGCAACGCCGGGCTGTACGCCGACGCCGCGCTGCAACCCGTGTACGTGGTGCTCGGCCTCTACGGGTGGTGGGCCTGGCTGGCCGGCGGCACCGGGCGCTCCGGGCTGCGGGTGGCGCGCACGTCGCGTCGGGAGTGGATGGCGCTCGCCGCGGGCGGCGTGCTGGTCACCGCGGCCATCTGGCAGTACCTGGACCACGCCACCGGCTCCACGGTGCCGCTCGCGGACGCGGTGACCACCGGGCTCTCCCTGGTCGCCACCTACGGCCAGTGCCGCAGGCTCGTCGAGTCCTGGTGGTTCTGGATCGCCGCGGACCTCATCTACATCCCGCTGTACCTGTACAAGGGCCTCGCGCTCACCGCGGTGCTGTACGTGGTGTTCCTCGGTCTGTGCGTGCTCGGGGTGCGCGCCTGGTACGCCGCGCTGCGCCCGTCCCCGGTCCCCGCGTGAGCACGGCCGCCGCTCCGCACCCTGGCCGGCCGGCCCCGGCCGGCGCACACCCGGGCAAACCGGCCCCGGGCGCCGCGCGGTTCGGCCACGGCCTGGTGGTCGGCGCGTTCTACCCGCCGCACGCCGGGCACCACCTGCTCGTCGAGACCGCCGCGGCCCGCTGCCGCCGGGTGACCGTGGTGGTCGCCGCCGCCACCACGGAGACCGTGCCGCTGGACCTGCGGGTCGCCTGGCTGCGCGAGACGCACGCCGGCTCGCCGCACGTCCACGTCGTCGGCGTGGTGGACGACCTGCCCACCGACTACGGCTCGGAGACCCTCTGGGCCGCGCACTGCGCCGTGTTCGCCGCGGCCGCGGGCACCTCCGTCGTGGACGCGGTGTTCAGCTCCGAGGAGTACGGGCCGGAGCTGGCCCGCCGGTTCGGCGCGCGGCACGTGGCGGTGGACCCCGGCCGGGTGCGCGCGCCGGTGTCCGGCACGGCGGTGCG
>DASWTI010000053.1:0-8861 GCA_036402215.1 Pseudonocardiaceae bacterium
GCGCCGGCCACCAGCAGCACGGTCGCGGCGCCGCTGGCGATCACCGCGCGGCGACGGCGCACCGCGCGGCGGGCGACGGCGGCCACGCCGTCCGGGTCGAAGCCGAGCGGCGGCTCGTCGGTGACGGCGCGGCGAAGCCCCTCGCGGAGCTGCTCCTCGGTCCTGTCGAGGTTCATGTCGCACTCCCCAGCTCGGCGTGGGCGACTGCCCGACGCAGGGTGTCCAGCCCGCGGGCGGCCTGGCTCTTGACCGTTCCCTCGGAGCACCCGAGCACGGCGGCCACCTCGGCCACCGGCCGGTCCTCCCAGTACCGCAGGACCAGCACGGCCCGCTGCCGCGGCGGCACCTCGGCGAGCGCTCGCAGCATCACGTCCCGCGTCCACGCCCCCTGCCCGGCGCCCGCCACGTCCGCGGCCCGGTCGCGCACGTCGGGCACCACGCCGTCGCGCAGCTCGGTCCGCCGCCACGGCCGCCGCCGCTCGTCGAGCCAGCAGCGCAGCACCGCCTGGCGCGCGTAGTGCTCGACGGTGTCGCGCCGCTGCACCCGCGGCCAGGCCCGGTAGAGCTTGACGAACGCGCTCTGCACCAGGTCCTCGGCGAGATGCCAGTCGGCGCACAGCAGGTAGGCGAATCGCCGCAACGGCGCCGACCGCGCCGCCGCAAAGTCGCGGAACTGCCGTTCGAGCTCGGCGTGCACCGGGCCTCCTGTCGTCCTGTCGGCACCCCATGCTCACGGGCCGGCGTGACGCGAGGTTGCACGCCGTGCGCGCTACAGGCGGGCGAGTGCCTCCCGCACCTGCTCCAGGCCGGCGTCGCGGTGCGTGATGAAGCGCAGCCGACCGGCCATCGGCCCGGCCAGCACGCCCAGCTCGGCGAGCCGCGCGACGGTGCCCGTCAGGTCCTCCACGGTGGCCAGCACGATGTTGGTGCTCGGCTCGTCCACGTCCCAGCCGCGCTCGCGCAAGCCGTCGGCTAGGGCCACCGCGGCGGCATGGTCCGCGGCCAGCTCGGGCAGCCGGTCCAGCGCCACCAGCCCGGCGGCGGCCAGCACACCGCCCTGCCGCACGCCGCCGCCGAACATCTTGCGCAGCCGCCGCGCCTCCTCGACGAACGCCGCCGAGCCCGCGACCACCGAGCCGACCGGCGCACCGAGGCCCTTGGACAGGCACACCTGCACGGTGTCCACGCCCGCGGCCAGCTCGGCCGGAGTCACGCCGAGGGCCACCGCGGCGTTCCAGACGCGGGCCCCGTCCAGGTGCACGGCGAGCCCGGCCGCACGTGCCGCCGCCACCAGCGCGGCGTGCTCGGCGACCGGCGTCACGGTGCCGCCCGCGGCGTTGTGCGTGTTCTCCAGGCACAGCAGCCGGTAGCGCATGGCGTAGTAGGGGCCGGGGCTGCCCGCGGCGGCGCGCACCGCGTCCGGGGTGGGCCGCCCCGGGCCGCCGTCGTGCGGCAGCGGCAGCGGCATGCCACCGGCGAGCCAGGCCGGGGTGCCCAGCTCGGACATCAGCACGTGCGCCCCGGCCGGCGCCAGGAACGCGTCGCCGCGGCTGAGGTGCGCGGAGAGCGCGATCAGGTTGCCCATGCAGCCCGTCGGCACCCAGAGCGCGGCCTCGGTGCCGAGCAGCTCGGCGACCCGCTCCTGCAGCCGGTCCATGGTGGGGTCGCGCCCCAGCACGTCGTCGTCCACCTCGGTGTTCGCCATGGCGGCGCGCATGGCGGGGTCCGGCCGGGTCACGGTGTCGGACCGCAGGTCGATGAGCGGGGCGTTCACGCCACCGATTGAACACCGGTCACGGGGACCGAACGGTCGGTGACAGCGACGTGATCGGGCGATGCCGGATCGTTGCCCCGGCCGTACCGGGAGCGGCCGCCGCCGGCGGGATACTTGGCGGCGGACACGCCAACCCCGGAGACCCGGTCGGCCACGACCCCGGACTCCCGTGCAACCGTGGGCGCGGGAGGTCCCGTCCTCGGGACGCAGACAAGACGGAGCGGAGTCTGGTGGACCAACGCGACGAGCAGGAGTTCGCGGACTACTTCGCCGCCCGGCGGGATGCCGTGCGGCGCACCGCGTACCTCCTGTGCGGCGACTGGCACCGCGCGGACGACCTCGCCCAGACGGCGTTCGTCGCGCTGCACCGGCACTGGCGCAAGGTCCGGGACAAGCAGGCCCTGGACGCCTACGTGCGCCGCACGCTGGTGCGCGCGGTGATCGACGAGTCGCGCCGGCCGTGGCGGCGGGAGCGGTTCGTGGACGCCGTGCCGGAGACGCCGTCGGAGCCGGGGCGCGACCTCGGTGACGGCGTGGCCACCCGGGAGGCGTTGCTGGACGGTCTGCGGCGGGTACCTCCGCGTCAGCGGGCGGTTCTCGTGCTGCGGTTCCTGGAGGGCCTGGACGTGAACGCCACGGCCGAGGTGCTCGGGTGCTCCGAGGGGACCGTGAAGAGCCAGACCGCGCGCGGCCTGGACGCCCTGCGGGGCGCGCTGGGCGACGCGCTGGACGACCTGCGGTCGGCGTCGTGACAAACGTCACGACGGACGGCCGACGCGGCGCGACGGACGGTACGACCGGACGGGAGGAGGTGGAGCACGGTGGACGAGCGGCAGCTCGCTGAGCTGTTCCGGGACGCCGCGGACGGCGGTCCGACGGCCGGTTTCGGGCACTCCGACGTGATCGCGGCCTCCCGCCGGGCGACGGCACGGCGCCGGATGGCGATGGCCGGTGGCTCGGCGCTCGGCATCATGGTGCTCGTCGGGGGTATCGTCGTCGGTGGGAACGTCCTTCGAGACACCGGTGGCAACGCGGAGCACGCAACGTCCGCGGGCGGCAGCGCCCAGGAGCAGTCCGTGCCGCAGGTGCTCGAGGACCAGCAGCGGGGCTCCGGTCCCGACTCGCTGAACCCGCCGCCGGCAGCCGCCGGCACAGACGTCCCGGGTGACACGGCGGAGCAGGGCCGCCCGTCTCCCGGGCAAGTCGTCCCGTGGCCTGGGCTGCGGGACGACGTCGCCCGTGCAGGGTGCGGGCCGGTGGACCGGGAACTCGCCGACGCTCTTGTCAGCGAGTTCCCGGCCGCCACCGGCGCCGAGTCGCTCCCCCCGAATCCCTTCCCCGTGCCGGACCAGTGCCCCGAGGGCGCGCGCGCCGCGGGCTTCGCCGTGGACGGCGGTTTCCTCTACGTGGTCCTGGCCCCGGTGGCCGGTGACGGTCCGCCCGACATGTTCGTGCCCCGCGAGGACGGCGCGCTCGGCTTCTCCGTCTACACGCCGAAGGGCCAGGTGCTGCTCGTGCTCGGGGTGCCGGCGAAACAGGGCGACCCCCCGCCGTTCGCCGAGTCCGTGCAGCAGCTCGCCACGGCCGTCGCCGAGCGCTACTGAGCCCTCCCCGGGCGTGTGCCCGGTGGCGCGGCGCGGCAGGATTCCGCCCGTGACCGCAGCGAGTACGCCCAAGGGCGAGCGGCGTCGGCAGGAGCTGGTGGCCGCCGCGGCGGCGCTGCTCGCCGAGGGCGGGTTCGACGCCGTGCGGCACCGCGCGGTCGCCGAGCGCGCCGGGCTGCCGCTGGCCTCCACCACGTACTACTTCCGCTCGCTGGACGAGCTGGTGATGGCCGCCGTCGAGCACGGGGCGCGGGCCGAGCTGGACGAGCTGCGGCAGGAGCTGGCCGAGGCGGCCGAGGGAGCGTTCGTGGAGCTGTTCCTGGACGCGCTGCTGGGCCGCCGCCGTGACCCGGCGGACTTCGACGCGGTGCTGGTCCGCTACGAGCGGTTCGTGGCGGCGGCGCGCCGGCCCTGGCTCGGCCCGCTCATGCGGGAGCTGCGCGCGGAGCTGGACACGCTGCTCGCCGACATGGCCCGCCGCTTCGGCCGGTCCGCCGACCGCGAGGAGCTGAACCGGCTGGTGGCGGTGGTGGACGGGGCGGTCATCTCGGCGCTCATCGAGAGCGACCCGGACCCGCGCGCCGCCGCCCGCCGCATGTTGCTTCCCCTGCTGTGACGGCGGCTGCCGGGACGGCCGCCGTGACGGCCACGGCTGGTCGCCGGGCTCAGCTTCCGGGTGTGGGCGCCGAGCCGGCCGGGGCCACCGCGCGTTGCAGCTCGTCGAGCCGGGTGTGCAGCCGCCGGATCTCGGCCAGCAGCTCACCGGTCTCCTGTTCCTGCTCCTGCTCGGCCTCCTCCACCGCCTCCTCGACGGCGCGCACCCGCTCGACGAACAGCGAGGCGATGGTCGCGGTCACCGTGCCCAGCAGGGCGATGCCGGCGAGCATCAGCGTGCCGGCCACCACGCGGCCCTCCCAGGTCACCGGGTAGCGGTCGCCGTACCCCACGGTGGAGATCGTGGTGATCGTCCACCAGAGCGCGTCGCCGAAGGTGGTGATCGAGGCGTCCGGGTGGCCGCGCTCCGCGTCGTACACGGCGAGCGCCGCGGAGAACCCGACCAGCGCCGTGGCACCGGCCACGTACACCCCGACCTTGCCGCGGAAGTCGTCGCTCATCTGCCGGTGCAGCGCGCTCAGCACGGTGATCACCCGCAGCACCCGGAGCTGACGGAACATCGGCAGGATGATCACCACCAGGTCCAGCAGGTGCCGCCGCACGAACCGCCACTTGCGCCGGGCCAGCCAGAGCCGCACCAGGTAGTCGGCGGCGAACAACGCCCACGTCCCCCAGAGCAGCACCTCCAGCCACCAGGCGGCGCGCGGCGAGAGCCCCGTGTCCAGCACCGACCAGGCGTAGCCCACCAGGAAGACCACGGCCAGCCCGGTGAGCGGCCAGTCCAGCCGCCGCTCCCAGGCCTCGACCTCGGGTTCGTCCGTTCGGGGGTCCCCCTGCACACGCTCCGTCATGCGCGTCAGTGTGCAGGTCGGCGACCTGGCGTTCCACCCGTTCGCCCGAGGTGACGCGGCCCGCGCGTACGGCACGCGCGCCCGTGCCGTACGCGCGGCCCGAGGTCAGGCGCGCTGGCAGAGCACCCGGTCGGCCGCCTGGGTCCGCCCGGTGGCGTCGGCCACGACGACCGACACCGAGTAGCCGGTGCCCGGCGTGCAGGCCAGCCGGAACGAGGTCTGGTCGTCCGCCGTGGCCAGGTGCCGGCCGTTGACCGCCCAGCGGATGGACACCTGGCCGTCGGCCGACCGCCAGGTGACGGTGCAGCCGAGGTGGGCCTGGGCGCTCGCGCAGGTGACCACGACCCCGGCCGGGACGGCGCCGGCGATCGGTGCCGGACCGAGGACCACGGCCCCCACGCCGGCCGCCAGCACACCCAGGGCGGACAACATTCCACGTATTCTCACAACGAAGTCCTTTCCGCGACGATGAGGCAGGACACCGGAAATCAAGCCAGGTCCCGGCGGCCACGGATATAGCCCGAGCGGATGGCACCGATTGTTGCTCAGCGTGATTCGGGCATTCGCACGCGAATAACGACGCCGAACGGATCAGATACCGTCGGCCGATTCCAGCCAGGTGTTGAGCCGGTCGAGTGCGCCCCGGATGTCGGCCGGCTCGCCGCCGAACGAGATCCGCACGTGCCGCGAGCCGTCCACCGGGTCGAAGTCCACGCCGGGGCCGAGCGCCACGCCGGTCGCCGCGAGCAGGCGGCGGCACCAGTCCAGCGTGTCCGCCGTGCGGTGCGAGAGGTCCGCCCAGACGTAGAACGCGCCGTCCGCCGGGGCGATCCGAGTGATGCCCAGCGCGGCCAGGCCGTCCAGCAGCACGTCGCGGTTGCGCCGGTACCGCTCGACGTGGCCGGCCAGCTCGGCGTGCGACTCCGGGGTGAACGCCGCGACCCCGGCCAGCTGGGACAGCGTCGGCGCACAGATCGAGAAGTTGCCGATCAGCCCCTCCACCGGCCGTCGCAATTCCTCCGGAACGAGCAACCAGCCGAGCCGCCAGCCGGTCATCGAGAAGTACTTGGAGAACGAGTTCACCACCACCGCCGAGCGCGAGGTGTGCCAGACGCTCGCCGGTGGCGCGCCGTCGAAGCTCACCCCGTGGTACAGCTCGTCGCTGATCAGCCGCACGCCGTTCGCCTCGCACCAGGCGGCGATCGCGGCCAGCTCGCCGGCGGCCAGCATGGTGCCCGTGGGGTTGGCCGGCGAGGCGATCACCAGCCCGTCGATCGGCCGTTCCAGCGCCTCCAGCACCGCCACCGTCGGCTGCCAGCGCTCGGCCGGGCCGCACGGCAGGTCCACCACCTCGCAGCCGAGCGCGGCCAGGATGTTGCGGTAGCAGGGGTAGCTCGGCCGGGCCATGGCCACCCGGTCGCCCACGTCGAACGCCGCGAGGAACGTGGCCAGGAAACCGCCGGAGGAGCCCGTGGTCACCATGACGTCCTCGGGCGTGACGCCCAGGCCCGGGTACCAGGCGGCGTAGTGGCCGGCGATCGCCTCACGAAGCTCGGGGATGCCCGGCGCCACCGTGTACGACAGGCGCCGGTCGTCGAGCGCGCGCCGCGCGGCCTCGATCACCGGGGTGGACGGCGGCGTGTACGGCTGCCCGGCCGCGAGGTTGAGCAGGTCGCCGTGGGTGCGCTGCCGTTCCCCGGCCGCGGCGAGCACCTCCAGCGCCAGGAACCGCGGCACCGCGGCCCGCGCCGCCGCGGCGAACCGCGCGGCCGTCACGTCCGTCATGCGCCTCGACGCTAGCCGCCCGGCGCGCGCCGCAGCAGAATCCGTTCGGGGGCGCCCTCTAGGCTGCACGGGTGCGAGTCCTGGTCATCGGGTCCGGCGCCCGTGAGCACGCGTTGCTGGTCGCGCTGTCCGCCGATCCGGCGGTCACGGCGCTCGGGTGCGCGCCGGGCAACGCCGGCACCGCGGCGCTCGCCGACCAGCACCCGGTGGCGGCGGCCGACCCGGCCTCGGTGGTGGAGCTGGCGCGGCGGTGGGCCGCGGACCTCGTGGTGATCGGACCGGAGGCCCCGCTGGTGGCCGGCGTGGCCGACGCGGTGCGCCGGGCCGGCATCGCCTGCTTCGGGCCGTCCGCCGCGGCCGCCCGGATCGAGGGCTCGAAGGCGTTCGCCAAGGACGTGATGGCCGCCGCCGGCGTGCTCACCGCGCGCTCCGAGGTGGTGGACAACCCGGCCCGGCTGGACGCGGCGCTGGCCCGCTTCGGGCCGCACTACGTGGTCAAGGACGACGGCCTGGCCGCCGGCAAGGGCGTGGTCGTCACGACCGACCCGGACGCGGCGCGGGCGCACGCCATGACGCTGCTCGACGACGGCCACCCGGTGCTGCTGGAGTCCTACCTCGACGGGCCGGAGGTGTCGCTGTTCTGCCTGGTGGACGGCGCGACCGTGGTGCCGCTGCTGCCCGCGCAGGACTTCAAGCGGGTGGGCGACGGCGACACCGGGCCGAACACCGGCGGCATGGGCGCGTACGCCCCGCTGCCGTGGACGCCGGAGGGCTTCACCGAGGACGTGGTGTGCTCCGTGGTGCGGCCGGTGGCCGAGGAGCTGGTGGCCCGCGGCACGCCGTTCCAGGGGCTGCTGTACGCGGGCCTCGCGGTGACCGCGGAGGGCTGCGCGGTGGTCGAGTTCAACTGCCGCTTCGGCGACCCGGAGACCCAGTCCGTGCTGGCGCTGCTGCGCACGCCGCTCGGTGGCCTGCTGCACGACACGGCCACCGGCTCGCTCACCGAGCGGCCGCTGGACTGGGCGGACGGCGCGGCGGTGACCGTCGTGGTGGCCGCGGAGGGCTACCCGGGGCCGCTGCGCACCGGCGACCCGGTGGTCGGCGCCGAGGCCCCCGGCGTGCTGCACGCCGGCACCGCACGCCGCGAGGACGGCACCGTGGTGTCCGCGGGGGGCCGCGTGCTCTCGGTGGTCGGCACCGGGGCCACGCTCGCCGAGGCCCGCGACGCCGCCTATGCCACGGTGTCCGCCGTGCGCCTGACCGGCTCGCACCACCGCACCGACATCGCGGCCCGCGCGCTGGCCGGCGAGGTGCGCATCCCCGTCCGGGCATGACCACCGCCGCGGCGGTCGCGGACGAGCTGCTGGCCCGCTTCCTGGCCGACGGCCGTGCCCCGGGCGCCGCGCTGGTCGCGACGGACCGCGGCGCCGTGGTGCTGGAGCGCTACGTGGGGCTCGCCGACGTGGCGGCCGGGCGGCCGGTGGACGCCGGCACGGCCTTCCAGATCGGCTCGATCACCAAGGTCGTCACCGCGCTGCTGGTGCTGCGCGAGCACCGCGCCGGCCGCGTCGACCTGCACGCGCCGGTGCGCTCCTACCTGCCGTGGCTGCCGGAACGCCCGTACGCGACCCGCACCCCGTACCAGCTGCTGTCGCACACCGCGGGCCTGCCACCGGGCTCCGACCTGTCCCCGGACTCGCCGTACATGGCGTTGTCCGCCGTCGTCCCGGATGCCGCGGAGCCCGGCTCCTTCGCGTACTCGGACGCGGGGTTCCAGGTGCTCGGCCTGCTGCTGGAGGCGGTGACCGGCCGGCCGTACCCCGAGCTGGTGCGGCGCGCCCTGCTGGAGCCACTGGGCATGGCGTCGAGCCACCCGGCGATCACCCACGACAACCGCGCCGCGCAGGCCGTGGCCTACGTCGGCAGCCACGACGACCGCACCGTCGAGGCGGGCCACGGGCTGGTGCCGGCGCGGTACTTCACGTACGGCGCGGCGGACGGCTCGATGGTGTGCACGGCCCGCGACCTGGCGGCGTTCGCGGCCGTGCTGGCCGACCGCGGCGCGGGGGTGCTGGACGCCGAGGGCTGGGAGCTGTTCAGTACCCCGGTCGCCGACGTGGACGACGTGGAGCAGATGTGCCTGGGCGTGTTCCGCGAGGACGGCGTGCTGAACCACGGCGGTTCCATGGTGGGCTTCGAGGCCGTGCTGTACGCCGACCCGGCGGCCGGGCA
>DASWTI010000054.1:0-12710 GCA_036402215.1 Pseudonocardiaceae bacterium
CCCCCCCCCCCCCCCCCCCGCGGCGGCACTCCCCCGACGCTCCCCTGGAAGACCCGGCCCGCTCAGTCCCGTGGCCAGGGCCACCGCAGGCCGACCCGGTTGCCGGGGATCAGCACGATCACCCCGGCGGCCAGGCGGCGCCCGCCGGCCCGCACCTCGGCCGGCCGGCTGATCACCCGCAGCGGCACGCCCTTGGCCATGCCGAGGACCGTCCGCTCGGCGGGGCTCGGCATCCGCAGGTAGTCCTCGCCGAAGGCGGACACCGACACCTCGTGCCCGGCCAGGGCGAGCTGCCCCACCTCGACGTCGTCCCACGTCCCGGCGTCCGCGGCGAGCTCGGCGGGCACGTAGGACGTCGAGGTCAGCACCGGCCCCGCCTCGTCCTCGATCAGCAGGACCCGTCGCACGACCGCGTCGTCCTGCCCGATGCCCAGCAGCTCGGCGAACTCCGTGGACACCCCGGGACCGCCGTCCTCGTAGGTGCGCCGGTCGCCACCGGGCCGGTCGCTCACGAAGGTCGCGGGCGGCTCGGCCAGCCGCTCCTCCGCGGGCACCTCGGCGGCCCCGACGAACATCCGGCGGTCCGGGAGGCGGCGCGCCACCCTGGTGGGACTGCCCTGGCTGCGGACGATCAGCCCTTCCCGCTCCAGGATGTCCATCGCGCCCCGGATGGTCTCGACCGACGTCCCGTAGGTCTTGTGCATCGAGTTCTGGCTCGGCACCCGCCGGCCGGGTGGCCACTCACCGCTGAGGATCAGCTCGCGCACGGTGTCGGCGAGCCGCCGGGCCAGGTCCTCTCGTGGCCCGCGCGCCCGTACCGGCTCATCCGCCACCCGGCACCCCCCTCGATGGGGTGATCATCGGGGCAACTTGTTGCAACAAGATGAGTGCCGGGTGAGTATGGGTCCCGCGGGAGACGGGGGCGGTCGGAACGCGCAACCGACCGGTCCTACCTGCGATCATGTGTCACCAAGGGTGTCGGGCGGCCCGTCACGGCCGCGGTTCTCCGGCATTCGCACAGCTATGCCCCATTCGGCCCGGGCGGGCTCGCACCCCGCCCGGGCCTTGGGCAGCACGAACCTTAGAACTTGTGGCCACAGGAGGCCCGCACCCTCACCACATCGGGTGGGACGCCGGCCCCGAACCCTCCGCCCGCCGCCGCGGCACCGCCCGCGGCGGGCCGCCCGGCGAGCCTCCGCACGACCTGTCGGCGCGACGCTGCTCACGCCACTCCTGACCGGCCGGTAACCGGGCGTAGGCTGCCGGAACCCACCAGGAGCGACGGATTCGGAGGGACCGTGGCGCTGCGACTCGTTCTCGGCCTGCTCATGACCGTGGTCGTGCTGTTCTTCGCCGTGCGCCGCGTCCTCTGGCTGACCCGGCTGATCAGGTCCGGTCAGCCCGTCAGCGGCCGCACCGAGGACCTCGGCCGACGCGTCACCACCCACCTGCGGGAGGTGTTCGCCCAGACCCGGCTGCTGCGCTGGTCGATCCCGGGCGTCGCCCACTTCCTGACGTTCTGGGGCTTCCTGATCCTGGCCTCGGTGTACCTGGAGGCCTACGGCACGCTCTTCGACGCCGACTTCCACATCCCGCTCGTCGGCACCTGGGCGGTTCTCGGCTTCCTGCAGGACTTCTTCGCCATCGCGGTGCTGGTCGGCATCGGCATGTTCGCCGCGATCCGCGTCAAGCAGGGCCCGCGTACGCCGCAGCGCTCCTCGCGCTTCTACGGCTCGCACCTCGGCGGCGCCTGGCTGATCCTGCTGATGATCTTCAACGTGATCTGGACGTACCTGCTCTTCCGCGGCGCCGCGGTGAACACCGGCAACTTCCCGTACGAGAGCGGCGCGTTCGCCTCCGAGCTGGCCGGCTCGGCGCTCGCCCCGCTCGGCGAGCACACCAACGAGATCCTCGAAACCGTCGGCCTGCTGCTGCACCTCGGCGTGATGCTCGGTTTCCTGCTGATCGTCCTGTACTCGAAGCACCTGCACATCGGCCTGGCGCCGGTCAACGTGACACTCAAGCGGCTGCCCGACGGCCTGGGTGCGTTGCTGCCCATGGAGTCCGGCGGCAAGCCGATCGACTTCGAGGACCCGGGCGAGGACGACGTGTTCGGCCGCGGCAAGGTCGAGGACTTCACCTGGAAGGGCATGCTGGACTTCGCGACCTGCACCGAGTGCGGCCGCTGCCAGTCGCAGTGCCCGGCCTGGAACACCGGCAAGCCGCTCTCGCCCAAGCTCGTGATCATGGACCTGCGCGACCACCTGTTCGCCAAGGCGCCGTACATCATGGGGCAGAAGGAGATCCCGGCCGACGTCGACGTGCTGGCCGCGCTCGGCGAGACCAACGGCCACCACGCGGTGCCGGAGGCCGGCTACCCGCGCATCACCGGTTCCAACGACGCGCAGGCGGCGCGGCCGCTGGTCGGCACGGCGGAGCAGGGCGGCGTGATCGACCCCGACGTGCTGTGGTCGTGCACCACGTGCGGCGCGTGCGTCGAGCAGTGCCCGGTGGACATCGAGCACGTCGACCACATCGTGGACATGCGGCGCTACCAGGTGCTCATCGAGTCGGAGTTCCCCACGGAGCTCGGCGCGCTGTTCAAGAACCTGGAGAACAAGGGCAACCCGTGGGGGCAGAACGCCCGCGACCGGCTCGCCTGGACCGACGGCCTGCCGTTCGAGGTGCCGGTGTTCGACGGCGAGCTGTCCGACGACACCGAGTACCTGTTCTGGGTGGGCTGTGCCGGGGCGTTCGACGACGGCCCCCGCCGCACCACCCGCGCGGTCGCCGAGCTGCTGCACATCGCGGGCGTGAAGTTCGTGGTGCTGGGCTCCGAGGAGACCTGCACCGGCGACCCGGCGCGCCGCTCCGGCAACGAGTTCCTGTTCCAGATGCTGGCCCAGCAGAACGTCGAGGTGCTGAACACCGTCTTCGAGGGACGCCCCGCCGGCCGGCGCAAGATCGTGGTCACCTGCCCGCACTGCTTCAACACCATCGGCAACGAGTACCCGCAGCTCGACGGGCACTTCGAGGTCGTGCACCACACGCAGCTGCTGAACAGGCTGGTGCGCGAGCGGCGCCTGGTGCCGGTGGCCGAGGCGGCGGAGGACGTGACCTACCACGACCCCTGCTACCTGGGGCGGCACAACAAGGTCTACTCGCCGCCGCGCGAGCTCATCGAGGCCTCCGGGGCGTCGCTGCGCGAGATGCCGCGGCACGCCGACCGCGCGCTCTGCTGCGGCGCCGGCGGCGCGCGCATGTGGATGGAGGAGCGGATCGGCAAGCGCATCAACCACGAGCGGGTGGACGAGGCGCTGGGCACCGCGCCCACCACGATCGCCACCGGCTGCCCGTTCTGCCGCGTGATGCTCACCGACGGCCTGACCGACCGGAAGAACTCCGGCGCCGCGGCGGAATCCGTGCAGATCGCCGACGTGTCGCAGTTGCTGCTGACGGCCGTCAAGCGCGGCCGGACGGACGGCTGACGGGCTCACCGCCGGCCGACGCCGTTCGGACGCGGCCACCCGGGCACGCCGTGACCCGGGTGGCCGCAGCCCGCTCCGCACCGGGCGTCGCACCGTGACCGCCTGGCGGCCATTGCGGTCGGACCGGGCGTCGGCCCGGGTGAGCGCCGTTGCCCGGCATTTCCCGCGCCAATAACGTCGAATGCCCCCGGTGCATGGGAAGGCGTTCATGAGATCGATGCCAGCGGTGACGCGCGCCCACCGTCCGATCGTCGCGGCCGTCGCCGCGCTGCTGGCCCTGAGCGGCCTGTCCGCCGCCACCGCCACGGCCGCTCCGGTGGGCGCCGCCGCCGCGCCCCTGGGCGTCGCGTCCGGCGCCGTCGGGGGCGCCGCCGGCGCCGGCCCGGTGATCCTCGGCGCCGGCCATCGGGACGCCATCGCCGGGTCGTACCTGGTGATCTACCGCGACGGGGCGCGCGCCGACCTGAGCGCCGGGCTGGACGTGCGGTACCGGTACACCGCGCCACGCGGGTTCGCCGCCCGGATGGACGAGGCCACGGCGAAACGGCTGGCCGCCGACCCGGCCGTCGCGTTCGTCGAGCAGGACCGCCTGCTGCGCCAGGCGGGCACCGACACCACGCAGCTCAACCCGCCGAACTGGGGCCTGGACCGGATCGACCAGACGGCGTTGCCGCTCAACGGGCAGTACACGTTCACCTCCACGGGCACCGGGGTACGGGCGTACCTGATCAGCACCGGCATCGCCGTCGGGCACGCCGAGTTCGGCGGCCGCGCCACGTGGGGGACGAACACCTCGGGGGACGGCAACAACAGCGACTGCCACGGCCTCGGCACGCACCTCGCGGGCATCGTCGGCGGCGGCTCGACGGGCGTGGCCAAGCAGGTGCGGCTGGTGGCCGTGAAGATCGTGCCGTGCGGCGTCCCGGGCACCGTCGCGGGTGCGGTCGCCGGCGTGGACTGGGTGTCCGCCAACCACGTCAAGCCCGCGGTGGCGCTGTTCGGCGTCGCCACGAGCATCGTGTCGGTCGCGCTGGACAACGCCGTCATGGCCTCGATCAACGCCGGCGTGCACTACTCGGTGCCGGCCGGGAACGCGAACGTCAACGCCTGCAACTACTCCCCGTCCCGCGCGCCGGCGGCGCTGACCGTCGGGGCGACCACCAGGACCGATTACCGGGCCTCGTTCTCCAACTTCGGCCAGTGCCTCGACCTGTTCGCGCCGGGCGTCGACATCCACTCGACGTGGGTGTCCAGCGGCTACCGCACCATGTCCGGCACCGAGCAGGCCGCGGCGCACGCGACCGGGGTGGCGGCCAAGTACCTCTGGACCAACCCGAACATCCCGCCCGGCGGGGTGACCACGGCGCTCCTCACGGCGGCCACCGTCAACGTCGTGGTGAATCCCGGCGCCGGCTCACCCAACCGCCTGGTCCGCACGTACTGGTGAGCTGACCCCGCCGTTCCCTTGGGTGAGCGGCGGGGTCAGCTCAGCGGCTGGTGTCGGCGCGGTGGAAGTTGAGGTAGGCGCGGGACGGCGTGGGGCCGCGCTGGCCCTGGTAGCGCGAGCCGGCGCGGGCCGAGCCGTAGGGGTGCTCGGCGGGGCTGGAGAGCCGGAACAGGCACAGCTGGCCGATCTTCATGCCGGGCCACAGGGTGATCGGCAGGTTGGCCACGTTGGAGAGCTCGAGCGTGATGTGCCCCGTGAAGCCCGGGTCGATGAAGCCGGCCGTGGAGTGTGTGAGCAGCCCGAGGCGCCCCAGGCTGGACTTGCCCTCCAGCCGTCCCGCCAGGTCGTCGGGCAGCGCCACGCGCTCGAAGGTCGAGCCGAGCACGAACTCGCCGGGATGCAGGACGAACGGGTCATCGCCCGTCACCTCGACGAGGGACGTCAGGTCGTCCTGCCGCACCATCGGGTCAATGTGCGTGTACTTCGAGTTGTCGAAGACGCGGAAGAAGTGGTCGAGCCGCACGTCGATGCTGGACGGCTGCATCATGTCGGCGTCGTAGGGCTCGACGCTCAGCCGCCCGTTCTTCAGCTCGTCGATCAGGTCGCGGTCCGAGAGCAGCACCTGTCGCAGGTTACGCGTAGGGGTCGGTGATCTCTCTCAGCCGGGTGAGCGCGTCACGCACCTGGGTCATGCGGCGCACGCCGAGGTGGCGGGTCCACTCGCCCTCGACCTCGGCCACCACGCGGGCCGCGATCAGCTGCGCCGCCGCGCCACGCTCGGCGATCCGCACCAGCCGCGCGCGGGCGTCGGCCGGGTCGGGCGTACGCCGCACGTAGCCCGTGCGTTCCAGCTGGTCCACCAGGAAGCCTGCCGTCTGCTTGGTGACCTGGGCCTGCTCCGCGAGGTCGGTGAGCCGCGTACCGTTCGGTCCGATGCGCTGGAACACCTTCGCCTGCGCCGGCGTCACGTCGTCGAAGCCGGCCGCGGCGAGGGCCGCGAACACCCGGTTCTCCATCGCGCGGTACGGCAGGTACAGCAGCAGCCCGATGTTCGGCCCCTCCGGCGCAGCCGCTGCTCCCGCACTCGACATTCGTCAGCCTCTCTGTCTATTCTGGTCAGAGAATCGTACCTCTCACGAACGGGACGCGCCATGGACCGCAACCAGGTGTGGCAGGCACTGGACACCGAGCGCACCGGCGTCGCCGACCTGCTGGAGTCGCTGGCACCCGCCGCCTGGAACACCCCGTCGCTGTGCGCCGGCTGGACCGTGCGCGAAGTGGCCGCGCACCTGACCCTCGGGCCGCGCTTCACGTACGCCACAGCGTTCCTGGAGTTCGCCCGCGCCCGCGGCTCGTTCGACCGCATGGTGCACGACACCGCCGTCCGCCGGGCCGCGGCGCGCACCCCCGAGGAGCTCGTCCTCGACCTCCGGGCCACCGTCGGCTCCCGCCGCCTCGCGCCCGGACAACAGCTCATGGACGCGCTGATGGACGTCCTCGTCCACGGCCAGGACATCGCCCTGCCCCTCGACCTGCGCCGCCCCATGCCCCACGCCGCCACCGTCGCCGCCCTCGGCCACGCCTGGTTCCGCGGCCGCCCCTTCCACGCCCGCCGCACCCTCGCCGGCTTCCGCCTCACCGCCACCGACTCCCCCTTCGCCGTCGGCAAGGGCGAGGACGTCCAGGGCCCCAGCTGGGCGCTGCTGCTCCTGGTGACCGGCCGCCCCGCCGCCCTCCCCCACCTCACCGGCGACGGCATCCCGGCCCTGTCCCGTGTATGCTCGCCTCGCACCACGCGGGCGTAGTTCATTGGTAGAACGACAGCTTCCCAAGCTGTAGAGGCGGGTTCGATTCCCGTCGCCCGCTCCATTGCGAAGGCCCAGGTCAGCCACCTGGGCCTTCGTCGTATCCGTCCGTTGATCTTCGCGTGCCGTCCGCCTGTCACTCGCCCCCCAACGATCCGGATCGGACGGACCGTCGTGTCCACTGTGGACACGGTCGGATGCGGTCGGATGCGGCACCCTCGGCTTGGCGTCCGGTGGATGGCCTTGCGTCGTCCGAGCCACCCGGCCGGTGGTCACGGTGACCGGGGACGGCGCAGGGGCTACAGCGGAACGGCGGCGCCGGAGGGGTCCGGTGGCGGATGGCGGCCGGTCAGCAGGCGCTCCTCAATGCTGGTGGCGAGCAGGGACGCCTTGAGCCCGGGCGGGTGGTCCGGTGGCCATACCCGGCGCCGGAACGAGTAGCGGGTGCCGCGGAAGTGCACGGTGGCGGTCAGGTGGGTGTCGTCCACCTGCATGTGCTCCAGCCCGCCGCCCCACGCGGCGAGGCCTTCGGTGATTGCGGCGCGGGCGGCGGCGAGGAGTTCGGCGAGGTAGACCGCCGATGGGCCGGGCGGCGGCGGGTCGTCGGTCACGGCGGGCAGTTGTGGGCGGCGGAGGTGGCCGAGGCGACGACCACCTGGCCGAGGCCGCCGAGGCGGGTCAGCCGACCGCATGAACGGTGAGGCCGCCGGTTGCCCAGGCTGTCGGCACGGCGAGAGAGGCGAGTTCTGTGCACTGTGTGATCCCCGGGAGGCAACAGGCAGGCACCTTGGCACGCAGTGGCACCGCAGTCAACAGAGCGTGACAGTCGTGGCGGGTGGTGATCTACTGCGGTCGGTGATGGTGCTCGTGCTGGGGGCGATGCTGCCGGACGAGTTGTCACCGGCCGCGTTGGCGGCTGGCAACGTCCCGATCCTGACGGGCGGCGGGCTCCCGCGGGAGCAGAACGGCAGGACGTCACGGCGGCGGTGTGGCGCGCAGTTCCCAGCTGACGCCGATGCCGGATTCGCCGGGGCAGAGGCCGGCGCGGGTGGACGGGCCGCGTTCCAGCTCGGTGAAGCCGAGGCGTCGGGGTACGGCGCCGCTGCGGGTGTTCGCGGCGTCGTGCCAGATTCGCACGCGGGTGATGCCGGGCAGGGCGAACGCGGCGGCGACCAGCAGGGTGCTCGCCTCGGTGGCCAGGCCGTGGCCGGTGTGCGCGGGGTGCAGCCAGTAACCGATCTCCCACAGGTCTGGCTCGGTGTGCTCGTGCAGGCCGCAGGCGCCGACGAGTGCGCCGCCGTCGATGGTGACGGCGTAGGCGTGGCCGGTGCCGGCCGCCCACTGCTCGTCGCAGCGGGACAGGAACTCGCGGGCGGCGTCCGGGCCGTAGTCGCCGGCGGCCCACGGCATCCAGGGGCGCAGGTGTTCCAGCGACTCGTTCACCACCCGGTGCAGGGCCTCGGCGTCCGCCGCCCCGAACCGGCGCAGCGTGGTGCGCTCACCGGTCAGGACCTCGGCGGGATGCGTCATGCGGTCGATGGTCGCCGCGTGCCCGCCGCCCGGCAACGGGATAACGGCCGCTCAACCAAGCACCGGCACGAGGGCGGCGGCGGGGCCGAGCAGGACGCGGTCCGCGTCGTCCAGCGGCTCGCGGCCGGTGGCCCGCAGGGCGAGCGTGACGTCGTCCCACGGCATGGGCGGCAGGCCGAGCGCCTCGGCGGTCTCCCGGACCACGGCCAGGGCAGGCGCCGCGGGCGGCGGCGCGGCCGGCAGGTGCAGGGTCACGTCCAGGTGGTGCACGGCGGCCTCGACGACCCAGGTGGCGATCAGGTCGGCGGCCGGGATGGCGCAGCCCTGGAACGACCACACATCGTCCGGCGCGGCCCGGCGGGTCTGGGCGAGCACGGCGTCGAGCGTCGGCCGCAGGTGCGTGACGAGCCGGCCGGGGCGCGAGTACGCGCCCGCGACGAGGCGGACGAAGCGGGTGTAGGTGAGCGGCGGTGAACCACCGGGCTGCTCGTGGCGCCAGTACGTGGCGAAGCCGGTGTCCGCGGGCCGTCCGGCCGGCACCGAGAAACCGCACAACAGCTCCTGCAGGCCGAGGTGCAGGTGGCACACCACGTCGCAGACGGCCCAGCCGTGGCAGCGGCTCGGCAGCAACAACTGTTCGTCGGTCAGCCCGGCCAGCAGGTCGCCGAGCAACTCGTACTCCTGGACGAAGGCGTCCCGGGCGCGGTCCAGCGGATACGGCGTCACCCCTACTGAGTACCCCGGACGGCGACGGGATCACCCCGGCGCGTGAGCACGGGCGACGGGCACGCCGTCGCGGGAAATCCGGTGTCGTCGGGAGAGGCGCGGACCTACTCTCGGGCGGTGGACGACGCGGCGGTGCGGGGCTGGATCGACGACCGGGCGGCGGAGGGGCTGTTCACCGGCTCGGTGCTGGTGTGGCGGGACCGCCGGCCGGTGTTCGAGCACGTCGCCGGGCTGGCGCACCGCGCGCTGGGGGTCCCGGTCGCCGCCGGCACCCGGTTCCTGGTGGCCTCGATCAGCAAGCTGGTCACGGCGGCCACCGTGCTGCGGCTGGTGGACCGTGGCCTGCTCACCCTGGACACCCCCGTCGTGACGGTCCTGCCGCCGGAGCACCGCACGGCGGCCATGACCGGCGAGCACACGGTGTGGCACCTGCTGACGCACACGTCCGGCCTGCCGAACTACCACGTCACCGAGGACGAGACGTGGGACTCGTTCCTGGCGGCCTGGGACCGCGTGCCGCCGTACAAGCTGCGGGAGCCGGCGGACATGCTGCCGCTGTTCGCCGACCGGCCGGCCGCCGGGCCGCCCGGCGTGCTGTTCCGCTACGCCGACGCCAACTTCATCCTGCTCGGGCTGGTCATCGAGGCACTCACCGGACGCCGCTTCGCCGACGCCGCCCGTGAGGAGGTGCTCGCGCCGGCCGGCATGGCGGACTCCGGGTTCGAGCAGCTCGACGAGGGCCCGGCGCGGCTGGCCATGGGCTATCTGGCGGACGACGGCCGCACCCACGTCCACGGCATCCCCGTCGGCGGCATGCCGGACGGCGGGCTGATCACCACGCCGCGCGACCTGGCCCGGCTGATCGACGCGCTGCTCGACGGCACGCTGCTCGCGCCGGCCACGGCGGAGGCGATGTTCTCCCAGCAGGCGCCGCGCACCCCGGGTTACGAGGGCTGCGGCCGCTACGGCCTGGGCGCCGAGCTGGCCGCCGACGAGAACGGCGAGATCATCATCCTGGGCCACGACGGGTGTGACCCCGGCGTCCGGGCCAACCTGTCGCACTACCGCGCCGACGGCACCACGATCGCCGTGCTGTCCAACCAGGACAGCGGCGTCGTACCGATCGTGCTGGGGCTCGCCGCGGAGCTCGGGCTGCACGACCCCCGCGACTGGGGCGCGTGACCGCGCGGCGCACCGAACCGCGTGACCGAACAGCGGAACCGGGCGCCGCGCCGCGGGACCGGGCCCGGCGACGGCTCCTACCAGAGGCGGATCTCCCCGGCGGTGACGCTCAGCAGCACCGGCGTCAGCTCGGCGTCGTGCGGCTCGACGGCGCGGATGGAGCGTTCGACGTGCTCGGCCATCGGGGCGGCCGCGTCGGCCACGTAGAGGTGGCACTGGTCCGGGATGCCCACGATCAGCCGCTCGGCGCCGCCCAGGATGCCGGACACCCGCTCGTGGAAGTCGGGCAGCGCCACCGCCGCCGCGCACAGCGAGCCGCCCTCGCGGTGCATGATCATCAGGTCACCCTCGTCGGAGGACTGGCCCTCCATGGTCAGGCCGGTGCGCACGTTCTCGAACGCCAGGCCCAGCAGGTCGTCCAGCGTGAAGTCCAGGTCCCGCTGCGTGGCGTGCGTCAGGTGGCTCATGCCCAGCGTGCCGTGCGCGGTCGGCGCGACCATGGCCATGGCCACGTACAGCCGGCCGGCGACCAGCCTGCGGTGCGGCAGCATGTCGAGCATCTCCGCGTGCGGGGCGTCCGAGCTCCAGAGCAGCGGCAGCAGCTCGCCCACCGCCTCCGCGTCCTCGCCCTGCGCGGTGAGCCGCTCCGCCTCGTGACGCATGGCGGCCTCGGCCATCACCTGACGGGCGTCGTCCAGCGCCTGCTCCCAGTCGGCCGGGTGCGGGCGGCGGAAGCTGTAGCTCATGGCCGCGGTCGGGAAGGTCTCGCGGACGAAGCGCAGGTCCTCCGCCGACGGCTCCCACTCGCTGTAGAGAGCGGTCACCTGGTCGGCGCGCGCGTGGTGCTCGCGGCGCACCGACTCCCAGGCCTGGCGCACGCAGTCGTCGGCGACGGTGGGCGCCTCGCCGGTCGCGGTCGCCGCGCTCCCGTCGTGGTGACCGGAGGGTGCGCCGGTCCCGTCGGCCTGGCCGAACTGGAAGACGACGACGTTCCGGGTGGGGTCGGCGTGCACGAAGAATCCTCCCTCGGACGGGTGACCGCGCTCCGACGACGGAGCGGCCTCGCTCGTTCCACCCTCCTCTGACCTGCGGTTTCGGGGCCCGGCGAAGAAAGTTCGAAAAAGTTGACGGGACGTGTCGATCCCGCCGTGCCTCGTTCGACGCGGTGATGAAGGCTGAGAACGAAGCACTCACGAAGGAGAACCACGATGCGCTACATGATCCTGGTCAAGGCCAACGCCGACACCGAGGCAGGCGTGAACCCCGGCCCGGAGATCTTCGAGGCCATGGGCAAGCTCAACGAGGAGATGGTGAACGCGGGCGTGCTGCTGGCCGGCGAGGGCCTGCACCCGAGCCGCGAGGGCGCCCGGGTCGTGCACAAGGACGGCCGCAACGTCGTGGTGGACGGGCCGTTCGCGGAGACGAAGGAGCTGATCGCCGGCTTCTGGATGCTGGACGTCAAGTCGCTGGACGAGGCCGTGGAGTGGGCGAACAAGGTGCCCGGCATGCAGGAGGGCGAGAACCTGGAGATCCGCCGCGTGTTCGAGATCGAGGACTTTCCGGCCGACGCGTTCCCGCCCGAGGCGGCCGCGCGCGAGCAGGAGCTGCGCGACCGCATCGCCAACCGCTGACCGCAACCGCAACCGCAACCGCAACCGGCGGAACGGACCGTGGCCCCTCGGGGTGACGGTCCGTTCGCCGTTGTGGGGACTGGTTCCGGGGCCGGGCGACGGGGCTCGCGGTCACATGAGGACGAGCAGGACCACCGCCGTGACGACCACGAAGACGAGCAGGGCGACCGGGAGTGGCTGGCCACGCGCCGCCGTCAGGTGCGGCGGGTCGATCGGCCAGGAGGTGGCGTGCCCGCCCAGCCGCGGGCCGTCCAGCCGGAACCAGGCCTCCACCCAGCGCTGCACCTCGGCGCGCCGGCCAAGGGCGCGCAGCAGCAGGACGAACTGCTCGCCGGTCGCCGGCAGCACGCCGTCCAGGATGGCCGCCGCCGCGTGTCGGCTCACCCGCCCCGCGGTCGCCGCCTCCAGGTCCGCGTACGACCGCCCGGCGTCGAGCCGCACCCGCCGCAGCGCCGCGCACAGGTCCGCGTAGTCCCGCAACCCGTCCAGGTCGATGCTCACCACCGAAGCCGAAGCCGAAGCCGAAGCGGTGGCGGTGGCGGTAGCCGTGGCGGTCGGCGCCGTGGCCCCGTCACCGGGCCACGGTGCCGACCGGCCCACGGACGGCGGCGCCGCCTCCGCGACCCGGGCGGGTTCCGGGGCGGTGATCGGGACGGGTTCCGGGGCCGCCGGGACGCTCCCCGGGACGCCGGTCGCGCTCACCACGGGGGCGGCGGGCATCGCGCCCCGCTGGTCACCGGGCGGCCCGGGCGAGGTGTCCCGTGCCCGGTCCTGCTGCGTCCGGTTCTCCGGCGGCCGGAGCGTTGTTCCTGCCGCCGTGGCGTCCGCCGGCCCTCGTGCCGCGACGGTGGGCGCGACGAGCGGGGTGCCCATCGGGCCGGACGCGCCGACCGGTCCCGGC
>DASWTI010000055.1:0-2725 GCA_036402215.1 Pseudonocardiaceae bacterium
CGCCGAGATCGCCGCCGAGCTGGCGCGGCGGCTGGAGGCGGCGCGGCCGCACGACGTCGCGCTGGCGCCGCCGGTGCCCTACGGCGCGAGCGGCGAGCACGCCGCCTTCCCGGGCACGCTGTCAATCGGCCGGGAGGCCACCGAGCGGCTGCTCACCGAGCTGATCCGCTCGGCCGACGCGTTCGCCGCCGTGCTGCTGGTCAACGGCCACGGCGGCAACCACGAGCCGGCCACCCGCGCCGTCGCCACCGCCCGCCGGGAGGGCCGGAACGCGCACCTGTGGTGGCCGCCCGCCGGGGACGCCCACGCCGGGAACCCACAGGACGCGCACGCCGGGCACACCGAGACCTCCGTGATGCTGGCGCTGCGGCCGTCCGCCGTCCGCCGTCCGCACGCCGTGGCCGGGCGCGTCGAGCCGCTCGCCGAACTGCTGCCGGCGCTGCGCGCGCACGGCACCCGGCAGGTCAGCCCGAGCGGCGTCCTGGGCGACCCGCGCGGCGCGACCGCCGATCACGGACGACGGACGCTCGACCGGTGGACGGCGGAGCTGCTGGCCGCCGCGCACCGGGTGCACCCCGATCCGGGGGTAGTGCGCGGGGGCCCGTCACCAGAGCATGGACCGCACGAGGGACCGAGTCGCCAGGAGGGTCGATGAAGACCAAGGCAGCCGTACTGCGCGGCGTGGGCCAGCCGTTCGAGATCACCGAGCTGGACCTGGACCCGCCGAAGGCCGGCGAGGTACTGATCCGCTACGTGGCGTCGGGGCTGTGCCACTCCGACGAGCACCTGCGGCACGGGGACATCGTGCCGCGCTTCCCGCTGGTGGGAGGCCACGAGGGCGCCGGGATCATCGAGGAGGTGGGCGCCGGCGTCACCCGCCTCAAGCCGGGCGACCACGTCATCTGCTCGTTCCTGCCGGTGTGCGGGCACTGCCGCTGGTGCTCCACCGGCAAGTCCAACCTGTGCGACATGGGCGCCACCATCCTGGACGGCATGCTGCCCGACGGCACGTACCGCTTCCACAAGGACGGCGAGGACTACGGCGGCATGTGCATGCTCGGCACGTTCTCCGAGCGCGCCACCATCTCCGAGAACTCGTGCGTGAAAGTGGACGACGACCTGCCGCTGGACAAGGTGGTGCTGATCGGCTGCGGCGTGCCCACCGGCTTCGGCTCCGCGGTGCACGCGGCGGCCACGGAGCCCGGCGACACCATCGCCATCTACGGCATCGGCGGCATCGGCATCAACTCCGTGCAGGGCGCGGCGCTCGCCGGGGCGCGCAACGTGGTGGCCATCGACCCGCTGCCGTTCAAGCGGGAGACCGCGGAGCAGCTCGGCGCCACGCACAGCTGCGCGACCGCCGAGGAGGCCCAGGAGCTGATCACCGAGCTGACCAGGGGCGTCGGCGCGGACAAGGCGATCGTCACGGTGGACGTGGTGACCTCCGAGGTGGTGACCAGCGCGTTCAACGCCATCCGCAAGGGCGGCACGGTCGTGGTCACCGGCCTCGCCGACCCGGCGAAGACCACCATCGAGATCTCCGGCGCGGTGCTCACGCTGTTCGAGAAGCGCATCCAGGGCAGCCTGTTCGGCTCCGGCGACCCGTTCCACGACATCCCGCGGATGGTGGAGCTGTACCGGTCCGGCGACCTCAAGCTCGACGAGCTGATCACCAACACCTACACGCTCGACGAGGTCAACCAGGGCTACCAGGACCTGCTGGACGGCAAGAACATCCGGGGCGTCATCGTGCACGGGACGGCCTGAGCCGGTGTCCCGAGGCGGGTGGAGCTAGTGCCCGTCCCCGTCATCGGCCTGCGTCGCGAGCGCGAGGTGCTCACCCTCGCGCTCGCGACCGGCCGGCACGTGGTGATCGAGGGACCGCCGGGCACCGGCAAGTCCACGCTGCTGCGGGCGATCGCCGCGGAGTCCGGGCGGGGCATGGTGTTCGTCGAGGGCAACGCCGAGCTGACGCCGGCGCGGCTGGTCGGGCAGCACGACCCGGCGCGGGTGCTGGCCGACGGGTACGCGCCGGACGCCTTCGTGGACGGCCCGCTGCTCACCGCGATGCGCGGCGGCGGGCTGCTGTACCTGGAGGAGCTGAACCGGGTCCCCGAGGAGACCCTGAACGTGCTCATCACCGTGCTCACCGAGGGGTCGATCGCGGTGCCGCGGCTGGGCACCGTGGCCGCCGGGCCGCAGTTCCGGCTGATCGCGGCGATGAACCCGTTCGACGCGGTGGGCACCGCCCGGGTGAGCCAGGCTGTCTCCGACCGCATGTGCCGCGTGGTGCTCGGCTACCAGGACGAGGCCGCCGAGCGGGCCATCACCACCGCGGTCACCGGGCACCAGGGGCCGCCGGTCGCGCTGGCCGTGGCGCTGGTGCGGGCCACCCGCGGGCACCGCGACGTGCGGATGGGCTCGTCGGTGCGCGGCGCGATCGACCTGGTGCTGCTGCTGGACGGCCTGGTGGCGCTGCGCGGCCTGGACTCCCCGGTGGACCGGGAGGCGCTGCGGGACGCCGCGCACGCCGCGCTCTCCGGGCGCATCCGGCTGGCCGAGGGCTGCGGCCGCACCCCGGAGGACGTCATCGACGAGTTGCTGGACGGCCTGCCCGAGGCCGGCGAATCGCAGGCGCCGCCGCCGGGAAAAGCTGACCGCCCGCCGGGGACACCCCCGCCGGCGGGCTCGCGTCACCGCGACGGGCGGCGCTCCGGCCCGGCCC
>DASWTI010000056.1:0-23336 GCA_036402215.1 Pseudonocardiaceae bacterium
CGGGTCCGCGGCCAGCAGCACGCCGTAGCGCCGCAGGTTCCCGGGGAGCCGGTCGGCCGGGGCGTACCGCTCCAGCACGTCGAGCACGCGGTGCGGCCGGGCCGGCGCGGCCGCCAGCAGGCCGTCGCAGTACCACTCCCACCAGGTGGCCCGCCGGCCCTCCGGCAGCGCCGCCAGCGTGCGCTCCGCGTCGTCCACCGCCAGGTCCGGGTGCCGCCGCGCCAGCGCCGACCGGTTCAGCGCGTGGCCCACCTCGGGCAGCAGCCGCGCCACCGTGGCCGGTGAGCAGGCGGTCAGCAGCACCGCCGCCTCCTCGTCGCCGTAGCGGCCGCGCACCTCGTCGATCATGTGGTCCGGCAGCCCGTGGTCACCGCGGCGGCGCATCAGCCGGTACCAGCGGCGGCGCAGCCACACCGGGGCGTCGGCCAGCACGGCGGCCACCGCGTCCGGCGCCAGCTCGCACGCCGGGGACAGCGCCCTGGCGCGCAGCCGCGGGTCCGGGTCGCCCAGCAGCGCCACCACCGCCGGGGTGTGCCGCGCGACCACCGCGGCGTGCAGCGCGAGCCCGCGCCGATACAGGTCGCCGCGGCCCAGCTCGGCCAGCACGTCGTCGCGCTCCGCCGCCCCGGCCGACCGCGCCCACCGTGCCATGCCGGTCATCCGCGCCGGGTACGGCAGCGCGTCCAGCCGTGCCAGCACCGCCTCGGCCCTCGTCCGCTTCACGCCGCACATCGTGCCGGGCGCCCGGCGTGATCGATTGGGCGGTTCGGTGCGAGCCGCTGGGCTGACGGGCTGACGTTCGCCGGAAACGGCTAACGACGCACGGACTGCGTCGATCCAGATCTCGCGTGGCCCGCGCGGGCCACCGATTCCGGGAGGTTCCGTGCGGCGCCGGCTGTCCTGTGTCCTGATCGCGTGCCTGGGCCTGGCGGTGGGGTCGCCGGCGGCCGCCGGCCACGACGGGGTGAGCACCGGCGCCCCGGTGTCCACCGCGGCCGGCGCCGAGGGGCCCTCGGTCGCCTTCACCGGCCCGGACGAGGGTGCCACCGTGCCCGGTGCCACCGCGGTCGCGGTGAGCGGCACCGCCACCGGAGCCGCCCCGATCAGCATCGTCGAGCTGTCCGTGGACGGCGGCGCCACCTGGGTCCTGGCCGGCACCGGCCCCACCTGGAGCCACACCTGGGTGCCGGACCGCCCCGGCCCGGCGCAGCTACGGGCGCGCGCCACCGACGCCCTGGGCAACGTCGGGCCCGTCGCCGGCCGCGCCGTCACCGTCGGCCCGCAGACCTGCCCGTGCACCGTGTTCGGCCCGGCCGTGCCCGCGCCCGCGCACGCCGACAGCGGCGACGGCACCGACGTCGAGCTCGGGCTGCGCTTCTCGTCCGCGGTCAACGCCACCGTCATCGGCGTGCGCTTCCACGCGGACGCGGCCGGCGCCGGCCCGCACACCGTCTCGCTCTGGAGCGGCTCCGGGCGGCGGCTCGCCACCGGCTCCGGCACCGGCGGCGCCACGGCCGGCTGGCGGACGGTCACCTTCGATGCTCCGGTCGGCATCCGCGCCGGCGCCGAGTACGTGGCGTCCTACCACGCGCCGAACGGGCACTACGCCGCCGAACCCGCCCGGTTCGCCCGGCACGGCGCCGGCGTCGGCCCGCTCACCGCGCCGGCCGGCGTCAACGGCGTGTTCCGCTTCGGCGCCGGCTTCCCGACGCTCTCGCACAACAGCACCAACTACTGGGTCGACCCCGTGGTCGGCACCGACGGCGTGGACGTCACGCCGCCCGCGCTCACGTCCCGCACCCCGGCCCCGGACGCCACCGCCGTGCCCACCGACGCCGAGCTCACCGCGACCCTCGACGAGGACGTGGACGTGGACACCGCCTCGATCACCGTGACGGCCGGCGGCGTGCCGGTGCCCGGCGCGACGGCCGTGGACGGCCGCACCGTCACCTTCGTGCCCGGCGGGTCGCTGGCCCCCGGCACCGCGCACGCCGTGACCCTGGACGCCGCCGACGCCACCGGCAACTCCGTGCGCTCCACGTGGTCGTTCACCACCGGCTCCGGCCCGGCGTCGTGCCCGTGCACCATCCTGCGGTCCGCCCGTCCTGCCGTGGCGGACGCCGGCGACGACGGCGACGTGGTGCTCGGCGTTCGCTTCACCACCGACCGCCGCCTCCTCGCGACCGGCGTGCGGTTCTTCAGGTCCGCGGCCAACCGCGGCCCGCACACCGGCACCCTCTGGACCGCCGACGGCCGTGAGCTGGCCACCGGCACCTTCCCCGCCGGGACGTCCACCGGCTGGCAGACCCTCACCTTCGCCCGGCCCGTGCCGCTCGCCGCGCACACCACCTACGTGGCCTCCTACCGCGCCCCCAACGGTCACTACGCCGCCGACCTGGACGCCTTCGCCACCACGGGCGCCGGCCACGGCCCGGTCGTCGCCCCCAGCTCCCCGGCGGCCGGCGGCAACGGCGTGTTCCAGTACCACGGCGGCTTCCCCACGAACACCTTCCGGGCGGCCAACTACTGGGTCGACGTCGTGGTCGACACCGCCGGCGTCGACGTCACCCCGCCCGCCGTGCTCACCCGTGACCCGGCCGTGAACGCCACCGGCGTGCCCACCCACGCGGGCGTCACCGCCACCTTCGACGAGGAGGTCGACCCGCTCTCGGTGTCCGTCACGCTCACCGGCCCGGCCGGCCCGGTCGCGGGCACCACGCGGGTCGGCGACGACGGCCGCTCCGTCGCGTTCGCCCCGGACCTGCCGCTCGACCCCGGCACCCCGTACGCCGTGACCGTCGCGTCCGCCGACCCCGGCGGCAACGCCGGCGCCACCACGTGGGACCTGACCACCGGCGCGGCGTCCTGCCCGTGCACGCTGTTCACCGTCGCCGAGGCCCCCGAGGGCACGGACGCCGGCGCCGCCGTCGAGCTCGGCACCCGGTGGCGCAGCGACGAACCCGGCCTGGTCACCGGCATCCGCTTCGCCAAGGTCCCCGGCGACCCCGGCCCGCACACCGGCACCCTCTGGTCGGCGTCCGGCGTGCCGCTGGCCACCGGGACGTTCACCGCGGGGTCCGCGTCCGGCTGGCAGACCCTGGTGCTGGACCCGCCGGTGCGCGTCGCGGCCGGCACCGACTACGTCGTCTCGTACCACTCCGCCGCCGGCCGCTACGGCTACACGCGCGACTTCCTCGCCACCGGGCACCGGCGCGGCCCGCTGACCGCGTCCGCCGGGCTGTACCGCTACGGCCCCGGCGGCGCGGCACCCACCGATGACGGCGGCGGCACCGGCTACTGGGTGGACGTGGTCCTCACGCCGGATGGATGACCCGCAGGCCGGCCTCGATGGCCAGCGCCTCGGCGACCTCCAGCGCCTGCTCGGCCCCGATCATGGCGCCGCGCAAGGTCAGCAGCCCCCGCACGCAGTCCAGCGTCGAGCCGCGCAGGTCGCAGTCCCGCGCGCTCTCCGCGTCGAACTCCGCGGCCGTCAGGTCGCAGCCGGTGAACACCACGTCGTTCAGCTCGCCGCAGATGGTCGCCTCGCGGAACGTGCAGCCCTCGAACCGGATGCGGCCCTTGCCGTCGCGCAGCCGCACGTTCGCGTAGTCCAGCCGGCAGCCGCGCACCAGCAGGTCGCTCGCCTGCCGCAGGTCCAGCCGCAGGCCCACCGCGCGGCACTCGGCGATCTCCACCCGCGCCGCGATCACGTTGCGCAGCACCGCGTTGCTCAGCTCGGTGCGCCGCCACCGCACGTCCCGCATGGTCAGCGGCCGCAGCGTCGTCCCGGTCAGGTCGGCGCCCACCACCTCGCACTCCGAGAGCGTGCCCTCGCCGTCCAGACCGGTGTGCTCCCCGGCGATGCGCACCCGCTCGTGCTCGAAATCCCCGGCGAGGGACACCGGCTCCTCGCCCAGCGTCGCCGGGTCCAGCACCGGCGCCCGTGGTTCGTCGCGGTTCGCGCCCGCGCGTCTCGTCATCGACTCCACCTGTATCTGAGCACCGCGTACCCGTCGGGATACACCCGCTGGCCCACGAGCTCGGTGCGCCGCGGCCCCACCGGCCCGTCGAACACCGGCACGCCCTCGCCCAGCACCAGCGGGTTCACCTTCAGGATCAGCTCGTCGATCTCGTCCACCAGGCTCGCCGCCAGCCGGCCGCCCCCGCACAGCCAGATGTCCGCGCCGTCCTGCGCCTTCAGCTCGCGCACCCGTGCCACCACGTCGTCGCGGATGACCTCGACCGGTGCCGGGGGCCGCGGCAGGCTCGCCGACACCACGATCTGCCGCAGGTGCGGGTACGGGCTCGGGAACCCGGCGTCCGCGCCGATCGCGTACGTCGTGCGGCCCATCAGCGCCGTGTCGAAGCGCTGGTTCGGGCGGTCCGCCAGGCCCAGCGGCCCGCGCACGTGGCCGGGCAGCATCTCCGGGAACTCGGCCAGCAGGTCCGCCGCCTGCGGGCCGTCGAACGGGAAGAAGTCCGGGTTCCCGCGGTCGGTGCCCGCGATGAACCCGTCCAGCGTCGTGGCCACCAGGTACACCAGTGATCGCATCCCCCGATCCTGGCTCACGGCGCCGGCAGCCGTTCCAGCGCGGTGGCCAGGAAGGCGTCGCGGTTGCGCACGGCCGTCGCCGGGTCCAGGTCCCGGCCCTGCCCGGCGTACGCGCGCAGGAAGTACCCGAGGTCCGCCGGTGAGTTCACCGCCGCCACCGCGTCGAAGTACGCCGTGTCCCGCGGCTGCTCGCCACCGGCCGCCGTCCACCCGTCCAGGACCTCGTCCACCACCTCCGGCCCGAACGCGATCGCCGCGTCGCTGCGCAACGAACCCAGGTCCACGCCGGGGTGCCCCGACCCCGCGCAGTCCCAGTCGATCACCCCCGTGATCGTGTCCCCGGCCCACAACACGTTGCCCTGCCACAGGTCCCCGTGCACCAGCCGCCGGTCCTCCGGCCGTGGCAGCCTGCCGAGCAGCGCGTGCGCCTCGTCCAGCAACGGCGTGCTGCCCTCCGCGCGGTGCAACGTCACGAAGTCCACCCCCTCGATCGGCCGCTCCCGCCGAGGCAGGTCCGGCCGCGGCGCGAACGGCACCGCGTGCAGGCCCGCCGCGAACGCCCCCATCGCCCGCAACCGCTCCGGCACCGGCGCGGCCGGAATGGCGCTGCTCCCCGGCACCACCGTGATCAGCACCGCCCGGTGCTCCTCCAGGTCCGCCGCCACCAGCCGCGGCGCCGCGATCCCGAGCTCCTCCAGCAACGGCAGCACCGCCACCTCGGTCCGCAGCAGCCGGTACGCCGTCTCGTCCCCGGGCCTGGCCGGCCGCAGCACCATCGGCGCCGCGCCCTCGAACTCCAGCAACCACGGGCTGCCCCCGTCGCGCAGCCCTCGCACCCCGGTCACCGGCGCCCCCACCACCCCGGCCGCCCACCTCACCGCATCGTCCACCCGGCCACGCTAGGCGCCACCCCCGACAACCCGCGCATCTCCGCATCCGGCCACCGACGCGTTCCGGATTCTGGCTACCCGGATCATCCGGATCTGGCTATGCGAGCCGTCCGGATCAGGCCACTCGAACCGTCCGGATCTGGCTACCCGACGTCTCCGGAGCTGGCTATCGTATGGAGATGGCCCTCGCCTACCTGCCCAGACTCGTCGATGATCTCCTGGTGCGCCGCCTCACTCACCACCCGGCGGTGCTGCTCGTCGGGCCTCGGGCGACCGGCAAGACCACCACGGCCGCCCGCCTCGCGCGCACGGTCCTCAGGCTGGACGACCGTGCCCAGGCGGTGGCACTCGAGGCCGATCCGGACGCCGCCCTGCGCGGTCTCGCCGAGCCGGTCCTGATCGACGAGTGGCAGATCGTCCCGGACGTCCTGGCCGCGGTGAAGCGGTCCGTGGACGCCGATCCGCGCCCCGGCCGTTTCCTGATCACCGGCTCCGTCCGCGGTGACGTCGATTCACCCACCTGGCCCGGGACGGGCCGCCTGCTGCGGGTGGCCATGTACGGGCTGACGGTCGGCGAGACCCGAGGCGCCCTGCCACGGATCCCGCTCCTCGACCGGGTCGCCGAGCACGGCATCGAGCCGCTGATGGGCGCGCCGACGGATCAGCTCGACCTGCGCGACTACGCCGAGCTGGCCGCCGACGGCGGATTCCCCCATCCCGTGCTCCGGCTGCCGCCGGCCGAGCGCCGGCCCTGGCTGGAGAGCTACCTCGACCAGCTCCTGACCCGGGACGTCGCGATGCTCGCCGCCCACCGGGATCCTCAGTTGCTCCGCCGGTACCTGGAGTCGTGTGCGCTGAACACCGCGGGCATCACCGATCACCGGGCCATCTACGAGGCCGCCGGGATCGCGAAGGGCACCGGTGAGGCCTACGACCGGTTGCTGCGAAACCTGCTGGTCATCGACACGCTGCCGGCCTGGTGGACCAACCGGATCAAGCGGCTCGTCCGCGGCCCCAAGCGCTACCTCGTCGACTCCTCGATGGTGCTCGCGACGCTGCGGGTCACCGTCCCCGGCCTCATGAGGGACGGGAACCTGCTGGGCCGGGTCATCGACACCTTCGTCATGGCCCAGCTCCGCGCCCAGGTACCCGCCTGCGAGACGCAGCCGCGCCTTCATCACCTGCGTCAGGAGAAGGGGCAGCACGAGATCGACATCATCGTCGAGTACGGCGGTGGCCGCGTCTTCGCCTTCGAGGTGAAGGCCGGCAGCGCACCGGCTCGGGGCGACGCCCGCCACCTCGCCTGGCTGCGCACGGAACTCGGCGATCGCTTTCTCGGCGGGGCCGTGCTGCACACCGGCCCGCGCGCCTTCCGGCTCGGCGACGACATCGCGGCGGTGCCGATCGCGGCGCTCTGGAGCTGACGCCGACGGCCATGTCACGTGTCGCGGCGCAGCGTTTCCCCGAGGTCGCGCAGGTGGGTGGCGACCAGGTCCAGGACGACGCGGGTGGCGGGGGAGAGCTCGGTACGGGGGCGGTGGATGACGGCGAAGGTCTCGTGCAGGGCAGGGCGCAGGCGGGTCCAGCGCAGCCCGGCGGGCAGGCGGTCGCCGAGGCCGGCCAGGACGCCGCGCCAGGTCACGGTGTCGGCCAGGCCACGGGCGGCGATCTCCAGCGCGGTCTCGGTGTCCTCCACCTCCACGCGCGGGCGCAGGGACACCCCGGCGGTCTGCACCATCCGCCGCAGCTGCGCGCGCGACGTGTCCTCGTCGCGGTAGCTCACGTCCGGCAGCACCAGCTGCGCCGTCGCCAGGTCGGCGCCGGTGACCGGCCGGCGGGTGCGCTCCGGGTCCGCGCTGACGTACACCAGTTCGTCGCGCATCACCGGCCGCACCGTCAGGTCGTCGTCGCCGACCGGCAGCGCGATCACCGCGGCCTCCAGCCGGCCGCGGCGGAGCTGCTCGCGGACCTCGACCGAGTTCTGGCCGACCAGCTCCACCTGGATGCCGGGGTGCCGGCGCAGCAGGTCGGCCACCAGGTCCGGCCCCAGGTAGAACCGCGCGGTGCGGAACACGCCGAACCGCACCGTGCCGGTGAGCAGCTCGCGCACCTCGGCCACCGCCCGCCGGGCGTCCGCCACCGAGCCCAGCGCGGCGGCGGCGTGCGGCTGCAACGCCCGCGCCGCCTCCGTCGGCACCAGCCCGCGCCCCACGCGGCGGAACAACGTGGCGTCGAGCTGCTGCTCCAGCAGCCGCACCTGCTCCGACACGCTCGGCTGCGCATACCCCAGCGCCGCCGCGGCGGCCGTGAACGAACCGTGCTCCAGCGTGGTCAGGAAGCAGCGGAGCTGGTGCAGCGTGACCAAGGAATCTCCTGGGGGTCGTGCAGGAAACCAAGGCTACCTCGATGATCCGCCGCTTCGTAGCGTTGCGTCGTGACCACTGTTCTCCCAGCTCACCGCACCACCCTGGGCGTCGTGTGCTGCCTGGGGTCCGCCGCCGGCTTCGGACTCGGCCCGATCTTCGCCAAGGGTGCCTATGCCCTCGGCGCCACGGTGCCGGTCGCCCTCGCCGGGCGGTTCACCATGGCCGCCGCCCTGCTGTGGCTGCTGGTGTTGCTCCGCGCGCGCCGCACCGGCCGCCGGCCCACCCTCGGCCCGTCCCGGGTGCTGCTCACCGTGGTCGGCCTTGGCGCCGTCGGTTACGCCGCCCAGGCCGCGTTCTACTACGGCTCGCTGACCCGGGTCGACGCCTCGCTGGCCGCGCTGCTGGTGTACGTGTATCCCGGCCTGGTGGTGCTCCTCGCGCTGTTCCTCGGCCGCGAACGCCCCACCCGGCGACGGCTCACCGCCCTGGCCTGCTCGGCGCTCGGCCTGGTGCTGCTGCTCGGATCGGCCGGCACCGGCCCGGTCGACGGCCCCGGCGTGCTGTTGGTCCTGGGCGCCGCCGTCTGCTACTCGCTGTACCTCACGGTCACCGCCGGTCTCCCGCCGGACCTCGACCCCGTCCTGGTGGCCGCCGTCATCACCACCGCCGCGGCCGGCACGCTGATCACGCTGGGCGCCGCCTCCGGCACCCTGCACGCCCCCCGCCCGTCCGCCTGGCTCTGGCTCCTCGGCCTGGCGGTCGTCGCCACCGTCGTCCCGATCGCCGCCCTCTACGTCGGCATTCGCTCCCTCGGCGCCCCGACCGCCGCCATCCTCTCCTGCGTCGAACCCGCCGTCGCCGTGCTCTCCGCCGCCGTCTTCTACGGCGAACGCCTCACCCCGGTCCAGTTCCTCGGCGGCGCCATCGTCCTCACCGCCGTCGCCGTCCTCCAACTCCGTCGCCGGCGCCCGCCCTCGGCCGCCTCCGCGCCCGCGCCGGAACTCGTACCCGTCGGCGAGTGCCGTGGCAGAGAGAGCAGGTCCGACGGTCACGCCACCGACCGGGCACCCTCAGGACGGTGATCGACGGGCGCGTTCGACCTCGGCCAGATCGGCGGGGGTGACCAGACGGACCTCGGCGGCCCGCCGGGCGACCGCGAAGCGGGTGTGCTGCCTGCGGGCGGCGTCCTGGGCGGTGAACGGATTCAGGTCCGGGCCGAACGCGACGGCGGCGATGGCGCGCAGCGCGTCGTCCACCCGCTGCGGCCGGGCGAGGTTCCAGGCGTAGCCGTGCCAGGCGAGCACTCGTTCATGGATCTCACGGTTCGACGGCGGCCGGGGGTAGTCGTCGGCCCCGGTCAGCCAGGGCTCGCACAGTGCCAGCGCCACGAACCACTCTCGGGAGTACCGGGGCAGCATGGGGCCGGCCGCCGTCGGGTCGCCCGGCCGCCCACGACCAATGGCGTGAACGGCCTGAACCTGGCCGCCGGGCTCGGCCTCGATCTCGACGTCGAGCCGGAGATCGGCCCCGCTTCGCTTGCCACGCAACAGGAGCAACTGGTTCTCCCCGGCGTCCAGGACGACCGTCATGCCCTGGGACACGGTGACCCGCCGGGCCCCGCCGGGGGCGTCGAACAGGCTGGAGAGCTGGGCCTCGCCGGCGCCTGACCAGTGCAGCGTCGCGGTCTCGCCGGTCACCGTGAGCGTGCCGACCAGCCGGGACACGTGCGGGGCGCAGCCCGGCAGCGGCAACATGAGGTCACCCGGGTCGCCGACCTGGTGCGGCGCGCGGCCGAAGGCCAGCCGTCCGCCCGGGTCCAGCACGGTGGTCGGAATGTCCGGACCGCGAACGACGACGCGGCGCATGGCTCACCCGCATCCGATGTTGGTGGTGGCGATTTCGGGGTGCATGGCCAGGATGGCGCACAGCCGCTCCCCGGCCCGCGCCGGGTCCGTCGGGATACGCAGCACCACGTCACCCACGCTGATCACCGAGTCGTCGGTGAACATCACCTGGGTCGGTGGCAGGTTGTGGCCCTCCACGGCGGCCACCGGCTCGCCACTCCTGACGTTCCACAGGCGCACGTCCGGCCGGTCGGCCGAGACCGTGGCCAGGGTCTCGCCGTCGGGGGCGAACGCCATCGCGGTGATCTCGGCCCCTACCGCCAGCTCCCGCCGCACGGCCCCGCTCGCCGGGTCGGTGAACCGGGCGATCCCACCGGCGGCGACCACCAGCGAGTCGTCGTGGAACGCCATCGCGATGTCGAGCTCGTGCTCGACCCGGCCCTCCTGCTGGGTGAACGACGCGGTGTCCCAGACCCGCGACCACACGCTCACGTCGCCCAACATCTCCCCAGCCAGCCAGGCGCCGTCCGGCGAGAAGATCAGGTCCCGCAACTGATACGGCACCGTGAACCGGGTGCGCTCGGCGAGGGAGTCCAGCGTCCACACCAGCACCTCGTTGTCGGTGTCCGTGTTGGCGGTGCCCTCCCACAGGAAGACGGCGAGCAGCTCGGCCGACACCGCCATCGCCCGGACCTCCCGGCCGGGTGGCAGGGGGATCATCCGCGCCGTGCCGTCCGGCGCGGTCACCGTGACCCCCTCGTCGTCGAGCACGGCCCGGTGCCCGCGCGGCCCGACCCGCACGTCTGTGCCCGCAACGGACTCCCCGCCCCAGGAGTGCACCACGCCGCGGTCGCCGGCGACCCACACGGTGTCTCCGGTGGGATCGACGCCTGCTCCCTCCACGGACCCCTGCACCCCGTCGTAGCGGGCCGGGTTCGCCGGCCACAGCACCACGGTGTCCCGCGTCGTGTCGGCCGCGACGGTGCCGCCGGCCGAGGCCAGGCTGAACACCGGATCCTTGTTGCCCGCGAAGGCAGCCGTGACCCCGCCGGTGGCCGGGGACCAGGCGTACAGCCCGGCCTGGCTGCTGATCAGCACCCGGTCGCCCCCGCCGAGCAGGGCCGGCCGGCCGTGGGCCCGCGTGAGTTCGCTCAGCGGCTCGGCGGTGTCGGGGTCCCAGAGCCGGACCAACTCGTCCGGCCGGGCGGACACCAGGTACGACGTGGCGAAGGCGAGGTGCACGACATTGTCCGAGTTCGCCAGCGCGTCGCGGTGCTCGGTGCGCGTGGCGATGAGTTGGCCCTCCGGGCCCCACAACTCGACGACGCCGTCCTGGCGCCCGACGGCGAGCCGCTGGCCATCGGGGCGGAAGCGCAGGTCGGAGATCCAGGCCCCGTCCCCGAACACCTGCGTCCTGGTCCCGTCGCGCCACAACTCGACCTGGGCGCCCACCCCCACCGCGAGCGTCCCGTCCGGGCCCCACGCCATGGTGTTGCCGCCGGATATGGTCTGCTCGATCGTCCCCGACTCGATGTCCCAGATGTCCGTGTCGTCACTGGAGACCGCGACCCGGCCGCCGTCCGGGGAGAACCGGACCGCGTAGGTGTGCGGGTCCGAACTGGGTTCCGCCGCGAGGACAGCCCGGCGTTCGGCGATGTCCCAGACCAGCAGCTCGCCGTCCCAGCCGGCCACGGCGACCCGCCGGCCGGCCGGATCGACGTCGATGGTCAGCGCGGCGGCGAAGGCCGGGTGGTCCCGTTCGGTGAGGACCACCGGGGGCACCCGGGTCACTGCCGACAGCATGGCCGAGCGCGCCTCCGGGGTCGGGCTCGCGTGCCAGGCGCGCAGCGCGTCGTGCACCGACTGGACCGGATCGTCGGTGGTCAGCGACTCCGTGGCCAACTGCCGGGACAGCCGCTGGGCGGACTCGTCGCGCGCCAGCACCGCCACCGTCGCAGCGATGGCGACCACCACCACCAGCACCACGGCCCCGGCCACGCCCACGGCCCGGCCGGCCAGGGAACGCCGGCGTGCCCGCCGTCCGGCGTCGACGTACTCCCGTTCCACCGGGGGCAGGTCGGCACGTCCCTCGGCCAGGCCGAGGGTGGCGGCCAGGCGCGGCCCGCGCGGCAGGTCACCGGGGTCGCGGCCGGCCTCGGCCCACCGCTGGGCGGCGTCGGTGAGGCGGCGGTGGGCCAGCAGCGTGTCCCGGTCCTCGTCCACCCAGGCCCGCAGCCGCGGCCACGCCGACAGCAGCGCCTCGTGGCTGAGCTGGGCGCCGTCCCGGTCGACGGTGACGAGCCGGGCGGCGACCAGCTCGTCGAGCACCGGTCCCGGCGGCACCACCACGCGGCGACGGGTGACCGCGCCGCTGTCGTGCACCGCCACCATGCCCAGCACGGTCGCGCGCAGCACCACCCGGTCGGCGGGGGAGAGCCGGTCGTGCACCTGCTCGGCGGTGCGCGCGACGGCGCCGTCGATCCCGCCGGTGGCCAGGTAGGCGGCCAGCGTGAGCGTGTCGCCCTGGCGGTGGTGCCAGGTCTCGCGCAGCGCGTGCGCCAGCCGGGGCAGCGCGCCCGGGTCGTAGTCGGGTCCGCCCAGGTCGGCGATCAGCCGGGCCGGCAGCCCCGGTTCGACCGCGGAACCCACCGCGACGGCCGGGGCAGTGATCACCCGGCTGAGCTCGTCCACGCCGAGCGGCCCCAGGATCACCGAGCGGGCCAGGGCCCGGCGCAGCGGCGGCAGCCCGATGCAGTGCTCCACGAAGTCCGCGCGCGCGGCCAGCACCACCAGTCCCTGGCCCGCGTCGGCCAGGGACGCGGCGTAGGCGGCGCGCTCGGCCTCGCCGATCTCGTGGGTGAACAGCTCCTCGAACTGGTCCACCACGATCAGCACTCGCCTCGTCAGGCCCAGCGTGCCCGCTCGGATGCGCCGGGCGAGCGCCGCCGGGTCGTCCCCGGTGTGCCCGGCGACGGCGGCCGCCAGCGTGCCGATCGGGTCCGCCCCGGGAGTGACGATCACCCACGGCCAGTCCGCCACCGCCGGGAGCAGCCCCGCCCGCAGCAGCGACGACTTGCCCGAGCCGGACGCCCCGACCAGCACCGTCGGCTCCGGGCGGACGAGCTGCTCGGCCAGGCGCACCAGCAGCTCGGTGACCACGTGCGCGCGACCGTGGAACCAGCCCGCCTCGTCGGTGGTGAACCCGCGCAGCCCCGGGTACGGGCAGCCCTGGCCGGGCACCAGCACCGCCGTCCCCGTGGCCGAGCGGATGATCGCCTCCACGAACCGCTCCTGGTCGGCCGTGCCCGCGGCGACCGTCGCCGTGCCGTTGCTGCCCAGGGCATCGGCGGCGGCCGAGACCAGCGCGGTCGCGGTGGGGTAGCGGTGATCCGGGTCCTTGGCCAGGCCGCGGGCCAGCACCGCGTCCAGGCCGGGGCCGATCCGTGGGTCCAGCCGCGACGGCGCGGGTGGTGTCTCCAGCAGGTGCGCGGCCAGCTTCGCGGCCGGCTCGGCGCCGCCGAACGGCAGCCGCCCGGTCAGCCCCTCGTACAGCACACAGGCCAGTGAGTACACGTCGGCCCGGCCGTCGGTCTCACCACCGAGCCGCTCCGGCGCGATGTAGTCCAGCGAGCCGATGAAGTGGCCGGTCCGGGTGATCACCGTGGCCGCCGCCGACACCGGGCGGGCGATGCCGAAGTCGGCCAGATAGGCGTGCCCCGTCCGGTCCACCAAGATGTTGGACGGCTTGACATCCCGGTGCACGAGCCCGGCCGCGTGCGCCGCGTCGATCGCATCCGCGACCTGGCCGAGCAGCACCAGCAGCTCGTCCGGCGTCAGCCCATCGGCCAGCCGACGGTGCAGATCGACGCCGTCGACCAGCATCATGTCCAGGTACAGCGTGCCGTCGATCTCGCCGTAGGCGTGCACCGCGACCACGTGCGGATGGGTCAGCGCCGCCGCGATCCGGGACTCCCGGCGGAACCGCGCCTCGTACTCCGCGTCGCCGGTCAGCAGCCGCTTGAGCGCCACCGTCCGGTCGTTGACCGTGTCATGCGCCCGGTGCACCACTCCCATGCCGCCGCGTCCGAGCAACTCGCCCACCTGGTACGGCCCGAACCGTTCCGTCATGCCCCTCCTCCGTCCCCGGTAGTCAACCTGGGCCTGGCGCCCTGAGTACCTGGGTTGCCGAACGAAGCGGAACTTTCCGGTTCATTGCCCGTCACGACGGCGGATACGGTCGCCGCATGATCGATGCGACGCAGGCCCGGCCCCGGCACAGCCGGGCGACCATCATCCTGTTGGTGCTGCTGACCTTGCTGAACACCCTTGCCCTGGTTGCGCTCATTGCCGCCTGGGTGAACGAGGTCGACCACGGCGCCGACTGGGGCGACGAAGAACTCAACTACCTCGTCGTCGCCGTCGCCCTACAGGTCATCGCGGTCGGCATGCTGATCGCCGCCTGGTTCACACGACTCTGGGGCGCCCAGGGCTACCTGGCGATCCAGGCGTTCGGCCTGGTGTTCGTGCTGATCGCCGCCCCCTCGGCCTTCGGCATCCAGAACCTCCTGCCACTCATCCTGGCGGGCATCCTGCTCGCCGCCTGCAACAGCGCCTGGCGCCGCCACGGAGCCGCCACCTGACTTCCCGCGGCGCCGGCCCAGCCCCCCGACCCCGATGACGCCGCGAGGGCCGAGCGGGATACCCCACTCGACCCTCGCGGCCGACCCCACGAACGATCAGACGTCGTAGTACAACGCGAACTCGTAGGGGTGCGGGCGCAGGCGGATGGGGTCGATCTCCTGCTCGCGCTTCAGGGAGATCCAGGTCTCGATGAGGTCCTCCGTGAACACGCCGCCCTCCGTCAGGTATTCGTGGTCGGCCTCCAGGCGATCCATGACCGCGCCGAGCGAGCCCGGCACCTGGGGGACGTCGCGGGCCTCCTCCGGGGGCAGTTCGTAGAGGTCCTTGTCGATGGGCGCCGGCGGCTCGATCTTGTTCTTGATGCCGTCGAGGCCGGCCATGAGCTGCGCGGCGAAGGCGAGGTACGGGTTGCCGGAGGAGTCCGGGCAGCGGAACTCGATGCGCTTGGCCTTGGGGTTGTTGCCGCTGATCGGGATGCGGATGCACGCGGAGCGATTGCGCGACGAGTAGACGAGGTTGACGGGGGCCTCGAAGCCGGGCACCAGGCGGTGGTACGAGTTCACCGTCGGGTTGGTGAAGGCCAGCAGGGTGGGCGCGTGGTGGAGGAGGCCGCCGATGTAGTGGCGCGCCTGGTCGGACAGCCCGCCGTAGCCGGACTCGTTGTGGAAGAGCGGCTCGCCCTCCTTCCACAGCGACTGGTGGGTGTGCATGCCGGAGCCGTTGTCGCCGAGCAGCGGCTTGGGCATGAACGTCACGGTCTTGCCGGCGGCCCACGCGGTGTTCTTGACGATGTACTTGAACAACTGCATGTCGTCGGCGGCGTGCAGCATGGTGTTGAACCGGTAGTTGATCTCGGCCTGGCCGGCGGTGCCGACCTCGTGGTGGCCGCGCTCCAGGACGAAGCCGGCGCCGCGCAGGTTCGTCATCATGGCGTTGCGCAGGTCGGCGTAGTGGTCGGTCGGCGGCACCGGGAAGTAGCCGCCCTTGTACTTGACCTTGTAGCCCTTGTTCCCGCCGGGCTCGTCCATGCCGCTGTTCCACCAGCCGGACACCGAGTCGATCTCGTAGAAGGTGGCGTTCGGCTGCGAGTCGAACCGCACGGAGTCGAAGATGTAGAACTCGGCCTCGGCGCCGAAGTACGCGGTGTCGGCGATGCCGGACTCGGTCAGGTACTCCTCGGCCTTGCGGGCGATGTTGCGCGGGTCCCGGCTGTATGGCTCACGGGTCACGGCGTCGTGCACGAAGAAGTTGATGTTCAGCGTCTTCTCGGCGCGGAACGGGTCGACGCGCGCGGTGGCGGGGTCGGGCAGCAGCAGCATGTCCGACTCGTGGATGGCCTGGAAACCGCGCACGGAGGAGCCGTCGAACATCAGCCCCTCGTCGAACGTGTCGGCGGTGAACGACTCGGCGGGCACCGTGAAGTGCTGCATGATGCCCGGCAGGTCGCAGAACCGGATGTCGACGTACTCGACACCCTCGTCCTTGATGTACTTCAGGGCTTCGTCGGCGTTGCTGAACACCCTCGCTCCTTAACCGCTCGGCGACCGGACCTCCGTGCGACGACCCAACGCCGCGTCCAGCCGGGACGCTAGGTGGGCGGTGTTGCCCGGCCATCACCCGGATGTTTCCGCGACGTTAACCGGCCCACGCGGGCTGTGCCCCGACCGCCTTCCGGGTACCCCGTGACGAGGGGCCTACGCTGGGCCGGTGACGGAGCGTTCGGAGCGACCGCGGCGGTCCGGCTGGACGGGCGACTGGCTCTCCGGCCCGGGCGGCCCCGGCGAGCCCGAGGCGCCGCAGGACTGGCGCGGGCAGCGGCTCGGCCTGCCCGTGGACGGCCCGGGCTCGGTCCCGGGGTTCGGCCGCCGGCTCGCCGCGATCGCCGTCGACTGGGTGCCGTGCGCGATCGCCGCCCAGGTGTTCACCACGAACCCCGGCTGGTCGGCCCTCATGCTGTTCGCCGCGCTCACCGTCGCCGGGATCACGCTCTTCGGCCGCACGCCGGGGCACGCCGCGCTCGGCATCCGTCCCGTGCCGTTCGACGGCACCCGGCCGCCGTTGCCCGCCGTGACCCGGCCGCCGCTGCTGTCGGTACTGATCCGCACCGCGCTGCTCTGCCTGGCGGTGCCACCGCTGCTGCTCGACGGCGACGGCCGCGGGCTGCACGACCGCGTGGCCCGCACCATCATGCTGCGCACCCGCTGACGTCGCCGACGCCCCGGCTCGCGGAGGCGTGCCTTGGGGCACGAGAACATGGTGCCTACCGGTACGTGACACGTGATGGTTTCACGGTGGTCCTTCATGTTCGGGTTCTAGCCTCCTCCCGTTCCCCTGGTGGTCAGGAGGTCTGCATGGCCGGTGTGATGGCACGGCGGGTCCGGCTCGGCTGGCTGGCCTGGACCCTGCTCGGCGTGTCCGTGGTGCTCAGCGTGCTGAGCATGGCCGTCCCCGCGTTCGTCGACCACCCGCTGACCACCGAGCGCGGCGAGATCCGGCTGTACCTCGACGTCATCGAGGAGGGCAACCTGCCGACGTGGTGGAGCACCGGCCTGCTGGTGCTCGGCGCGCTCGTGCACTGCTGCACCGCGGCCGCCGCCTGGGGCCCGGCCCGCCGCGAGGCCTGGGCCTGGCTCGGCAGCGCCGCCCTGCTGGTGCTGCTCTCGCTCGACGAGCACACCCAGCTCCACGAGCGCCTGGATCGCGTCGGCCGTGAGCTCGTCACCTACGAGAGCTTCCCGTTCTACTGGCTGCTCCCCGGCCTGGTCATCGGCGCCGCGGTCGTGCTGGCCCTGGCCCTGCTGGCCGGCCGCCTGCGCGGCCCCGCCCGCTGGTGCTGCATCGCCGGCTGCCTGCTCCTGCTCGGCGCCGCCCTCGGCGGTGAACTCCTCCAGGGCGTCCTCCTCGGCTCCGGCGAGACCGGCGTCGGCTACGTCCTGACCTACCACGCGGAGGAACTCGGCGAGAACATCGGCGCCCTGCTGATGGTGGCCGCCGCCGTCCAGGCCCTGCGCCTCACCCGCTCCGACCACGGAGTCGAGATCAGCTACGCGAGCTGACCGGACCGATCACCCACGGTCGCCGTCCTCGCCACACCCCTCAGCGGCGGCGGACGGCGCGCTGGAGGTTGCGCATCTTGGCGCCCTGCGGCATGGGGCCCTTGGGCAGGGCCGCGCCGCGGCTGCCGAGGGCGGCGAAGCGGCCCTCCAGGCTGTCGATCTGCTTGGGCGTGATGTTGCGCGGCAGCTTCATGATGTGCCGTTGCAGGCTCCGCAGCGGCACCTGGCCCTCCTCGGAGCCCACGATCACGTCGTAGATCGGGGTCTCGCCGACGAGGCGGGCGGCGCGCTTCTTCTCCTGGGCCAGCAGGGTCTTGACCCGGTGCGGGGCGCCCTCGGCGACCAGGACGATGCCGGGGCGGCCGATCACCCGGTGCACGGCGTCCAGGTGCGTGGTGCCGGCCACCGCGGGGGTGACCTTCCAGCGGCCGCGCAGGTTCTCCAGCGCCCACGCCGCCGCGCCCGGCTGGCCGTCGGCCTTGGCGTAGACGTTGCGCTGCACCCGGCGGCCGAACACGAGCACGGCGAGCAGCATGCCGAGGGCGATGCCCAGCGGCAGCGTGACCCACTGCGCGCCCCAGATGAGAGCCAGGCCGAACACCGCCGCCACGGCGAGCAGGAACACGCCGATCATCCACGGCAGCAGCCACTTGTCCTCGCGGCGCTGGATCTTGAACGCCTCGATGATCTGTCGGCGCCGCTCGCGCGAGGCGGCGCGTCGTTCGCGCGAGGCCTGCTTGCGGGCGGCCTTGTCCTTCTTCTCGGCCATACCTGTCAGGATACGGCCCATGCGAGTCGCTCGACTCGCATGGGAGTGGGGGAGGAACGGCAGTGGGGCACCAGGGGGCGGGCGGCCCGATGGGGGCGTACGGCGGGGGCTACGAGCACGGCGACTACGGACACCACGACCGGCGCCGCCGCCGGGCCTGGTTCGGGCTCCGCGGGCGCCGGTCGCGCAAGCCGCGCAAGCGGATGCGGGACCGCTGCGACAACTGCAACATCGGCGGCCCGTCCTGCGACGGCTGCGACTTCTGCAACCTCACGCTGGTCAGCCTGGTCCGGCTCTCCACGGTGCTGACGATCGCCGCCGCGGTGCTGCCGGAGGCCGGGGGAAGAGCGCTCGGCGCCTGGGCCATCGCCGGCTACCGGCGCCGGCTCACCCGGTTCACCACGCCCTGCCCGTCCACGCCGAGCTGCTCGGCCTACGCGGCGGACGCGGTGCGGCTGCTGGGCGTCCGGGCCGGCCTGCGGGCCGCGGCCCGCCGCGTGGCGCGCTGCGGCGTCAGCTGAAGCGGGCCAGCACGGACGACGCCTCCTGCGAGGCCGGGCCCTGCTCGGCCAGGTGCGCCAGCGAGGCCGGCAGCTCCTCGCCGCGCCGTAGCACGGCCTGCGCGTACAGCCGGCCGGCCCGGTACGACGACCGCACCAGCGGCCCGGCCATCACGCCCGCGAAGCCCAGCTCCTCGGCCACCCGCGAGTGGTCGACGAACTCCTGCGGCTGCACCCAGCGCTCCACCGGGTGGTGCCGCGGCGACGGCCGCAGGTACTGCGTGATGGTCAGGATCTCGCAGCCCGCCTCGTGCAGGTCGCGCATCGCCTCGGTGACCTCGTCGGGCGTCTCGCCCATGCCGAGGATCAGGTTGGACTTGGTCACCAGCCCGGCCTCACGGGCCAGCGTGAGCACCCGCAGGGAGCGCTCGTAGCGGAACCCGGGCCGGATCCGGCGGAAGATGCGCGGCACCGTCTCCACGTTGTGCGCCAGCACCTCCGGCCGTGACGCGAACACCTCGGCCAGCTGCTCGGGCACCGCGTCGAAGTCCGGGATCAGCAGCTCCACGCCGGTGCCCTCGGTGAGCGCGTGGATCTGCCGCACCGTCTCGGCGTACAGCCAGGCACCGCCGTCCGGCAGGTCGTCGCGGGCCACCCCGGTCACCGTCGAGTAGCGCAGCCCCATGGCCCGCACCGACTCCGCCACCCGCCGCGGCTCGTCGCGGTCCAGCTCGGCCGGCTTCCCGGTGTCGATCTGGCAGAAGTCGCAGCGCCGGGTGCACTGCTCGCCCCCGATGAGGAAGGTGGCCTCGCGGTCCTCCCAGCACTCGTAGATGTTGGGGCAGCCCGCCTCCTCGCACACCGTGTGCAGGCCCTCGCGGCGCACCAGGCCCTTGAGTTCGGTGAACTGCGGCCCGGTGCGCGCCCTGGTGCGGATCCACTCCGGCTTCTTCTCGATCGGCACCTGGCTGTTGCGGGCCTCCAGCCGCAGCAGCCGCCGGCCCTCGGGTGCGATGGTCACGCGGCCAGCCTACGCCGGGTCCGGGGCCACCCCGCTGAGCTCCGCGGTGGCCTCCCACACCCGCGCCGCGGCGGCCGGATCGGTGGCGTGCGGCAGCGCCCTGACCTGCCTCGGGTGGCCACGGAGCTGCTGGAAGCCGTCCGGCCCGTAGAACTGCCCGCCCTCGACGCCGGGCGCCGTCGCCGCGTACAGCTGCGGTCGCGCGCCGCCCTCCGGCGGCTGGCCCATGACCTTCACGAACGCGGTGCCGACCGGTGCCAGCCAGCGGGCGCCACGCGAGCGCATCATGTTGCCGGTCAGCTCGGTGCTGGACAGGCCGGGGTGCGCGGCCACGCTCACCAGGTCCAGGCCGGCGGCCCGCGCCCGGCGGTCCAGCTCGAACGCGAACTGCAGGTTCGCCGTCTTCGACCGGCCGTAGGCACCCCAGGCGTCGTAGCGGCGGCCGGCGCCGCCCAGGTCGTCCGGGTCCGGTGTGCCCAGCCGGTGCAGCACGCTCGACACGGTGACCACGCGGGCCCCCGGCCGGGCCCGCAGCGCCGGCATCAGCAGCCAGGTGAGCGCCGCGTGCCCGACGTGGTTGGTGCCCACCTGCAGCTCGATGCCGTCGGCGGTGGTGCGCTGCGGGGTGGCCATCACGCCGGCGTTGTTCAGCAGCACGTCGAGCGCGTCGCCGGTGCGCTCCCGGACCTCGGCCGCGGCCTTGCGCACCGACGCCAGGTCGGCCAGGTCCAGCGGCACCAGTTCGGCCGTGCCCGGCCCGGCGCCCGCCACGTCCTTCACCGCCGCGGTGCCCCGTTCCTCGCTGCGGCAGGCCATCAGCACCCGGGCACCCCTGGCCACCAGGGCGCGGGCGGACTCCAGCCCCAGCCCGGAGTTCGCGCCGGTGATCAGCACGGTGCGCCCGCTCTGGTCGGGGATGTCGGCGGCGGTCCACTTCGGCATACCGGCAGCGTACGGAAGACCACGCCGCGTCGCCGCTCACCGCGTGCGGTGCCGGCCGCCGTCTCAGAGCCGTCGTCTCACGGCCGCTCGTTGCTAGGGCCGCAACGCCGGGGCGAGCGCCAGCCGGAGCCCGGCGGGGGAGTCCCCGGCGGCCGGCAGGTCGCTCGGCGCCACCGGCAGCTCGCCGTCCACGGCGGCCAGCACGGCCTCCCGCACCGCGTCCAGCACCTCGGCGACCGGCACGGCGCGGCCCAGCTCCGCGGTCAGCGAGGTCACCCCGGCGTCGGCGATGCCGCACGGCACGATCCGCCCGAAGGCCGCCAGGTCCGGGTCGCAGTTGAGCGAGAACCCGTGCAGGGTCACGCCGCGCTGCACGCGCACGCCGATCGCCGCCACCTTGCGCTCCGGCCGGTGCCCGTCGGCGGCCAGCCAGACGCCGGAGCGCCCCGGCACCCGCCCGCACGGCACGCCCAGCTCGCGCACCACCGCGATCAGCCCCTGCTCCAGGCGCCGCACGTAGTCCACGACGTCCACCGGCTCGCGCAGCCCGACGATCGGGTAGCCGACGAGCTGGCCGGGGCCGTGCCAGGTGATCCGGCCGCCGCGGTCCACGTCGATCACCGGCGTGCCGTCCACCGGCCGGTCCTCGGGCAGCGTGCGCCGACCGGCCGTGTAGACCGACGGGTGCTCCAGCAGCATCAGGGTGTCCGGCCCGGTGCGGTCGGCGCGCGCCTCGGCGTGCGCGCGCTGCCGCTCCCAGGCGGCGAGGTAGTCCACGGTGCCCAGCCACTCCACGGCGACCGGCTCCGACGAGCCGCGGCAGGAGACGCTCACGTCCCCGACCCTACGCCCCGAGCACGGCGTCCAGCGCGGCCCCGGCGGTGCGGTGCTGGAACGCGTAGCCGGCACGCTCCAGGGCCGCCGGCACCGCCCGCTGACCGGTGAGCACCTCGACGGAGAACTCGCCGAGCACGGCCCGGACGGCGAACGCCGGGATCACCCACGGCGCCGGCCGCCGCAGCGCGCGGGCCAGTTCCCTGGTGAACTCCGCGTTGGTGAGCGGCGTCGGCCCGACCACGTTGACCGGCCCGCGCACCGCGTCGTGCTCGACGGCGTGGCGGATCGCGCCCACCTCGTCGTCCATCGACACCCACGGGAAGTACTGCCGCCCGTCGCCCAGCCGCCCGCCCAGCATGAACCGGAACAGCGGCGTGAGCCGGCCCATCATGCCGCCGGACCGGGCGATCACCAGCCCGGAACGCAGCAGCACCACGCGCGCCCCGGCGTCGGCCGCGGGCGCGGTCGCCGCCTCCCAGTCGCGGCACACGCCGGCCAGGAAGCCCTCGCCGCGCGGCGTGGACTCGTCGACCACGAGGTCGCCGGTGTCGCCGTAGTAGCCGATGCCCGAGGCGTTCACCAGCACCGGCACGCCGTGCTCGGCGACGGCGCGGGCCAGCACGTCCGTGGGGTGGATGCGGCTGTCCCGGATCTGCTGCTTGTACGCGCCGCTCCACCGCCGGTCGCCCACGCCGACGCCGCACAGGTTGACCACGGCTCCCACGCCGTCCAGGGCGCCGTCGTCCAGGCGCCCGGCCGGCGGGTCCCAGCCGCGCTCGTCCGGCGCGGCCGGCCGCCGCCGCACCAGGCGCAGCACGTCGTGGCCGCCCTGCCGCAGCGCGGCCACGAGCGCCGTGCCGATCAGCCCGGACGACCCGGCGATGGCGATCCGCACGTCAGAGGTCGGACTCGAAGTTGCCCTCTTCGAGCCGCTGCTTGATCGTCGTGAGGAAGCGGGCCGCGTCCGCGCCGTCGACCAGCCGGTGGTCGTAGGACAGCGCCAGGTACATCATCGACCGGATCGCGATGGTGTCGCCGGACTCGTCGGTCACCACCACCGGGCGCTTCACGACCGACCCGGTACCCAGGATGGCCACCTGCGGCTGGTTGATGATCGGGGTGTCGAACAGTGCGCCGCGGCTGCCGGTGTTGGTCAGCGTGAACGTCCCGCCGCCCAGCTCGTCCGGCGTCACCTTGTTGTTGCGGGTGCGGTCGGCCAGGTCGGCGATCCGCCGCGCCAGGCCCGCGATGTTCAGGTCGCCCGCGTCATGGATGACGGGCGCGGACAGGCCGCGCTCGGTGTCGACCGCGATGCCCAGGTGCTCGGCCCCGTGGTAGGTGACCTCGTTGGTCTCGCTGTTGATCGAGGCGTTGATCGTCGGGTGCAGCTTGAGCGCCTCGACGGCGGCCTTCGCGAAGAACGGCAGGAACGTCAGCTTGACGCCCTCGCGGGCCTGGAAGTCGCGCTTGGCGCGGTCACGCAGCCGGGCGATGCGCGTGACGTCGACCTCGACGACCGTGGTGAGCTGCGCGGACACGTGCAGCGACTCGACCATGCGCCGGGCGATGACCTGGCGCATCCGGGAGAGCTTCTCGGTGCGGCCACGCAGCTGGCTGGCGTCCGGTGTGGCCCGGGTGGTGGCCACCGGGGTCGGCGCGCCACCGGCCGGGGTGGCGGGGGCCGGCTCCGGCTCGGGCTCCGGCTGCGCCTTGGCGGCCTCGGCCGCGGCCAGCACGTCCTGCTTGCGGATGCGGCCGCCGACGCCGGTGCCCTTGATGCCGGACAGGTCCACGTCGTGCTCGGCGGCGAGCTTGCGCACCAGCGGCGTCACGTACGGGGCGGTGCTGCCGTTGCTGCTGGCCGGCGCCTCGGCGCGGTCCGGCGCCTCCTCGGTGGCGGTCCGGCCGGCCGGCGCCT
>DASWTI010000057.1:0-11329 GCA_036402215.1 Pseudonocardiaceae bacterium
GCTCGGCCGGCGTCCGCGCCGCGCAGCCCGCGGCCACCGTGCCGGCCCTGGCCTGGCGCCACCTGGCGATCCTGACGCCCGGCCCGGCCCGGCCCGGACGACCCCGCGCCGGTGGTGAGTTTTCGATCACCGGCGGGGCGACCATCGGGGGTGGTGGGCACCGGTAGCGTCGGGGCCGTGCCGAGCATCGATCCCACGTTCACCGCGCTGCCGGCGGCCGACCTCGCCGACGTGGCGCTGTCGCGTGCCGCCGACCTGGGCGCCGAGCACGCGGACTTCCGGCTGGAACGGGTGCGCCGCGCCTCCTTCCGGCTGCGCGACGCCCGCCCGGACGGCGCCCACGACGGTGAGGAGCTGGGCTTCGGCGTGCGCGTCATCGCCGGCGGCAGCTGGGGCTTCGCCGCGGGCGTCGACCTGACCGCCGACGAGGTGGCCCGGGTGGTCGGGCGCGCCGTCGCGGTGGCCCGGCTGAGCGCGCCGATGAACTCCGAGCGTGTCGAGCTGGCCGACGAGCCGGTGTACCCGGACGCCGTCTGGTGCTCCGAGTACGACGTCGACCCGTTCGACGTGCCGGACGCCGACAAGCTGGGGTTGCTCGCCGAGTGGTCCGAGCGGCTGCTCGCCGCCGACGGCGTGGACCACGTGGACGCCACGCTGCTGCTCTGCCGGGAGAACAAGTTCTACGCCGACCTGGCCGGCACCCGCACCGTCCAGCAGCGCGTCCGGCTGCACCCCGAGCTGACCGCCACCGCGATCGACGCGGCGGGCGGCTCGTTCACCACCATGCGCACGTGCGGCCCGGCGGTGGCGCGTGGCTGGGAGTACCTGGGCGCCGGCAACGGCGTCTGGGACTGGGACGACGAGCTGGCGCGGCTGCCCGAGTGGCTGGCGGAGAAGGCCAAGGCGCCGTCCGTCGACGCCGGCTCGTACGACCTGGTGATCGACCCGAGCAACCTGTGGCTCACCATCCACGAGTCCGTCGGCCACGCCACCGAGCTGGACCGGGCGTTCGGCTACGAGGCCAACTACGCCGGCACCTCGTTCGCCACCTTCGACAAGCTCGGCACCTTCCGCTACGGCTCGCCGCTGATGAACGTCACCGGCGACCGGACCACCCCGGGCGCCCTGGCCAGCGTCGGCTACGACGACGAGGGCGTGCGGGCGCAGCGCTGGGACATCGTGCGCGAGGGCGTGCTCGCCGGCTACCAGCTGGACCGGCGGATCGCCCGGCTGAGCGGCCTCGGCCGGTCCAACGGCTGTGCGTTCGCCGACTCGCCCGGCCACATCCCGATCCAGCGCATGGCCAACGTCTCGCTCGCGCCGGGCACCGACGACACCGGCACCGAGGACCTGATCTCCGGGGTCTCCCGCGGCATCTACGTGGTGGGCGACAACTCCTGGTCGATCGACATGCAGCGCTACAACTTCCAGTTCACCGCCCAGCGCTTCTACGCGATCCGGGACGGCCGCCTCGCCGGCCAGCTGCGCGACGTCGCGTACCAGTCGAACACCCCGGAGTTCTGGGGCTCGCTCGCCGGGCTGGGCGGCCCCGCCACGTACCTGGTGTCGGGTTCCTTCAACTGCGGCAAGGGCCAGCCCGGCCAGGGCGCCGCGGTGAGCCACGGCTGCCCGTCCACCCTGTTCACCGGGGTCAACATCCTCAACACCGCGAGGGAGGCCGGCCGGTGAGGCCGCAGGAGGTCGTCGAACGAGCGCTCGAGCTGTCCCGCGCGGACGGCTGCGTCGTGCACGTCGTGGAGCGCAGCGAGACCAACCTGCGCTGGGCGAACAGCACCATCACCACCAACGGCGAGATGCGCTCCCGCCGGATCGCGGTGGTGAGCGTGGTGAACGGCGCGAGCGGATCGGCCACCGGCACCGCCGAGCACACCTCGGTCACCGCGGACTCCCTGGAGGAGCTGGTCCGCGCCTCGGAGCGCATCGCCGCCGCCAACTCCGCCGCCGACGACGCCGCCCCCCTGGTGGAGCCGGCGGACGGCCAGCCCGGCGCCGCGGCCTGGTCCGACGACCCCGCCGTGACCACCGTGGACGTGTTCGCCGGCGTGACGCCGGCCCTGGGGGAGGCGTTCGCCCGGTCCCGGGCCGCCGGCCAGCAGCTCTTCGGCTTCGCCGAGCACGTCGTCGAGTCGGTGTACTTGGGCAGCTCCACCGGCCTGCGGCTGCACCACGACCAGCCGGGCGGCACCGTCGAGCTGAACGCCAAGTCGCTGGACCGCTCGCGCTCGGCCTGGGTCGGCCTGGGCACCACGGACTTCACCGACGTGGACGTCACCGCGCTGGACGCAGGCCTGGTGCGCCGCCTGGAGTGGGCGTCGCGCCGGGTGGACCTGCCCGCCGGGCGCTACGAGACCATCCTGCCGCCGGCCGCGGTCGCCGACCTGATGACCCTCGGGTACGCCTTCGGCACCGCCCGCGACGCCGACGAGGGCCGGAGCTGGTTCGCCCGCCCCGGCGGCGGCACCCGCGTCGGCGAGCGCATCGCCACGCTGCCGCTGACGCTGCGCAGCAACCCCTTCGAGCCGGGCCTCGGGTGCGCGCCGTTCGTGCACACCCCCTCGTCCGGCCTGAGCGGCAGCGTCTTCGACAACGGCCTGCCCACCACCCCCACCGCCTGGATCTCCGACGGCGTGCTCCGCGAGCTGGTCCGCACCCGCAGCTGGGCCGCCCGCACCGGCGCCGAGCCCGCGCCCATGGTGGACAACCTCGTCCTGGAGCAGCCCGGCGCCGACGCCGCCGAGGCCGACCTCGTGGCCGCCACCGGCCGCGGCCTGCTCCTCACCTGTTTCACCTACGTACGCCTCGTGGACCCCCAGACCCTGCTCTTCACCGGCCTCACCCGCGACGGCGTCTACCTCGTCGAGGGCGGCGAGGTGGTCGGCGCGGTCAACAACTTCCGCTTCAACGAGAGCCCCATGTCCCTGCTGGAGCGCGCCACCGAGGTCGGCCGCCCCGAGCGCTGCATCGGCCGCGACATCAACGAGTACTTCCCCCGCACGGTGATGCCGGCGCTCCGCATCCCCGACTTCAACATGTCCACGGTCAGCCAGGCGTCGTGAGGTGATCTGGCGCGCCATGCGGGCCTGCCACCACCGTAGGTGTTCTCAGATTTCCTGACCTCGTTTCATTCCTGCTATCGTCTCGCGCGGAGGTGATGGCAGGTGCCTGAGTTGCAGGTTTCCGAGGCGGTGCACGCCGATCTGCGGCTGCTGGCCAAGGCCATGGGCACCGACGAGGACGGGGTGATCCGGCGCCTCATCGAGTACTTCCGTTCCCCTGCGGCGGAGAAGTCCGGGGACCGCGGGATGCCGCCGCCCGAGCGGCGTATCCACGCGTTGTACGAGGGCCATCGGGTCGAGGCCGCGTACCATCCGCCCACCCAGCAGGTGCGTATCCTCGACGGGCCGCTGGCCGGCCGGACCTTCCGGAGTCCCAGCGGGGCCGCCATCGCGGTCGTCAGCCATCTCAAGCCCGATGTGCATCCCAACCGGAACGGGTGGACCTTCTGGACGCTCACCGATTCCGGACACCTCCTGCAGTCGATCCGGCCGAACTCGCTCCGCGGGGACGGCCATGAGTGACGAACTACCTGCCATGTGTCCGGCGTGCGGTGCCTGCGACAGCCGGACCGCCTTCGTCGACGAGACCACGCGTGGCCGGTTGTACGGGCTGGCGAGCGCACTCGGCTGTCAGTGCCAGCTCGCGGCAATTCGGCGTGTCGCGCGTGGCCGGCTCCGGGCAGGGCAGCGCCGGCTGCACTTCTCCAACGAGAGTGAGCGTGATCGCAAGGCGTTCCTGTCCGCCGTCGTCCGGACACCGGTCTTGGGCGCCTTCGTCACCACTACGCCAGGTCCGTCGGCGCGCAGCGACTGCTGGGCGCAGCTCGTGCCCTGGTTGGTGACGATCGGGGTGGTCAAACTCAGGATCGAGAGCATCGACGGCACCGAGGCCCGCGACCGGCGGGACATCCGGATGGCTCTGGACTCGAAGAATCTCGTCGGCCGGCTGTGTTACCGGCACGAACGGCCCGAGAACGAGCCGATGCTGTGGATCGCCGACGCCATCGCCTGGTCCGTCGGGAAGGGCGGACACTGGCGGGAGCGCCTCGGAGGTGTCCTGCTCGGTCCATGACAGCGCGAAGCCCGACCCCCCACCGTCCGGAGAGGAATCGGGCTCACTTCCTTGGCTACTGCCTCGGCTGCCCACCATTGTGCCTACAACGGACGGGAGACGCAATCCGTGTACTTGAGACACGGATCGTGTACATCCTCCACGGCTGCGGCCGAGGGCGGTGTACCCGACGGGACGCCGCCCTCGGCCGCGAACTCAGGCCGTGAGCTTGGGGATGATGTCCGAGCCGTAGGCGGTCATGGTGGCGTCCTGCTGGTCGTGCATCAGGTACAGCGAGAACTGGTCGACGCCGAGTTCGCGGAGTTCCTCCAGGCGCTCCACGTGGGCCGACGCGGGGCCGACGAGGCAGAAGCGGTCCACGATGTCGTCGGGCACGAAGTCCGTGGAGGGGTTGCCGGCCTTGCCGTGGTGGGCGTAGTCGTAGCCCTCGCGGCCCTTGATGTAGTCGGTGAGGGCGCGCGGCACGGGGCCGCCCTCGCCGTAGCGGGCCACCAGGTCGGCGACGTGGTTGCCGACCATGCCGCCGAACCAGCGCAGCTGGTCGCGCTGGTGCGCCACGTCCTCGCCGACGTAGGCGGGGGCGGCGACGCACATGGTGATGGCGGCCGGGTCGCGGCCGGCGGCGGTGGCGGCCGACCGGACGGCGCCGATGGTCCAGCGGGCGATGTCCGGGTCCGCGGTCTGCAGGATGAAGCCGTCGGCCACCTCACCGACGAGCGTGAGCGCCTTCGGCCCGTACGCGGCCATCCAGACCGGCAGCCGGCCGTCGCGCACCCAGGGGATGCGCACCGGCGTGCCGTGCAGGGTGGCCTCGCGGCCCTCGGCCAGCTCCTTGATGGCGATCATCGACTCGCGCAGCGTGGCCAGCGAGGCCGGTTGCTGCCCGATCACCCGCCGCGCGGAGTCGCCGCGGCCGATGCCGCACACGGTGCGGTTACCGAACATCTCGTTGAGCGTGGCGAACAGGGAGGCGGTGACCGACCAGTCGCGGGTGCTCGGGTTGGTCACCATCGGCCCGACGATCATCGACGTGGTGCGGGAGAGCACCTGCGAGTAGATGACGAACGGCTCCTGCCAGAGCACGCAGGAGTCGAACGTCCACCCGTAGCCGAACCCGTGGCCCTCGGCCCGGACCAGGCCGTCGACCACCTTCATGCCGGGCGGGTCGGTCTGCAGAACAACACCGAAGTCCATGACGACCCCTTCAGCTCAGGTACTGGCACAGCTCGCGGGAGATGAACCGGCCGTGGCCGGCGCTCCCGTGGTACCGGTCGCCGGAGATCAGCACCCGCCCCCGCGACAGCACGGTGTCGACCTTGCCGGTGATCTGCATGCCCTCGTACGCCGAGTAGTCCACGTTCATGTGGTGCGTCTCGGCGGACAACGTCTGGGTGGCCTTCGGGTCGTACACCACGATGTCGGCGTCCGAGCCCGGAGCGATCGTGCCCTTGCGCGGGTACATGCCGAACATGCGGGCCGGCGTGGTCGACGTGACCTCGACGAACCGGGTGAGCGGCAGGTGCCCGGCCAGCACGCCCTGGAACATCAGGTCCATGCGGTGCTCGATGCCCGGCATCCCGTTGGGAATCTTGGAGAAGTCGCCGCGGCCGAGCTCCTTCTGCCCGACGAAGCAGAACGGGCAGTGGTCGGTGGACACGATGGACAGGTCGTTGCCGCGGAGCCCGCGCCAGAGCGCCGCCTGGTGCTCCACCGGCCGCAGCGGCGGCGAGCACACGTACTTGGCGCCCTCGAAGTCCGGCTTCGCCATGTCCTCCAGCGACAGGTACAGGTACTGCGGGCAGGTCTCGGCGAACACGTTCTGCCCGGTGTCGCGCGCCGCGGTCACCGCGTCCAGCGCCGGGATCGACGACAGGTGCACGATGTAGAGCGGCGCGCCGGTGACCTTGGCGAGCGTGATGGCACGGCCGGTGGCCTCGCCCTCCAGCTCCGCCGGCCGGGTGAGCCCGTGGTGCACCGGGTCGGTCTCGCCGCGGCCCAGCGCGGTCGCCACCAGCTGGTCGATCGCGATGCCGTTCTCGGCGTGCATCATGATCATGCCGCCGTTGTCGGCGGCCTTCGCCATGGCCCGCAGGATCTCGCCGTCGGTCGCGTAGAACACCCCGGGATAGGCCATGAACATCTTGAAGCTGTTCACCCCGGCGTCGACGCAGGCGTCCATCTCCTTGAGCGTCGAGTCGTTGACGTCCGACACGATCATGTGGAAGCCGTAGTCCACGGCGCACTTGCCGTCGGCCTTGGCGTGCCAGGTGTCCAGCGTGGACAGCAGGCCCTCGCCCTTGGGCTGCACGGCGAAGTCCACGATGGACGTGGTGCCGCCCCAGGCCGCGGCCCGGGTCCCGGTCTCGAAGTCGTCGGCGCTGAAGGTGCCACCGAACGGCATCTCCAGGTGCGTGTGCACGTCGATGCCGCCGGGGAACAGGTACTTGCCGCCTGCGTCGACGACCGTGTCGGCCTGCGCCGGCGTGCCGGGGGCGAGCAGCGCGGCCACGGTCTCGCCGTCCACCAGGACGTCGGCCTCGCTGGTGCCGGTGGCGGTCACGACCGTGCCGCCCTTGATCAGGATGCTCATCGCTGCAGTGTCTCCAGGAAGGGGTCAGGCGTCGGTCAGGCTCTGGTACGTGTCCGGCCGGCGGTCCCGGTAGAACTGCCACAGGTTGCGCACCTCGGCGAGCTGGTCCATGTCCAGGTCGCGCACCACGACCTCGTCCTCGGTATCCGACGCGGCGTCGCCGACGAGCTGGCCGCGCGGGTCCACGAAGTAGGTCTGCCCGTAGAAGTCGTTGTCCCCCAACGGTTCCACGCCGACGCGGTTGATCGCGCCGATGAAGTACTCGTTGGCCACGGCGGCCGCCGGCTGCTCCAGCCGCCACAGGTACTGGGACAGCCCGCGGCTGGTCGCCGACGGGTTGAACACGATCCGCGCGCCGGCCAGCCCGAGCGCCCGCCAGCCCTCCGGGAAGTGCCGCTCGTAGCAGATGTAGACGCCGATCCGGCCGACCGCGGTGTCGAACACCGGGTACCCGAGGTTGCCGGGCCGGAAGTAGAACTTCTCCCAGAAGCCCTTCACCTGCGGGATGTGGTTCTTGCGGTGCATGCCCAGGTACGAGCCGTCGGCGTCGATCACCGCCGCGGTGTTGTAGTAGACGCCGGGCTGCGCCTCCTCGTACATCGGGACCACCAGCACCACGCCGTGCTGCTTGGCGACCTCCTGCATGAGCCGGGTCGTCGGCCCGTCCGGGATGCGCTCGGTGTACGAGTAGTAGTCCGCGTCCTGCACCTGGCAGAAGTACGGCCCGTAGAACAGTTCCTGCAGGCAGACCACCTGCGCGCCCTGCGACGCCGCGGTCTGGATGTGGTCGACCGCGACCTTGATCATGGACTCCTTGTCGCCCGTCCACTTCTGCTGGACGAGTGCGGCCCTGACGATCTCCGCCACGTTGGCTCCTCCCGGGTTCGCTGCTACATCGGTGGTGCGTCGGTGCTGTCCTCGCCGCCGCGTCGTCGTCACGTCACCGTCACGTCGGCACGGTCGCCGGCCGCGTCGCCGGCTCGCCGCGGCGCTGCGGCAGCGACAGGACGGCGAACACCACGAAGCCTGCCACCAGGCCCACCACCCAGCTGTAGTCGTAGAGCGGTTTCAGCATCGGGATCAGCCCGCCGGCGGGGAAGGGCCCGGTGCCGGGTGTCGAGTACGCGCCACCGACGGACAGCACCATGCCGACGGCGGTGGCCACCAGCGCCCGCCAGTTGAAGCCCGCGGAGAACCAGTAGCGGCCCTGCGGCAGGTACAGCTCGGCGAGCGCCAGCTCGGTGCGCGACAGCATCCAGTAGCCGGCGATCAGCACGCCCGCGATGGCGCCCAGCACGCCGCCGTAGAAGCCCAGCCAGGCGAAGATGTAGACGCTCGGGCTCTCCAGCAGCCGCCACGGCTGGATCACGATGCCCAGCACGCCGGTGATGATGCCGCCCACCCGGAAGCTGATCAGCTTGGGCAGCGCGTTGGAGAAGTCGTAGGACGGCGCCACGACGTTCGCCGCCACGTTCACCGAGATCGTCGCCACCACCACGGTGAACAGCGCCACCGCGACCACCAGGCCGTTGTCGAAGCGCGCGGCCAGCTCGATCGGGTCCCAGATCGGCACGCCGTAGATGACCGCCGTGCCCGAGGTGATGATCACCGACAGGATCGCGAAGAACGTCATGGTCGTCGGCAGGCCCAGGGCCTGGCCGAGCGCCTGCTGGCGCTGGCTCGCGCCGAACCGGGTGAAGTCCGGCATGTTCAGGCTGAGCGTGGACCAGAACGCGATCATGCCCATCAGCGAGGGCGCGAACAGCTTCCAGAACTCGGCGCTGCCCCAGCCGTACTTCGCCGGCTGGTCCAGGATCGGACCGAGGCCGCCGGCCTTCGCCAGGATCCAGATCAGCAGCACCACAGCGACCACGATGACGAACGGCGCGGCCCAGTTCTCGAAGCGCCGCAACGTCTCCATGCCGCGCCAGATGATCACCAGCTGGATGACCCAGAACAGCAGGAACGAGGCCCACAGCGTCCACGGCTTGCCCGCGACCTGCGCCGCGTTCGCCCAGCCGTCACCGACCAGCTTGCCGGTGAGCACGTGGATGGCCTGGCCGCCGATCCAGGTCTGGATGCCGAACCAGCCGCACGCGATGAACGCGCGCAGCAGGGCTGCCACGTTGGCCCCGCGAATGCCGTAGAAGGCTCGCGCGAACACCGGGAACGGGATGCCGTACTTGGTGCCCGCGTGGCTGTTGAGCAGCATGGGAACGAGCACCAGCAGGTTGGCCAGCGTGATCGTCACGAGCGCCTGCACCCAGTCCATGCCCAGCGCGATCAGGCCGGAGGCCAGCAGGTAGCTGGGGATGTTGTGCGCCATGCCGATCCACAGCGCCGTGTAGTTGTACGTCGTCCACCGGCGCCTCTCGATCGGCACCGGCTCGAGGTCGTCGTTGCTGTACGGGCTGTCCGCCACCGCTGCGCGATCCGTGAGTTCGACCCGGCCGTCGGGGTGCACGACCTGAGCCTGCCGAGAGGTCGTCTCCATCCCGGCATCGTGGTCCGCCGCCGGAACGACCGGCAGGGGCAAAGTGTCCTAGATCGCCGTCCGGCGTATACACACTGATCACCCGGACGGTTGGCGCCCGCCCCGGCGCGGCCGGGGTGAGTAGCGCTATTTCAGCGCTACTCTCGGGACATGGCGACCATTCAGGTGCGGGACCTGCCCGATGACGTGGCCGAGACCTTCCGGCGGCGCGCCGAGGCGGCCGGTCAGTCTCTCCAGGCGTACATGCGCGATCACCTGATCGCGACGGCCCGTCGGCGTGACAAGGCCGAGCTGTTGGCTCTCATCGAGGAGACCCTGGCGAACGACCCGAGTCCGGGCATCAGCCGGGAAACGATCGAGGAGACGCGGCGGGAGCTGCGCGAGGAGTGACGTGAGTGGGTTCGTGGTGGACGCGGGGGCGGCGGTCGAGGCGTTGGGAGGCAAGGGCGCGCCCGCGGAACGGCTGAGGCGGAAGCTGATCGACGCGGAGTGCCACGCCCCACACCTGATCGACGCCGAGGTGGGCCAGGTGCTGAGCCGGAGCGTGCGGCGAGGCGAGATGAAGGAGCTGACCGCCGCCACCGCTCTTCGTGGGCTGATCCAGCTGATCGACCATCGCTATCCCCACGCCGGTGGCCTGGCCGAGCAAGCGTGGAGGTTGCGACACACGATCTCCTTCTACGACGCGCTGTACGTGGCGCTGGCGGCGCGGCTGGACGTGCCCCTGCTGACCACCGACGTCCGGCTCACCAAGGCCGGCGACCTGTGCTGCCGGGTCGAGCTGATCTCCTGAGAACCCACCGCCTCTGACCTCGGACGGTAACCAACGCCCGGGCGCCGCCGATGACATGGCGTCACGGGTACGCGTGCGTGCGGGGGCACGCCGGATCGTCGGTTCGGTGAGGGGTGGGCATGCAGGACGGATCGCCGGGGGTCGCCGGCGGCTTCGAGGTGACGGACGCCAGGTACGAGCTGCCGACCGCGATCGGATCGGTGCGGCAAGGGCTCGCCGACCTGGAGCGGTTCGTCCCGGTGGTCATGGAACAGGCGCTGCTGGGCACCAGCTTCGGCGCCGAGGTGATCACCGAGCACAACCGGCGGGTGGCGCAGGACCTGGACGGTCTGGTGCCCCAGCTGGAGAACTTCCGGGTGACCCTGGACGAGGCGCTGCAGGCGTTGCGCGCCGCGGACCGGACCTACCAGGGCGCCGAGCAGGACAACACGGGCGAGCTGAGCGGCCATGGGTGACGGGCACGCGCGCGGCTCGATCGGCGACCCCGGCGGCCGGTACGGCACGGAGAAGCCGCATCACTCCGAGACCATCCTGACGATGCGTGGCGACGCCAGCCGTGAGGTGGACGAGGAGATCCGCCGCGAGGGCTTCATCAGCCACCTGCTGGACCAGTTCATCCGGTTCGGCCGCGAGCGCGAGCGCGTCGAGCTGAAGATGAACAGCCAGGCCAGAACGCTGATCGGCACGGTGTCCACGCGGCCCGACCCGGACCTGCCGGACGCCTTCTACCTCGGCGTCGACCACCCGACGATGTACCGGATGGTCCACGAGCGGGCCGATCCGGCGCAGGTGGAGATCGCCGGTACCGCCTGGATCCGGCTGGGCAACGAGCTGGCGAGCTTCCAGGACACGGTGCGCAACGCCGTCGGGCGCAGCGCCGGGAGCTGGACCGGCGAGGCGGCCGAGGCGGCGCGGCGCTACCTGGCCGACGTCGGCACCTGGGTCGGTGAGGCGGGGGAGAGCGCCCAGCTGGCCGGAACCCAGATCAGCCGGCAGGCCGAGGCGATCTCGAAGGCCCGGCAGGACATGCCGGAGCCGGTGGACTTCGACCCTGTGCAGGCCATCGGGCAGCTCATGCGCCTCCAGGACCCGATCTCCTTCTGGCAGACCGCGGCCACCATCACGGCCACCTACTACCAGCACCAGGAGGCGCACCGCCGGGCCGCCGAGGTGATGCACACCTACGACGCCACGCTGGGGGCGACCAGCACGATGCCGGCGTTCTCGCCGCCGCCCTCGCTCAGCGGGGGAAGCGGGGCGCCGGCGCCGTTCGGGATGCCGGGTGGCGGCGTGGCCGGGCTCG
>DASWTI010000058.1:0-1848 GCA_036402215.1 Pseudonocardiaceae bacterium
CAGCGCCGCATCCCCGGCGTCAGGCACAGCGCGCCACCGGCGACGGACACCACCACGAACACCGCGAACCAGACGTACGGCACGTCCGTCACCAGGCCGCTCGGCCGCACCCGGCGGCCCTCCGGCCCATCGGCCAGCAGCAGCGCGCCGGTCAGCAGCGGCAGCACCGCCAGGGTGGCCGCCCAGGCCGGCACGTGCAGCCCGGCGACCAGCACCGCCAGCGCCAGGCCCAGCACCAGCGCCCCGGCGAGCGCGGCGAGCGCGGCCACCGGGAACGACCAGTCCTGGTCCTGCATGGCGCCGACGCCCAGGCCCGCGGCGGCGGCGATGCCCCCCACCGCCAGGTTCGGCGCCGCCGTCCGTAACGACCACGCCAGCGCGGTGGCCACCAGGCCCGCGGCGGCGGCCTGCAGCGCGAGGCCGTCCAGCACCTGGCCGGAGTACGCCCCGGAGTTCCTCGCCAGCGTGACCAGCACCAGGCCGACGACGGCCAGCGCCAGCAGGGCCTCCCAGGCCAGGTGCGGCCACAGCCGGTCGCGCTCCACCGTGGCCGTCGTGACCGTGGTGGCCGGGGTGGCGTAGGAACCGTAGGCCGGGTACGCCGAGTAGCCGTGCTCGTCCGGGTCGGCATCGGGCCCGGCCGGCGCGCCCCGCCCCGGGCGCGCGTCCCATCCGGTGTCGCGGTCGGTGTCCGGCCGGCGGTCGTCGTCACGGTCGTCGTCGCGGTCGTCATCCGGCCAGTGGCCGTGCTCCGCGCGGCCCCCGCCGGGGCGGTGGAAACCCCGCGGTGGCGTCGGTGTCTCGTCACTCACGCGGGGGACGGTAGCCCGCGAGACCCGGTCGCGCGGCGTTTCCGCGCCGCGGCCGGTGATCAGTTGGCGAGGCCGTCCACCACGGTCACGTTCGGCAGCTTGGTCAGCGCCGCCGGGCTGATCAGGACCTTGGTGGAGCGCCCGCCGCCGCCGAGGACGATCTCGTCCAGGTCCATCACGGGGGCGTCCACGTAGATCGGCAGCCCGGCCGGCAGCCCGAACGGCGTCACCCCGCCCGGGGTCATGCCGGTGAGGGCCACCGTGTCCTTCGCGTCGGCGAACGAGACCTTGCGGGCGCCGATCAGCCTGCGCACCGTGCGGTTCACGTCCAGCCGCCGGGTGGCCTGCACCAGGCACGCGGCGAACGTCTTCTCGCCGGTGCGGCTGGCCACCAGGATGCAGTTGACGGAGACCTCGAGGGCGTAGCCGTACCGCTCGCAGAACTGCGCCGTGTCGGCGTACTCCGGGTCGATCTCGATCACCCGGTACGGCAGGCCGAGCCGGTCCAGTTCCTCGCGCACCTCGTCCACGACGACAGCCTACGGACCCACCACCGGCTCGCCCGTCCCACGTTGTGGCTGAAAGGCGCCTTCAGCCGGTTGACGCGACTGAAGGCGCCTTTCAGTCATCTGCCGGTGGGTCGCGCCCGGCGCTTGCGGATGCGAATACTTGATCGTCGCCGGGAACCGGCCGGCACCGGTGCCACGTCGGAGCCGTCGACCGTGGCGAACACCGTCACCTCGCCGCGGTCGGCGACACCGACCGGGACAGTCGACGTCGCAACCCATGAGCCCCGTCGGCGGCCAGACATCGATCGGCCGCCGGCGGGGCTCCTCCACGCGTGAGCCCCGGTAATCCGGTGGCCGGGGTTGCCTATCGTGGACGACGACATGGACACCTCGACGGGGCCGCGTCCGGCCGAGCTGCGGCGCCGGCTGACCGACCTGATGCTGCGCGACGAGCACCGGCTGCGCCGCCGCCTGGACGGCGGGGGACGCGGCCGTCGCGGCAGCCGCCCGCCGCGCCCGGACGAGGA
>DASWTI010000059.1:0-4938 GCA_036402215.1 Pseudonocardiaceae bacterium
CGGCACGGCCGGCGGCGTGGGCACCGAGTGCGCGACCGGCGGCGGCCCGGGCAGGGAGAACCGCTGCGCGGACGGCAGCGGCGCCGGGGTGGCGGGGGCGCCGGGCATCCGGGAGCGGCGCAGCTCGGCCTCGGTGTACCGGGCGCAGCGGCGGTGCCATTCGAGGATGCCGGACATCCATTCCTTGAGGTCGTCGGCGTAGCGGGTGAGCGCGTGCCGCACCGGCTCGTCCACGTCGAGGTCGGTGAACATGGCCGGCAGGTCCTCGGCCACCAGGTGCTCGAACTGCCGCATCCGCGCGGTCATCAGGTCGTTCACCACGTCCCGCGCGCGGAAGCGGTCCACGCCCAGGAAGTTCTCCACGACGACCACGATGTTGTGCACCTCGCCCTCGTACTCGACCTCCTTCTGGTACGAGAACACGTCGTTGACGAAGCAGGCGTAGTCCTGCGCGGCCGTGGTCAGCTCGCGCAGCACCCGGTTCGCGTACAGCTCCTCCGGCACGACGTCGGCGAACGCGAGCCGGGCGAGCGCCATGGTCATGTCCGAGCCGAACGTGCGGCGCCGCATCTCCACGTAGTCGATGGGGTCGGGCACCCGGTGCCTGGCCTGGTTGGCCACCTCCCACACCCAGCTCTCGGTCATTCGCTCGACGGCGCCGCGGAACGTCCGCCGCAAGGCCGCCGGCATCGGACCGGCGGTGCGCCGCCACAGGTCGGCGAGCCCGCGCTCCAGGGGGCCGGACGGAGGGGGCACCGGGCTGCCGTCGACCGGCATGAACGCCTGGAGCCGGTCGTGGCACGCCTTGGCCCCGGCGACGTCGCGGGTGTGGCCGAACAGCAGCGGGAAGTAGTCGTCGCCGTAGGTGCCCCAGGCCAGCCAGTCCGAGGACAGGTCGAGCTGCTCCGGGCCGGCGTCGGCGTGGATCATCGCCGCGCAGTGCGCGAAGTCGAAGCCGCGGAACCGCCGCTCGTCCCAGACGCCGCCGTGGGTGACGCCGGGCAGCGAGTCGAACATGCCCATGTCGCGTGCCCACTCGGCGTTGTGCCGCCGGGCGCGGTCCAGGTGCGGGCTGGTGCGCACCGCGTACGGCATGTGGAAGTCCGGCAGCGGCAGGTGCCCGACCTGGCGGAACGGCACGAAGGAGTGCTCCCGCGCGCGGTGTCGCAGGCCCTGCCCGGCGATGGAGCCGACGATCCGGTGCGCCGAGGTGCCGAGCCCGGTGGGCCCGCCGAGCACCGGCCCGTCGGTGACCGGCGCGGCGTTCAGTTCCTCGTTCATGTAGCGGCTGGAGCGGGCGTGCCACTCGTGGCCGCCGGACTGCCAGTCCTGCAGGCCCTTCACGTACGTCGCGACGGCGGCCGCGTCGGCGGGCGGCAGGCCGCGCTCCAGCAGCAGCGCCGGGATCTCGGTCAGCGCCGTGGTCTCGAACTGCTGCAGGCGCGACGTCAGCAGGTCGTTGACCAGCTCCGCGGCCTCCTGGGTGGTGCAGCCGAAGAACGTCTCGAACACCAGCACCGCGTTGGAGTTCTCCCCCTCCTCCAGGACCTCGCGCCGGTAGGAGAACAGGTCGTTGCGCAGGTGCACCGCGTCGGAGAACGTGTCGGAGAGGACCTCCATCGGCCGGGTGTGCGCGACGGCCGCGGGAATCTCGCCGCCCACCGCGTGCTCCACCAGGTTCGCCGACCAGGGCGCGCCACCGACCCGGCGCCGCATCTGGATGTACTCGATGGGGTTGGCGATGCGGCCGAGCTCGATGTTCACCAGCTCCCACATGGACTCGACCATGAGGTTGTGCGTGCTGGTGACGAAGCGCTCCCGCCAGGCGGCGCTGCGGTGCGGCACGGTGCGCGCCCACAGGTCGGCCAGGCCGGCCTCCGCCGGGTTGGTGACCTCCGGCGGTTCCTCGCCGTCGGCCGTCATGAAGAGCTCCAGCCGGTCCAGGTGGGCCTGCGCGCCCACGAGGTCCCGCGAGTATTTGAACAGCTCCAGGAAGTGGTCGTCGAAGAAGAAGACCCACACGTACCAGTCGGTGATCAGGTCGAGCATGCCGGCGTCGCAGTCCGGGTGCGTGTACGCGCACATCAGCGCGTAGTCCATCCGGGCCAGGGCGGGCTCGTCCCACACCGTGCCCCCGCGCGGCGACGGGCTGTCGAGCATCCCCATCTCCCTGGCCCACGCCATGCTGTGCGCGCGGGTGGACTCCAGGTTCGGGTTGATCCGCGCTGGGTAGGGCACGTAGAACTCGGGCAGGGCGAACGACTGCATGATCTCCCTCTCGGCCGGACCGCGTAGCCCCCGACGCTGGCAGCCCGGCCCCCACCCCCGCAACGGTCCCCGGAGGGACACGGCGCTCACCAATGGGTGACGTGAACGTGGCGCCTCGACTACGGACAGTCGACAGTGCGCCCGGTGTTGCGCGATGAGGCGGGCAAGGCCGGCGGGCAATGCCGACGCCGGGCCGGTGGGCGCGCCCGGTGGCCGCCGGTGGTGATGGCCCGGCGGCCGCCCGGGGCTCAGGCCGCCGGCGCCAGCGCGCGGTCCGCCTGCTGCTGCAGCGTGTCCTTGTCCGCGATCTCCGCCTCCGGCAGCGCGTCCGGCAGCAGGTCCTCCATGAGCCGCAGCGGCCGGTACGCCAGGCCCAGCAGGCCCCACACCAGCAGCACCCCGCCCACGCACACCAGCAGGAAGCCGGTGCCCCGGCCGGGCCCGGTGCCCAGCACGGCGCCCACGGTCCCGGCCAGCGGGCCGTCGGCACGCATCCAGGGCTCGAACACCGCGTCCGCCAGGGGGCCCGCGGACAGGAAGCCGAGCGGCATCATGGACATGGCGAGCATCTGGTTGGTGGCCAGGACGCGGCCCTGCAGTTCCATCCCCACCTTGGTCTGGATGAGCGCCATCCAGTGCGAGTTGAGGATCATCAGCGCCGCCCAGAGGCCGAACAGCCCGGCGGCGGCGAACGCCGGGTGCGCGCCGAGGCCCATGACCACGGTGGCCAGGCCGACGACCGAGGTGAAGCCGACCATGCCGATGGCGCGGCGGTGGGTCCCGCCCCAGAGCGCCATGGCGAGCACGCCCACCACCCCGCCGACGCCGCCGACGGCGGAGACCACGCCGAGCACGGCGGCGCTGTGCCGGGCCAGGACGAGCGGGGTGACCAGCACGGTGGCGAACGCGAACAGGTAGTTGAACACCACGAAGAACACCACCATGGCGACCAGCGACGGGCGGCGCACGATGTAGCGCCAGCCGGTCACCACCTCGCGCAGCAGCGGCTCCTCACGCCGGACGAACAGCAGGTTCGGGAAGCGCACCAGCAGCAGCACGCTGACGCCGACCAGGAAGGTGGCCATGTCGATGATCACCACGCCCCGCAGGCCGACCAGCCCGACCAGCACGCCACCGGCGAGCGCGGCCAGCAGGTCACCGGCGGCGGCGCCGGCCTGGGCGATGCCGTTGGCCTGCCCGAGGTAGCGCTTGGGCACGAGCTGCGCGATGGCCGCCAGGTACGCCGGCCGCTGGAACGCGTTGCACACCGCGCCGAGTGCACTGAACAGGTAGATGTGCCACAGGTCCAGGTCGCCGCGCCACAGCAGCGTGGCCAGCGCGACGGTGCCGACGGCCGCCGTGGTGTCGGCGATGATCATCACCCGCCGCCGGTCGAAGCGGTCGGCGACGGCGCCGGCCAGCGGCGACAGGATGATGGCCGGCAGCGCGGCGAGCATGGCGATCAGCGCGAAGTCCACGGCGGACCCGGTGCGCTGGAACACCCAGACGCCGAGCGCGAACGCCGACAGGCCGGTGCCGATCATGGACACGAACTGGCCGAGGGCCACCGCGGCGAAGGTGCGGATGCTGGGGCCGCCGGGACCGCCGGACCCGCCGGTGGGCACCGGGGGCGCGGTCACGGTGGGCGGCGGCGCGCCACCGGCCCAGGAGGCGAGGATGCCGGCCAGCTCCGCGGCCTGGTGCTTGAGGAAGTAGTGCCCGGCGCGCGGGATGACCGCGAGCCGCACGTCCGGCGAGAAGTGCCCCCACTCGGCGTACCGCTCCTGGTACAGCTCGGTGGCCCGGTCCTTCTCCCCCACCACGCACAGCACGGGCGCGGCGAACCGCACGTCGGCGTCCGGCTCGTACGCCCTGGTGTAGAAGTGCTCGGCCTGGCGCACGTCGTGCCGCAGGGCGCGGACCAGCAGCTCACGCTCGGCCTCGTCGTAGGCGTCGGTGAAGCCGCCCATGGCGCGCAGGAAGTCCAGGTACGAGCGGTTGGACAGCATGCGGTCCGCGGGCAGCAGCCGGTTCAGCCAGCCGAAGAACCGCCCGGGCAGTCCGGCCGCGGGGAACGTGCCGCCGAGGGCCACGCCGCGCAGCGGCACGCCGGCCGCCTCCAGGCGCGCGGCGAGCGCGGTGGCGAGCGCCCCGCCGAGGCAGTGCCCGTACAGCAGCACCGGCCCGCTGATCCCGGCGACCACCTCGGCGGTGACGCGGTCGGCGACCTCGTCGAGCGCCACGAGTTCCTCGTCGGGGCGCGCGGTGTCGTGGCCGGGCAGGCCGATCGCGTACAGCGCGACGTGCTCGGGCAGCGCGTCGGCGAGCGGCTGGAAGGTGATCGGGCTGCCGCCGCCGTACGGCACGCACACCACGGTCAGCTCGGCGGCGCGGCGGCCGCGGGTGAGCCGGTGCAGCAGCCCGGTGCCCTGGTCGGCGGTGCCGCCCTCGCGGGCGTCCAGCAACGCGGCAAGCTCGCCCACGGTCGGCCGCTGGAACAGCTCGATGACCGACAGCCCGGCGTCGATGCGGCGCACGGTGCGCACCGCGGAGAACGAGTCGCCGCCGAGCGCGAAGAAGTCGTCGTCCACCGAGGCCACGGTGACGTCGTCCGGCAGCACCTCGGCGAACGCGGCGGCCACCCGCAGCTCGTTGGGCGTCGACGGCGGG
>DASWTI010000060.1:0-3320 GCA_036402215.1 Pseudonocardiaceae bacterium
TGCCCGTCGCGCACCAGCCCGGCGCCCGGCACGTGCTCCACCAGCAGCCGCAGGCCGGCGTCCAGCACCGGCACCGAGCCGGCCACGCCGATCACCACGCCGAGTGCCCCGAGCAGCAGCAGCGCCCCGGCCGGCCGGGCGCCCCAGCGCGCCGCCAGCTCCCGGCAGCCGTACAGCGCCAGCACCGTCAGCAGCACGGTCACCAGCGGCACCAGCGGTGAGTCCCGGCTGGCCGGCACCACGTCGGCGTTCCAGATGCCGCCCAGCCCCAGCACCGACAGCACCGGGCCGCCCCAGCTCTCGCCGCGCGCCGCGAACGCCGCCACCCCGGCCGGGTCGGACACCGCCCCAGCGTCGCCGGGCCGCAGCAGCGCCGGCACCCACCACGGGGCGTTGAGCAGCAGCGCCAGCCCGGCCGCGGGCAGCGCGCGCCGCCGTCCCACCGCGGCCACCGCCGCGCCCGCCACCAGCAGCCCACCGGTCGGCCCGATCACCGCGGGCAGCATCCAGAGCACCATTCGCGGCCAGCCCCGCACGTCGCCGCGGCGCACGGCCAGCCCGGCCAGCACCACCCACGGCAGCACCCCGTACGCCAGCAGCACCGTCCAGTGCCCCAGGAACAGCCGCTCCGCCACGAAGGCGTTCCACGTGTAGCCCACCGCCGCCACCACGCGCGTCGCGGTGCGCCCGGTCGGCACCAGCCGGGCCACGCCGATCGCCCCCAGCAGCAGGGCGCCGCCGAGCGCCAGCTTCTGCAGCACGTCCCCCGGCAGCGCGTACGACAGCAGCGCCACCACGGCGTCGGCCGGCACCGCGCGCGGCAGCGCCGGCCCCAGCCCCACGCCGGACGGCAGCAACGGCTGCCGCGGCACGAACACCATGTCGTACACCAGCACGAACCCCGGCACGGCCAGCACCGGGGCGAGCGCGGCCAGGGTCAGGGCGAGCGCCACCCCCGGCACGACGACCGCTGTGCGCTGGCGTGGGTTCACGGCGGAAGACTAGAGTCCTGGCGATCTACTGATCGGTAACCATGCGGAGTGCCCGTGCCTCAGCTCGACGGCCCGATCACGGTAGTCGGGGCCGGCCGCGAGAAGTGGCTGAAAGGCGCCTTCAGTCGTCTCGTTCCGCTCACGGCACCGCTGAGGGCACCGTTGGGGCAGGACCGGGCGCGGGTCGAGGCGCTGCTGGTGAGCGCGGCGCTGTTCGGGGCGAACGCGCTGAGCTACGTGCTGAACATGGTGGCCGCCCGGGTGCTGGCGCCGGAGGTCTACGGCGCGCTGGGCTCGCTGCTGGCGATCGTGGTGGTCGGGGCGGTGCCGGCCATGGGCATGCAGTCGGTGGCTGCCCTGCACGTGGCCCGCACCGCGCGCGCGGCCGGGTCGGACGGCGTGCTCGCCGCCGAGGGCCGGCTGCTGCGCACCGGGCTCGGCGGTGCCGCGCTGACCGCGCTGGTCGGCCTCGCGATCACCCCGCTGCTGGTGGCGCTGCTGCACCTGCCGAGTGCGTGGCCGGTGGTGTGGCTCGGCCTGGCGCTCGCGCCGCTCACGCTGCTGGGCGTCTTCCACGGGGTGCTCCAGGGGCACCGGCGGTTCGGCGTGCTGGCCCTGCTGGTGGGCGTGGAGGGTGTGGCCAAGGTCGGCGGCTCGCTCGCCGGGCTGCTGATCACCGGCACCATCGGCGGCACCATGGCCGGCATGGCGATCGGCCTGGTGGTGGTCGCCACGGTCGGCTGGTGGGTGTGCGGGCGGCGCCGCCCGGTGCGCGGCGGGCCGACGCCGGCGCGCGACGTGTTCCACGCCAGCCAGGCGATCCTGGGGCTGGTGCTGCTGGTCAACATGGACATCGTGCTGGCCCGGCACCACCTGACCGGCGTGCAGGCCGGCGACTACGCGATCGGCGCGATCATCACCAAGATCGCCTACTGGCTGCCGCAGGCGGTGGCGGTCATCGTGCTGCCGCGGTTCGCCTCGGAGCGCGGGCGCCGCCGCACGGTGCCCATCGCGCTCGCGGTGATCGCGCTGCTCGACGTCTGGGTGGTGCTGGTCGCCGCGATCTGGGGCGGCGGGGTGATCCGGCTGATCGGCGGCCCGGGCTACGGCTCGCACGTGTCGGCCGCCTGGCTGTTCGCGCTGCTCGGTTCCTGCCTGGCGCTCGTGCAGCTGCTGCTCTACTCGCGCATCGCCACCGGCGACCGGCGTTCCACCACGGCCGTCTGGGTGGCCGTGGCGGCCGAGATCCTGCTGGTCAGCGTGTGGTTCGGCGAGTCGGTGGCCCAGGTGGCCGGCTCCGCCATCGCCGCGGTGGGCCTGCTGGTGGTCGCGGGCCTCGCCCTGGAGTGGTTCTCCGCGCGCCGCCCCCTGGCCGGTGCCGCGCCGCCGGTCAGTCCGCCTCCCGGCGGATGACGTACCGGGTGGCGCGCCAGTCCTCGGTGTACGTCGGGTCCGGCCGGCGGTCCAGCACGGCGCCGCCGTGCCGCGCCACCAGCGCGGTGACGTCGGCGTCCGGCACACACGTCATGCGCATCGGCGCCGGGTAGCGCAGCAGCCGCCGCTGGGCCCAGGCGATCACCGGGAACGGCAGCAGCCGCCAGGCCACGCCCTTCGCCGTCCACAGCGGCGCGGTGGCGAGCTGGACCACGGCGAGCCCGCCCGGCCGCAGCACCCGCAGGAACTCCGCGAGGTAGGCGTCCACGGCGGCCCGCGGCACGTGCTGCAGCACCAGCATGCTGTAGACCAGGTCCACGGAGGCGCCGGCCAGCAGCCCCAGGTCCGGGGCGTCGTTCAGCAGGAACCGGCAGCGCCCGCCCGAGCGGTCCAGTCGCCGCGCCTGCTCCAGCATGGTCGGTGAGATGTCCACGCCCACCACCTCGTCGGCGTGGGCCGCGAGCGCCTGCGAGAGCCGTCCCACGCCGCAGCCGAAGTCCAGCACCCGGCCGAACCGCGTGGGCAGCCCGAGCCGGGTCAGCCAGGCCCACGTGTGCTCGACGTCCGCGCGCCCGGTGGCCAGGAACTCCTCGACGTCCCAGCGCCCGCCCTGCTTGCCGGGCAGCAGCATCACGGCCCACAGCGGATCCTCGGCGCCCAGCCGCGTCCAGTCCCGCCGCACGTCGTCCAGCGCCATGCCAGGACTGTAGGCGCCGGGCCGGCCCGCGGATCAGTCGGAGTGTTCGGTCGGCCAGGCCGGCTCACCCCGCGCCGCCACCGGGGGAGCGGCGCCGCCGGGGAGGCGGCGGGAGGGGCCGGACCGGCCGGGGGAGCGGCGACGGTGACCGGTGTAGCGGTGGGCGCAGCGGTGGTGGCCGGAGGGCCGGCCGGGGA
>DASWTI010000061.1:0-3049 GCA_036402215.1 Pseudonocardiaceae bacterium
CCCCGGTCGCGGCCCCGGCGCCGACGGCGGCCAGCCCCACGGCGGTGCCCAGCGCGGCCGTGATGATCGAGCGACGGGATAACCCCGGCTCGTCCCCCTCGCCCAATCCGACCTCCCACGGTGATCGGCTAACAGCGTGAGTTACTGCACCCGGGCGACAACAGGTCCCTTCGGGTGACACTCAGTGACGGCAACGCCCAATCTGCCGCCGTGGCTCACGCGCCCCGCGGTAGCGGGGGGCCGCCGGGGTCCACAGGGAGGGCGGCGGGCTCGGCTCGGACGCTCGGGCCGGGGGTGTCGCTCCGGGCGGCGCAGCCCGGCGGCCTGCCTCGAACCGTGGCGTTGACCGGGTGGCCGGCCTCGAACCGTCGCCGTGGCCGTGGCCGTGGCCGTGGCCGTGGCGGTGGCGGTGGCCGGGTGGTGGGTGTCGAGCTGTGGTGGGGGCTGGGTGGTCGGCGTTGAACCGTGGCGGGGACCGGAGTTCGGTGCCGGGCCGTGGCGTGGCCAGGAGCTCGGCGTCAGATCGCGGCGGTGGAACGGAGGGCGGCTACCTCGGCGGGGGAGTAGCCGAGGCGGGCCAGCACCTCGTCGGTGTGCTCGCCGAGGGCGGGCACCGGGGACGGGTGCCAGGTCCAGGCGCTGGAGTCCACCGGCGGGCGCAGCAGGCGTACCGGGTCGCCGCCGGGCACCGGCAGCGCGGCCCAGCGGGAACGCGCGGCGAGCTGCGGGTGCGCGGCCACGCCGAACAGGTCGCGGGTGGACCCGGCGGGCACGTCGGCGGCGTGCAGGGCGGCCAGCAGCGAGGCCTCGGTGTGCCCGGCGAAGGCCGCGTCCAGCTCGGCGTGCAGGGGCACGCGGTGCTCGACGCGCAGCGGGTTGGAGGCGAAGCGGGGGTCGTGGGCCAGCTCCGGCCGGCTCAGCACGTCGGCGCACAGCCGCTGCCATTGCGGCTCGTTCTGCACCGCGAGGTGCACGGTGCCGCCGTCGCCGCAGCGGAACGGGCCGTACGGTGCGATCGACGCGTGGTGCGCACCGGTGCGCGGCGGCGCGGCGCCGGTACCGAGGGCGTACAGCAGCGGCTGCTGCATCCACTCCGCGAGCGCCTCCAGCAGCGACAGCCGGATGGTCGCGCCCTCGCCGGTGCGCGCGCGGTGCAGGAGCGCGGCGAGCACCGCGGCGTGCAGCTGCGTGCCGCCCGCGATGTCCGCCACGGAGATGCCGGCGCGCGCCGTCACCTCGCCCTCGCCGGTGAGCGAGACCAGCCCCGCCTCGGACTGCACGAGCGCGTCGAACGCCTTGCGCTCGGCGTACGGCCCGTCGTCGCCGTACGAGGAGAGCGCGGCGACGATGAGCGCCGGCCGCTCGGCGCGCAGGCGCTCGGCGGACAGCCCCAGCCGCTCCGCCGCGGCCGGCGCGAAGTTGCACAGCACCACGTCGGACGCCGCGACCAGGCGCGTGGCCACCTCACGGCCGGCCGGGTGCTTGAGGTCCAGCGTGATCGACTGCTTGCCGCCGTTCACCCAGGCGAAGTAGCTCGACACCTCGCCGCACGACCGGTCGTAGTGCCGCGCGAAGTCGCCGGTGCCGCGCCGTTCCACCTTGACGACGGTGGCGCCCAGGTCGGCGAGCAGCCGCGCCGCGTACGGCACCGCCACCGCGTGCTCGAAGCTGGCCACCACCACGCCGTCCAACGGCGCGGTTCTGTTGGGGCTCGTCCGGCTCATACGGTCATCGAAGCAAGCGCGGCGGCCTCAGGGCACTGTGATGCGGGCCGCGTGCGCGTACACGTTCATCGACTCGCCGCGCAGGAAGCCGACCAGCGTCACGCCCAGCTCCTCGGCCAGGTCCACCGCGAGCGACGAGGGCGCGGACACCGCGGCCAGGATCGGCACGCCGGCCATGGCCGCCTTCTGGGTGAGCTCGAACGAGGCCCGGCCGGACACCATGAGCACCGTGCCGCGGGCCGGCAGCGCCCCGGCGAGGAGGGCCGCGCCGAGCACCTTGTCCACGGCGTTGTGCCGGCCGACGTCCTCGCGTACCCAGAGCGCGGTGCCGTCGGCTGCGAACAGCCCGGCGGCGTGCAGCCCGCCGGTCGACTCGAACACCCGCTGCGCCGCCCGCAACCGATCGGGCAACGTGGTCAGCAGCGTGGCGTCCACCCGGGTGTCGTCCCCGCGCGGGTCGAACCGGGAGCGCAACCGCACGTCGTCCAGCGCCGCCTTGCCGCACACCCCGCAGGCCGCCGTGGTCAGGAACGCGCGGCCGGCCGGCGGCGGCACCCCGGGCGCCAGCTCGACGTCGAGCACGTTGTAGGTGTTGCGGCCCTCGTCGTCGAGCGAGTCGCAGTACCGCGCGGTGCGCACGTCCTCGCGGCCGGCGATGGCGCCCTCGGTGAGCAGGAAGCCGTGGGCCAGCTCGACGTCGTGCCCCGGGGTGCGCATGGTGACGGTCAGCGAGGAGCCGCCGACCCGCAGCTCCAGTGGCTCCTCGACGGCCAGGCTGTCCGGCCGCGTCGTGCGCCGCGCCTGCTCGCCCACCGTCAGTCGCAGCACCTGCCGCCGCGCCGTCACCCGTCCCACGCCCGAACCGTACGCCGCCACGGCACCATGGGTGCACCGCGTGGGAGAGGGACGACGCCATGGCCGACGAGCAGCACCCCGGGGCAGCCGTCCGCGCTGTCCGGGACACCTGGGCCGCCGCCACCGAGGCCGGCGCGGCGGCGTGCGGTCACCCGCCGCTGGCCTCCGCGTTCGCCGCCTTCCGCGAGTCCTGGCTGACGGAGCTGACGGCCCTCGCCGCCGCCATGGACGCCACCGTGGACGCCACCGTGGACGCCACCGTGGATGCCGCCGTGGATGCCGCCGTGGACGCTGTGGACGCCGCCGGGGACGCCGCCACGGACGCCGGCCCGGTCACGGCCGGAACCGCCGAGCCGCCGACTTCCACGTCCACAGCCGACGCCACCCACGAGCCATCGGTCGGAGCGCCGTCGCCCGCCGGCGACGCCGTGCCATCGGCCGGTGCGGACCCGGCGCCGTCGGCCGTGGTT
>DASWTI010000062.1:0-5745 GCA_036402215.1 Pseudonocardiaceae bacterium
GACGGCGGCCGCGAGGACGGTGAGCACGCCGAGGCCGGACGCGCCGGCGATGCCGAGGACCGCGCGGACGGTGGCCCGCTGCTCGGCCGCCGGCGCGGGGGTGAGTGCGCGGGGCAGGGCGTGGACGGTGGCGAGGCGGGCCAGCTCGGCCGGGGTGGCGGTCATCGGGCGTCACCGCCGGTGGTGAGCGCGGCCTGCTCGTGCTCGGCGTACCGCTCGTACAGGGTCACCTCGCGGCCGTCCGGACGGACGTCGACGTGCAGGTACGGCAGCATCACCTGGTCGAGGCGGGCCATGCCGGCCTCGACGAGCGCGAGCTGCACGGCCATCCACTCGCGGGCCGTGCGCCAGGCGACGCGGGCGGCCTGCTCGCGGTTCGGGCGGCCCCGCTTGAGCTGCCCGGCGCCGTGCTGCTTGAGCAGAACGGCGAGCATGCCCTCGACGTCGACGGGCAGGGTGAACAGACGGGGGCCGTGCGGGCCGGTCAGCTCGAACATGAGGCCGATGGGGCCGTGCTGGTCGTAGCGGGTGCTGACGCTGGCGGCGCCCGCCCGGCCGAGCATGGTGGTGATCTCCGCGGCGGTCCTGCTCACGGGGATGGTGGTGGTGTAGTTGAGCAGCGGCATCACGCACCACCCCAGTGCGCGGCGGCGACCAAGCACGCGCCGTGCAGCTCGGCGACCTCCGGCGTGTACGCCTCGCCGCTGCCGTCGACGATCGTGCGGTCCTGCACGTCCAGGTCCACCCGACCGCCGAACGAGACGACGGCGGGCTTCATGCACTCGGCCGTGCAGCCCTCGCCCCCCGGCGCGCCGTCCGGCGGAACACCGCAGCCGCAGACCCGCGCGGTGACCACCGGGTGCGGCAGGGCGATGGTCGCGGTGCCGTCCCGTTGGCCGTGGCCGGGGCAGTCGGGGTCGCGGCTGCCCGGCTCGGTCATCCCGGCGTACTCGTACGTGCCGGTGCAGGTGCACTCCGGGTCCAGGACGCAGCCAGCGTCCGGCGGGTGCTCGGGGTGCCCGGCCTCGGCGGGGTTTGTTGCTCCAGCGAGTGCCTGTTCGATCAGGGCCCAGAACTCCGAGGCCCCAGCGCCCTGCTCATAGAAGTTGCGGAGGTCGCGGCGGCGCAGCAGACCGACCGGCCGGTCCGGCCGGTCCGGACGGTGGAACCAGACCGTCGGCTCGCTGTCGGCGTCCGGGGCGATGAACAGGCCGTCCGGGCGGGGGCCCGGGCTGAGGGGCCGAATCTCCCAGCGCCGGTCAGCCATCGGTGCCACCGCCCTCGGTGAGGGCGCGCCGCATGGCGCCCAGGTCACCCCGGGGGCCGTCGACGTGGATCGGGTCTGCGGTGCACCCGGGCTCCCACCGCGCGCCGACGAGACGCCACCGACAGCCGGATGCGTCGTCAGCGAGTCGGACCGGGCGGCGGCACTTGCACGTCGCGCCGGCCAGGATCCGCTCGGCGAGCGCCAGGGCCGCAGTGCTCGGCGACTGGTGCTCCTCGACCGTGAGGCGGGCGCCGCCGTAGTAGGCGCTGGCGTGCCAGCCGGCCTGGTCGACCGGCACGCCGTCGCGGAGGTAGCCGATCTCGAACTGGCGGGCGCCGGCGCGGACGACCAAGTCGGCGCACGCCACCACGGGGTCGGCGTTGAGAGCCGCCGCGAGCTGCGGGTTCGCGTCAGCCACGTCGGCCACCTCCGCCCGGGACGGCACCGCGGCCAACGTCCTGCTGCCGGGACCACTCGACCGCGGCCAGCAGCGCCGCCGCATGCTCGGTCACCTGCTCGACGGTGCCCTCGACCCCGGACGACGCCTCGCGGTACGCACCGCACGCCCGGCTACCGGTCACCACCCCGAGCACGGTGTCCCACTGCGGGACGTCGACCAGGTCCTCGACGTCGACGCCGACGAGGGAGGTCGGCTCCGGCAGCACGACGGTGACGACTCCGCGCCGCTCCAGCAGGCGCGTGGCGGCGCCGACGTCCGGGCAGGCGTCGCCCATCGAGCACAGCACGATGCCGTCCGCGTCGAGGACCAGCGGCTGCTCGCAGGCCGGGCACTGGCCGGCGACCCGCAGCCCACCGGCCGCGGCCGCCACGGCGCGGGTGTGCCGCAGCAGCGGCGCGCACGCCGAGCACAGCCGGTCCTCCACCCACGAGCACGGCTCACCCGTGCGCTCCACGCACCCCGAGCAGTCCTCGTCGGTGCACCCGCACACCAGGCACGACCCGTCCGGGTCGACGTCGAGGCGGTCGGTCACCCAGTCGATGACCTCGCCGGCGTGGCGGCGCCACCAGTCGGCCTCGGTGAGGGTGCCGTCGGCGACGGCCTGGCGCTGGGCCAGCTCCCACGACACGGGGTGGTACTCGGTGCGGGCCGGGCGGTGGGCGCGGTCGCACAGGTCGGCGGCCAGCTCCTCCACCATCGCGGCGTGCCGCGCGCGGATGCCGGCGAGGTTGCCGAGGAGGCGGTTCGTCGCGGTCACCATCTCTGCCGCCGCCTCCGCGTCGGTAGCCGGCAGGGCCGCGGCGACCGTGCGCCGCAGCTCCTCCTGCTCGTCCGCCGGCACCGCACGGACGCCGTCCTCGTGCGCCTCGACCGCCGCGTAGAACGCGGACAGTCGCACCGGCTCGAGGTGCGGGTGCGGCTCGTCGACCAGCGGCACCGCGCAGCTCAGGTACACCTCGTACCCGAGGGCGTGGACGGTGATCAGGAACGCCCGGTCGAGGTCGGCGCGGAGCACGAACTCGGGCACGGCGTGGTCCCCCAGCACCGCAGCCCACTCGGGCATCCGGTCGAGCCGGGCGAGGTGGTCGCGCCACGTGTCGCCGGCGGCGCCGCGGCCGGGGACCAGGTAGTCGCGGCTCTGCGCCCGGGACAGCCCGGGCGGTGGCGGGGCGGACGGGTTGAGGTCGCGGAAGCCGCGGCAGAAGCTGTCGATGGACAGGCCACCGCGGGCCCAGGAGGACGGGGCCTGCGGGTGGGCCCGGTCGAACGGCTGGACGACCTCGGCGAGGTGCGCGTCGCGGCGGGCCTTGATCTCGCGTAGGGCGGCGGCGAGCTGGGGGGCGCAGCGGTAGGCGTGCAGGTCGGTCACGCTGCTCCTCCGATCGCGCGCGGCGTGCGGTACTCGATGGCCGCGCGGGCGGCCAGGGGCGGGGCGACGGCGCGCAGCCGCTCGTAGCGGTGCGCGCCGTCGGGCAGGGGCCGGCGCAGCTCGGCGGGGATGGTGACGTCGGCGGTGCCGACGTCGAGGTAGCCGAGCTGGTCGTCGTCGGGGATGGCGGGCAGGTCGGGCAGGTCGGCCGGCTCGGCGAGGCCGAGGACCGCGCGGGTGGCGGCGGCGAGCCGCGACACGGCGCTCACCGGGCGCCGTCCTGGGTCTGCTCGGCCCGGGCGGCGACGAGCGCGTCGAGCGCCATCACGAGCTCGTTGCCCTGGTGCTGCTCGGCCAGCGCGCGCAGCTCGCCGAGCACGGCGTCGGCCTCGGCGCGGGTGAGGTCGCCGGGGTGGGTGACGGTCTCGTCGCCGGGCCGGCCGGACAGCACGCGCAGGGTGGTGGCCACGAACGCCTCGTCGAGCTGGTGGTCGCGCGCGAAGGCGAGGATCTCGTCCACCTGCTTCCTGAGCACACCGGGCTCCGCCGCCGGGGCCGGCGGGGTCGGTGTGGTTGCCTGCGCGGCGGTGGCCTGCGCGGTGATCTCGGTGGTGGTCACGGCGGCCGCCTGGCGCGGGAATGCCTCCTCGCGCGTCGTCTCGCCGTTGCGCAGGGAGGTGAACGCGACTCGCAGTTGGCCGAGGTCTCGGTCCGTCCATTGCGCGGCCGGGCGGCCGATCCGGGCGACCAGGTCCTCCTCGGTCACCTGGAGCCGGGCGAACCCGGCGATGGCGTCGGCGGCCCTCTTCGCCACCGACTCCCCGTTGCCGGCCTCCAGGGTGGCCACGCACGAGGCCTTGGCCTGCTCGATGAACCACTGCGGCAGCACGGCGAACACGCACTCGCGGAGCCGCCTGGCTCCAGCGTTGGCGTTGTTCTCGTAGATCGCCTGCAGGTCCGGCAGCTTCTCGACCCTGCCGCCCTTGTCGCGGGCGTGCGGCACGATGAAGATCATCGACGCGCGGGCGTTGGTCTCCAGGTCCCAGGCGTAGGCCAGCATCTCCGACTGGCCGCCGGCGTCGTCACGGGACAGCTCGGCCACACCCCAGCTGAGGTTTCCCCAGCACCGCGCGAGCTCGCGCGCCAGGTGCACCGACGCCCCGTGGACGCGACCACCGGCGCGCGGCATGTCGAAGAACGCCCGGTCTGCGAGCTCCTTGTGCTTGCAGGCCTCGAGCATGGCGGCACGGGCCGCCTCGACGTTGCGAGGAAAGCGGCGGGCCATCTCGGCCGCGGCGTAGACCTCGGCGATGGCGCGGGACTGCTCGATCTGGGTGGCCTGGCCGGCGCGGCCGGCGTGGGGCAGAGCGATCTCCTGGACGCTCATGCGGTCTTCTCCTTCGAGGTGGTGTAGTCGCCGCGCTCCCAGGCGTCCTCGTTGGCACGTTCGGACCAGCGGGGCAGCGGGAGGGTGATCGGCTTGTCCGCGAAGCCGGGCCAGACGTTGGTCCGGCGGCACTCCGCGTAGATGTCGAGGGCCTTGGCGTTGCGCAGTCCGCCGAAGTGCATGGCGTAGGGGTCGGGCTGGGCGACGGTGACCAGGTACGGGGGCTTCTTCATCTGGAAGACGAAGACGAACGTGACGCCGTGCGGGGCGAGGCCGAGGGCCTGGACGGCGTCCATGTACCAGCAGGCCTGCTGGTAGTAGCCGTGGTCGGCCATCGCCTTGGACAGCGCGGTCGGCTCCACGGAGCGCGCCGTCTTGTAGTCGGCGATGATCATGCGGCTGCCGGTCGGGTTGGGCAGCCAGTCCAGCCGGGCCCGGCGCCAGACGCCGAACTCGTCGTCCTGCCAGAACAGGGACTGCTCCGGCCGGCCCGAGCCGGGCGCGAACAGCGCGGCCGCGGCCGGGTCGTCCCGCAGGACGGTGGCCATCTCCTCGACCACGTCGTACTCGTGGGCGAGCAGCGGCACGGCACCGGCGTCGCGGGCCTTCGCGGCCTGGTTCTTCGCGTCGTTGGTGCGCCAGCTGTCGGCGTCGACGACGACGATGTCCTGGCCGGCGCCGAGCACCAGCTTGTGCGCGGCGTGCCCGAAGTCGAAGTCGTCCGTGGGCTCGGCCGGGGTGAGCTGCGCGTGCCGGAACAGCGCCGGGCAGCCCTTCGGCGGCAGCAGCATCCGGGCGCCGGTGCTGGACAGCGAACCGCCGGGCACCGGGTCGGCGTGGTACTGCTCGTCGGTCATGTCGTAGATGCCGGGCTCGGTGATCACGGGCCGGGTGACGGTGGCCGTCACGTGGTGCCCCGTCCGCTGCTGCGGCCGGGCGGCTGTGCCGGCGCGGTGGTGGCCGGGTACTGGCGCGGCCGTGGCGGGTTGACCGGCAGCGGCTCCGCGCGGCCGGCCGGGTTCGGGGTCTCCCGGCCGGCGCTCACCGGGACCTCCGAGCGCTGCGGAACGGGACGACGTTGCTGGCCTGGACCACCTGCTCGGCGAGGTCGACGAACTCGGCGGCCTGGCGCAGCACCTCGTCGGCGTCGCGCGCGGTGACCAGCCGGGTGACCCCGGCCTCCACCGCGGCCCGGGTCCGCGAGCCGGCGGCGAACGCGGCGGCCCACTCGCGCAGCTCGGGAGCGGCGGCGGCCAGCAGCG
>DASWTI010000063.1:0-2920 GCA_036402215.1 Pseudonocardiaceae bacterium
CGATGGTGTCCGGCCCGGACACCTGGACGGAGGCCGTGGTCAGCACGGCGGTGGCGGCGAGCGCCAGCAGCACGCCGACGGTGCTCCTGGCCCGGTTCATGGCGGCCATCATGGCCTGCTACGTGTGAAGCCGGCGCAGGACGTCGACCTCGCCGGTGCGGGTGTCGGTGATGCCGACCGAGGCGACCGCGGCGCGCACCGGCGACACCGGGTGCAGCGCGGCGAACCCGCGTGCCAGCTCCTCGCCGGTCACCTCCCTGGCCAGCGTGCAGTGCGGCACCCAGGCGCCCGGCAGGTAGTGCGCCCACGGCTGCTTCACCCGCCCGGCGAGCGCGTCGTGCGCCGCGGAGTGCACGGCCAGCAGCTCGGTGTCCACCACGGCGCCCAGGAACAACGCGTTCTCCTCGCCAGGGAAGGTGCCCAGCGTGTACAGCCAGAGCCGCGGCACCGAGAGCAGCGCCAGGTCGGCGCGCAGCGCGTCCCTGGTGCGGCGCGGGATGTCCCCGGCCACCGCCAGCGTCACGTGCGGCCGCCGCGGCCGCTGCCGCCGGCCGGTGCCCACGCCGAGCGCGTCCAGCCGCCGCCACAGCGCCCGGACCGCGGCGTCGGCCTCGTCGTCGAAGTGCAGCTCCAGGGCGTGCGCCACGGCTCAGCGCTCCCCGGGCAGCGCGAAGCGGCCGTCGTCGGTCTGCTCCACCAGGCCGTCCACCAGCAGCGAGTCCAGGCAGCGGTCGCGCTGCGCGGCGTCCGCCCACACCACGTCCAGCAGCGGCCGGCGCACCGGGCCGTCGGTGTCCCGCAGCACGTCCAGCAGCAGCCCGCGCACCTGCCGGTCGGTGCCGGCGAACCGTTGTGCCACCTTGGGTTTCCCCGCGTACGCCGGGCGTCCCGCCCGCACCCAGGCGCAGTCCGTCCACAGTGGACAATCGGCGCACCGCGGGGCGCGGGCCGTGCACACGGTGGCGCCGAGCTCCATCAGGGCCGCGGACAGGGTGGCCGCCGTGCCCGGGTCCGCGGGCAGCAGCGCCGCCACCTCGGCCAGGTCGCGGCCGGTGGACGGCGGTCCGGCGTCGGCCGCGCCGTGCACCGCGCGGGCCACCACGCGCCGCACGTTGGTGTCCACCACCGGGCAGCGCCGGCCGTAGGCGAACGCCGCCACGGCCCGCGCGGTGTACGCGCCGATTCCCGGCAGCCCCAGCAGCACGTCGACGTCCGGGGGCACGGTGTCGCCGTGCTCGGCGGCCAGCGCACGGGCGCACTCGTGCAGCCGCAGCGCGCGCCGCGGGTAGCCGAGCTTGCCCCAGGCGCGCACCACCTCGCCGGCCGGCTCGGCGGCCAGCGCGGAGGGCACCGGCCAGCGCGCCATCCACTCGCGCCAGACCGGCTCGACGCGGGCCACCGGCGTCTGCTGCAACATGATCTCGCTGATCAGCACGCCCCACGGCGTGGTGTCCGGCCGCCGCCAGGGCAGGTCCCTGGCGTGCTCCCCGTACCAGTCCACCAGCACCCCGACGTCCGCCACGGCGGAAACCCTAGTTCCGGGCCGGCGGCCAAATCGGGTGCGGGGGTGGCCGCGACGGCAGACCATGAACGGCATGGACCTGCTGCACGGCTCCGGCGGCTCCCGGCTCACCTGGGAGCGGCTGCCGGCCGGCGTCCGGCAGGCGGTGGAAGCCCTGGTCGGCGCCCCGGTGGTGGCGGCCGTGAGCCAGCCCGGTGGCTTCTCGCCCGGCGTCGCCTCCCGGGTGCTGCTCGGCGACGGCCGGCGGGTGTTCGTCAAGGCGGTCGGCGGCGGGCTCGACCCGATCGCGCCGCGGCTGCTGCGCAAGGAGATCCGGGTGCTCGGCGTGCTGCCGCCGGAGCTGCCGGCGCCGCGGCTGCTGGCCGTGCACGACGAGCACACCGACCCGACCACCTGGCCGGACCCGGGCTCCTGGGTGGCCGCCGTGCTGGAGGACGTGCACGGCCGGATGCCGGTGCTGCCCTGGCGGCCGGACGAGCTGGCCAGGGTGGTGGACGCGCTCGCCGACCTGGCCGAGGCGGGCACGCCGTGTCCCGGCGAGCTGCCGCGGGTGACGGACCGGCACGCCGCGCTGTTCGGTGAGTGGCGCCGCCTGGCCGCGGACGGTCACCCACGGCTGGCCGAGCTGCCCGCCCTGGCGCGGGCCCGGCTGGACGACCTGGCGGCGCTCGAACTCGGCTGGACCGAGGCCGCCGCGGGCGACACCCTCGTGCACGACGACCTGCGGGCGGACAACATCCTGCTCACCGAGGACCGGGTCTGGCTCGTCGACTGGCCGTACGCCGCGGCCGGCGCACCCTGGCTGGACCTCGTGTTCATGCTGCCCAGCGTGGTGATGCAGGGCGGCGCGGATCCCGAGGCCGTGCTCGCCGGCTACCCACCGGCGCGCGACGTGGACCCGGACGCCGTGAACCGCGTGCTCGCGGCCGCCGCCGGCTACTTCCTGGGCCGGTCGCTGGAGCCCGCCCCACCCGCGCTGCCCCGGATCCGGGTCTTCCAACGCGCCCAGGGCGACGCCGCCCTCACCTGGCTCGCCCGCCGCCTGCGCTGGCCACCCGGCTGACTGCTGGCGCCTTTCCGCCGGATCGTGGCGGTGGCGTGCGGCCGTCGCCGGCCGGTGGTGGGTGGCGAATCGCCGATCGGGTGAGGCCGAAATGCGCGGTGCGGGTCGGCGGGCGGATTACCGTCTGTCACGTGATGCCGCCGGTCGGGCCGCTGCCGCCCGAGGTCTACTGGCGCCGCCGTGCGGTGGCGCTGGCGGTGCTGGTCGTCGTGTTGCTGCTGCTCGTCTGGCTGGTCGTCGCCCTGGCCGGTGACGCCGAGGAGGCCCCGCCCGCCGCCGCGTCACCGCCGGGCAGCACACCCACCGTGACCCAGGCGGCCGGCAGCGGTACCACC
>DASWTI010000064.1:0-14135 GCA_036402215.1 Pseudonocardiaceae bacterium
CGCCACCACCGGCGACCTGCCGCGGGTGTTCGGCGGGCGTTCCTCGGGCGCCCGCGTGGCCTGCCGCACCGCCGCCGCGGGCGGTGCGGTCGGCGTGCTGTGCCTGGCGTTCCCGGTGCACCCGCCGGGGCGGCCGGAGAAGAGCCGGCTGCCCGAGCTCGACGCCGTCACCGTGCCGGTGCTCGTCGTGCAGGGCCGGGCGGACCCGTTCGGCGTGCCGCCGCCGTCCCCGGCGCGCGAGCTGGTGCTGCTCGACGGCGACCACGGCCTGAAGAAGGACCTCCCCGGCGTGTCCACCGCCGTCGGCGCCTGGCTGGCACGGCTCCTCGCCGGCTGACCCGCCCAACCTGGTCACCCGCCCCCGCCCACGGCGCCGCGCGCCACGCCGCCCACCGCGGTCCACCCGCCGGGAATGCGGTGGCGCGCCGGGGCGTTCCGCTGGTGTGGTGATCGCACCTAGCAGGCGGGATGCCGCCGTCACGCACGGCGACCGTCGGACCGGCCCCGTATTGTCGGGCCTGCCGGCCACGCCGGTCGTCGTGAAGCAGCTCGTGCCCGGCCACCGCAGTGGTCGAGCGGAAGGGAGCCAGGTGCCCCGTACCTCGGCAACCGACAACCCCCAGGCCGCCGAGTCGGCCACGGAGCGTGCCGCGCGGTTCGAGCGCGACGCGATGCCGCTGCTCGACCAGCTGTACGCCGCCGCGCTGCGGATGACCCGTAACCCGGCCGACGCCGAGGACCTGGTGCAGGAGACGTTCCTCAAGGCGTATGCCGCGTTCGAGTCGTTCCGCGCCGGGACGAACCTCAAGGCCTGGCTGTACCGCATCCTCACCAACACGTACATCAACGGCTACCGCCGCCGGCAGCGTCAGCCCGTGCAGCAGCCGACCGATGAGATCACCGACTGGCAGCTCGCGGACGCCGCCGAGCACAGCTCGACCGGCCTGCGCTCCGCCGAGGTGGAGGCCCTGGACCGGCTGCCCGACACCGACGTCAAGGAGGCCCTCTCGCAGCTCCCCGAGGAGTTCCGGATGGCCGTCTACCTGGCCGACGTGGAGGGCTTCGCGTACAAGGAGATCGCGGAGATCATGGGCACCCCGATCGGCACCGTGATGAGCCGGCTGCACCGCGGCCGGCGCCAGCTGCGCGAGACGCTCACCGACACCGCCAGGGAGCGTGGCTTCCTGCGCGGTGGCTCCGGCGTGGAGGTGTCGTCATGAGCTGCGGCGACCCGCACGACACGAACTGCTCCGAGGTACTCGCCGAGGTGTGGCTGTACCTGGACAACGAGTGCGACCACCAGCGGCGCGACCTGCTGCGCACCCACCTGGAGGAGTGCTCGCCGTGCCTGGCGCAGTACGGCCTGGAGGAGCACCTCAAGGCCCTGCTGGCCCGCAAGTGCGGCGGCGACCAGGCCCCCGAGCACCTGCGCGCGCGGCTGCGTGAGTCCATCCGCACCGTGATGCTGGAGCAGGCCGAGATCACGACCACCGGCGACGGCGCCGTCGAGGTCCGCCTCACCCACACCGAACTCCGCGAGGGCTGACGCTCCTTCTCCCACGACCCCGGGGATCCCGGCCCCGCCCGTGGCTCGGCGGCCGCGCGTCCCCGCCTGCGGCCGCGCGCCCCGGGCCGCTCCTGTCGAGGAACGGCCCGGGGGGCGGGTCAGACCGGTGGCGGGCTGGTGTAGACCGTCGGGTCGCCCTGTTTGATCCAGACCTCGGTGTGGTCGATCGGCAGGAACGAGCGGTCGCCGCCGGGCTCGCGGGTGTCCGGGACGCTGTCGCCGCTCGGCAGGTGCATGATGAAGTTCACCGGTTTGGTGTCGTCCACCAGCGGGATCTCGTACTCGGCCCAGCCGTCCACCACGCGGGCCAGACGCCACGGGTTGTCCCAGGAGATCCGGGCGAGCACGGCCGGGTCCACGGCCTCGCCCCACATGTGCAGGCCCCAGTCGCCGTAGTCGCCGGCCGGCCGGTGGTAGCGCAGGGTGGCCAGGGTGGCGGGTGGCCCGCCGGCGCGTACCCGGCGCGGCGCGCTGGTCACCGTGGTGCCGCCGTCGCGCAGCACCGCGCGGTACTCCACCGGCGTGCCGGCCGCCAGGTCGAGCGGCGTGAGGTCGTCGAACACCGTGTAGACCGGGGAGGTGGCGTCGGTGCCCACCGCGGTCCAGGCCCCGCCGTCCACGCTGCGCTCCACGGTGACGACGTGTGACGCGCGCTCCGGGTCGGCCACGGCGCGCACCTCCACGGCACCGCGCACGCTCGACCCCTCGGCCGGCGCCTCGATGGTCACCGCCGGGGCGGGCACCGCGGTGCGCCGGGCGTCCGACGACCGGGTGTGCCCGCCGTTGTCCCGCACCACGGCGCGGTACTGCACCGCCGTGCCGGGGGCCGGCGCCGACACGTCGTGGAACACCCGGTACGGCGCGGTGTCGTCGGTGCCGATCGGCTGCCAGCGGCCGTCGCCCACCTTGGCGTGGAAGGTCACCTCGTAGAACGAGGAGCCCCGCACGTCCGCCGTGACCTCCATCCGCGAGCGCGATTCCGCGGCCGGCGCCGGCTCCCGCAGCGACACCTGGGGCGCCGACTGCGAGCGCGGCACCCGGCCGTCCAGCCGGTAGACCACCGTGGACAACGCCGGCACGGTCACCGTCAGCCGGCCGTCCCGGTCGGTGCGCAGCGTCCGCTCGCCGGAGCCGTAGATCCGCTCGAACGACCGCCGGTCCACGTACGTCGGCACGGCCACGGTGCGCGGCTGCTCGCTGTTGTTGAGCGCCACCACGTACTCGCGCTGGTCCTCGCGGTCGATCCGGGAGAACGCGTACACGCCGGCCGCCTCGTCGCCGTACCGGTGCTGGTGCGCGCCGTCGCGCAGCGCCGGGTGGTCCGTCGTCAGCCGCGCGAGCTGGGCGATCGACCGGTACAGCGGGTGCTCCGGCGCGAAGTTCGCGCTCGCGTGCGTCGAGTCGGTGCCCAGCAGGTCGTCGTCCAGGTACTCCGCGACCCGGCTGGCGAACATGGTCTGCCGCGCGTCCTGGTCGCCGCGGCCGCCCCCGGTGAAGCCCTGCTCGTCGCCGTAGTAGATGACGGGGTTGCCGCGCGACAGGTACATCAGCTCGTGCGCCAGCCGGTCGCGCGCCACCAGCTCGGCCTCCGGCGCGCCCGGGTTGTCGGCCTGCACGAAGCCGCCGATGCGGCCCATGTCGTGGTTCCCCAGGAACGTCGGCAGCTGGTAGACGTTCGAGTCCGCATCGGTGTACCAGTCGTCGCCGGTGAAGAACGTGCCGAGCGCGTTCGCCGCCTGCCCGCGCGAGGCGAAGTCGCGGGCCGCCGCCTGGAACGGGAAGTCCAGCACGGCCTGCATGCGGTCGCGCGTGGTGAACTGCGAGGTGAAGCTCTTGGTCGGGTCGAACACCTCGCCGAACATGAAGAACTCGCGCTTGCCCTGGCGGTGCGCGTACTCCAGCACCTCGGTCCCGAACCGCTGCCAGAAGGCGTCATCCACGTGCTTCATGGTGTCGATGCGGAAGCCGTCCACCCCGAAGTCGCGGATCCACGCCTGGTAGATCTCGATCATGCCGTCGACCACGCGCGGGTTCTCGGTGAACAGGTCGTCCAGCCCGAAGAAGTCCCCGTACAGGGAGTTCTCGCCGACGAACGTGGTGTCGCCGCGGTTGTGGTACAGCGTCACGTCGTTCAGCCAGGCCGGCACCTTGAGGTTGCGCTCCGCCTCGTCCAGCACCGGCGTGTACGGGAACGAGGTGGCGGGGTCGAGCGCCGGGAACGACGGGGAGTCCGCGTGGTCGCGGTCGTCGAACACCTCACCGGCCGCGGTCCGGTACGGCGCCACGTCCTTGGACACGTACGCCTTGCGCGCGCCCTCGGCGTACCCGATGACGTCCGCGGTGTGGTTGGTGATGATGTCGAAGTACACCTTCATGCCGCGGCTGTGCGCGGCGTCCACCAGGTTGCGCAGGTCCTGGTTGGTCCCCAGGTGCGGGTCGATCTGGGTGAAGTCGGTGATCCAGTAGCCGTGGTAGCCGGCCGACGGGCCGTCCTCCAGCTGCACGGCCTTGTTCTTGAAGCTCGGCGTGAGCCAGATGGACGTGGTGCCCAGGCCCCGGATGTAGTCGATCCGGTTCAGCAGGCCCTTGAGGTCGCCGCCGTTGTAGAAGCCCTTGTGGGTCGGGTCGAAGCCGGACACCAGGCGGTCGTCGGGCAGCCCGCCGCGGTCGTTGGCGGGGTCACCGTTCTCGAACCGGTCCGCCATGACGAAGTAGAACGTCTCGTCGGTGACGGGGGCGCGCAGCGAGTGGTGCGCGCCGAGCCCGCCGTCGGCCCCGCCGTGACGGTCGGGGGCGGGGTCCGCCCCGGCCGGTGCCGCGGCCAGCGCGGTGGCGAGGACGGAGGCGAGCAGGACTTTCCCAGCGGCACGGACCGGCACGGTCGCCCTCCCTCGGGGTGTGATCGCTGGTGGACACTACGCACACCCCGGGGACTTGCAAGAGCCGTTCGGGCGACCGTCCGGCCTCAGGCGTTGGGCCGCTTGCCGTGGTTCGCGCCGTTCTTCTTGCGGTCGCGCTTCTTGCGGGCCTTCTTCGACATGCGCATTCTCCCGGATGTTGAGGGTTGTCGCGGCTGCCTAGTCTGGCACGGGCGAGCGGCAACCACTCGCCATCCCCTCGCGGGGAACGGACGGCGTGGTTGGATGACGACCGGAACGCCGTGCTGCGAGGAGGACGCGATGGCCGAGGAGATTCGCGCCGAGATGGTCGCCAACGTCTGGAAGATCACGGTCGCCGAGGGCGACCAGATCTCCGACGGCGACACCTTGGTGATCCTCGAGTCGATGAAGATGGAGATCCCGGTGATCAGTGAGGTCGACGGGACCGTCAGCAAGATCGCCGTCAAGGAGGGCGACGTCGTGCAGGAGGGTGACCTCATCGCGGTCGTGGACTGAGGCGCTGAGCCGGTCGTCCCATGGCGACGCTGAGCGAGTTGCTCGCCGAGCACACCGGGCTCCCCGGTGCGGCGGTCGACCAGCTCCAGCTGCTGGTCGCCGAGTGGCAGCTGCTGTCCGACCTGGCCTTCGCCGACTTCCTGCTGTGGATCCCGCTCGACGGTGATGCCGGGCGCTTCCTGTGCGTCGCGCAGGTGCGCCCCACCACCTCGCCCACCGGGCACCCCGACGACATGGTCGGCACCCAGGTGGACGTGGCCGACCACCCGCAGCTCGGCCGCGCCCTCACCGAGGGCCGGATCTGCCGCGAGGAGGACCCGCACTGGTTGCAGGGCGTGCCGGTGCGCCGCGAGACCATCCCGGTGCGCTTCGGCCGCTCGCCGATCGCGGTGCTCTCCCGGGAGACCAACCTCGCCGTGCCGCGGGTGCCGAGCCCGCTGGAGATCGCCTACCTGGGCAGCGCGGCCGACCTCTGCCAGATGATCGCCGACGGCGCGTTCCCGTCGGCCGAGCCGGCGCTCGACGTGCACACCAGCCCGCGGGTCGGCGACGGGCTGATCCGGGTGGACCAGTCCGGGTCAGTGGTGTTCGCGAGCCCCAACGCGCTGTCCGCGTACCACCGCATGGGCCACGCCGCGGACCTGGTCGGGGCCGGCCTGGCGCCGCTCACCCGCTCGCTCATCTCCGACCCGTTCGACGCCAAGGAGATCGCCCAGCTCATCCGCGAGGCGGTGGACGGCACCCCGTCGATGCGCATCGAGGCCGAGGCCCGCGGCGCGACGGTGCTGTTCCGCGCGCTGCCGCTGCGCCCGCGCGGTGAGCCGGCCGGCGCCCTGGTGCTGGTGCGCGACGTGACCGAGGTCCGGCGCAAGGACCGCGCGCTGCTCAGCAAGGACGCGACCATCCGGGAGATCCACCACCGGGTCAAGAACAACCTGCAGACCGTGGCCGCGCTGCTGCGGCTGCAGGCGCGGCGCACCACCGCCCCCGAGGCCCGTCAGGCCCTCGGCGAGGCCGTCCGCCGGGTGGCCTCGATCGCCCTGGTGCACGAGACCCTGTCCACCTCGCTGGACGAGCGGGTGGACATCGACGAGGTGGTGGACCGGGTCATCCCGATGCTCACCGAGGTGGCGATCACCGAGACCCGGGTGGCGGTGCGCCGCGAGGGTTCGTTCGGCGTGCTGGCCGCGGACCGGGCCACGCCCATGGTCATGGTGCTCACCGAGCTGGTGCAGAACGCCCTGGAGCACGCCTTCGCCCCCGGCCAGCAGGGCGAGGTGGTGATCGGCGTGACGCGCTCGGCCCGCAACCTCGACGTGGTCATCGCCGACAACGGCCGCGGGCTGCCGGCCGGGTTCTCGCTGGAGCGCACAGACCGGCTCGGGTTGCAGATCGTCCGCACCCTGGTGGAGTCGGAGCTGCGTGGCACGCTCTCGTTACGCCGCAGGGACACCACAGGCACCGAGGCCATCCTGCGCATCCCGCTGCAACGCAACCGCTGACGGCCCGTTCGCCTCGGCCGCATGGCGCGCCGTGCCACTCCACTCGCCCCCGGCCGCGGCGGAAATTGATCTCGGAATGCGAAAGAGCCCCGGCGGGAGGCCGGGGCTCTTTCGGTCGATCGGGTTGCGAAGTAGCGCGGGTCTAGGCGCCGGTACGGGCCCGGGTGCGGGCGTTGCGCCTCTTCAGCGCGCGCCGCTCGTCCTCGCTCATGCCACCCCATACCCCGGCGTCCTGGCCGGACTCGAGAGCCCAGGCCAGACATTCCGAGGTTGCGGGGCAACGACGGCAGACGGTCTTCGCCTCGGCGATCTGCAGCAGAGCGGGACCACTGTTCCCCACGGGGAAGAACAGCTCCGGGTCCTCGTCTCGGCAGGCCGCGCGGTGGCGCCAGTCCATCGGTGTGTGCTCCTCGCATATGCGCGTGCATTTGCCTGTCACGCGCTGGATTCGGTTACGGGTAGTGCTTGGGTGCTTGTGAATGCTTTCACGAACGCCCGGGATGTCAAGAGGTAAGCGCCGGTCCGGTGAGGGAGGTCACCCGAGGGGCTGACCGGACGCGCAAGACAGTAATCGTACCAGTTCGGATCGATTCAGAGCGGTGATGTGAGGCATCTGACGGCCTTCCGGTCGGCAGGTTGCAACTAGGTCACGGCAACGTGGTGATGTACGTTGATCGGTCCTCCTCGACCGCCGAACGGCGACCCGCGGGCGCCCAGCGGTCCCTCGACAGCGCCGGATGGTTACTCAGCATCAGGAGTACCCCGTCACGAACGGACTACCCGCCGTTCGCCGATTTCTTCCGCGACGGACGGTTCGAGAGCCGCGAATTCGCCGAGCTGTAACCCTTGTGCCCCTTGCCATCCACGCATCGGCACCGGTTCGCCGGGCGGGCCGGCCGGTCCGGGGCCGGCGGGTCCGGCGGCGTCGCTCAGACCGTGACGGCGAGGGCCGCGGGGACGGCCTCGAAGTCGGCGCGGGTGTGCTCGCCGAGGTAGTCGCCGTCGACCTGCAGGCCGATGGGCTCGGCGGCGGTGACGGTGAGCCGCGACAGGTCCTGGCGGCGGTCCAGCTTGCCGCCGTGCGGCTCCCCGGAGGCGCGCAGGATCTGCCCGACGTGGCGCAGCACGGTCGGCAGCGCCATGGTGTGCAGCGCGAACAGCCCCAGCCCGCCGTCCATGGCGCAGCCCGGGTTCATCCGCACCGGCCGCGTGCCGAGGTAGCTGTAGGGGTCGCTGTTGGCCACGATCGCCAGGTGCACGCCGGTGATCGGCTCCTCGCCCGGCAGCTCCACGGTGAGCAGCGGCCGCTTGTGGTCCTGCCGCAGGTACGAGATGAGCGCGGCGCGCACGTACCGCGTGGTGGTGGCCTTCTTCCCCTTCGCGCGCGCGTGTTCCACGCGGCGCACCGCGGCGGCGTCCAGGCCGAGCCCCGAGTTGAAGGTGAACCAGCGCGGCGCCGGGGCCAGTGGGTCCGCCGCCCCCTCGTGGCCCGGGTCCCAGGCGCGCACCCGGCCCAGGCCGATGGTCCGCCGCCGCCCGGCGCGCAGCGCCCGGAGCAGGTGCCGGGTGGCGTCCACCGGGTCGCGCGGGATGCCGAGGGCCGCGCCGAACACGTTGGCAGCGCCGCCGGGCACCACGCCCAGCGCCGGCGTCTCCGGCCGCTGCCCGTCCACCAGCAGGCCGTTCACCACCTCGTTGACCGTGCCGTCACCGCCGTGCGCCACGACCAGGTCGTAGCCCTCGCGGCCGGCCCGGACGGCGAGCTCGGAGGCGTGGCCGCGGTGCGTCGTGGCCACCACGTCGAGCTTCAGCTCGCTGGACAGCGCCGCCGCGATCACGTCCAGCCCCGCCTCCGTGGTGGTCGTGGCGTGGGGATTGACGATGAGCATGGAGCGCACGGCCGAAGCGTAACCGCCGCGCGCGCGGCCGTAGGCTGCCTCGCGTGTCGGCACCCCTGCCCCCACCTCCGCACGTACGGCTGGCCGCGCTCGTGGTGTGCGCCCAGGGCGTCGCCGGGCTGGCCTTCGTGGCGGCCCTGCTGTGGCGCGCGGCACAGGGCGCGGACCGGGGCGGCTCGGTGCTCGCCCAGGCCGCGTACTTCACGCTGATCGGCGGCGGTGTGCTCGCGGTCGGCGTGGCGCTGCTGCGCGGGTACCGCGGCGCCCGCAGCCCGGCGATCGTGGTGCAGGTGCTGCTGCTGGGCGTGGCCTGGTACGCGATCGGCCCGTCCGGCCGCCCCGAGTACGGCACTCCGGTGGCGCTGATCTGCCTGGCGGCCGGCATCGGCCTGCTCTCGCCGCAGGCCAGGGCCTGGGCCGAGGCCGACGGCCCGGACGGGCACGGCACCGGAGCCGAGCACGACCGCGGCACCGGCACCGCGGACGACGCCGGCGGCAAGGGGAGTGCCCCGTGAGCCTGACCCTGCGGCTGACCGACGAGGTGGCCGCCGCGTTCCCGTCCGCCCTGGTGGGCGTGGTGGTGGCCGAGGGCCTGCGCAACGACGGGCCGCCGTTCCCCGGCGTCGAGGAGGGGCTGGCGGCCCTGGAGGCCGAGCCACCGGAGTACGACGAGGCCGCACCGGCGATCGCGAGCTGGCACGCCGCCTACCGCGCCTTCGGCACCAACCCGCGGCGGATGCGGCCCAGCGTCGACGCGCTGCTGCGCCGCCTCGCCCGCCAGGGCCGGCTGCCTCGGGTCAACCCCGCCGTGGACGCCTACAACCTGGTGTCGGTGCGCGCCGCGGTCCCCGCCGGGGCGTTCGACCTGGCCGGGCTGGACGGCCGCATCGACCTCCGGTTCGCCGCCGACGGCGACGTCTTCACCCCGCTCGGCGAGCCGGACGCCACGGAGCGGCCGAACTCCGGCGAGGTGGTGTACGCGCTCGGCGGCACGGTGCTCACCCGGCACTGGAACCACCGTGACAGCGACCGCACCAAGGTGACGGCGGCCTCCCGCGACGTGGTGTTCCTGGTGGAGCGGGCCTCCGACGCGATCGCCGCGGACACGGTGCGCGGCGCCGCAGGCGAGCTCGCCGCGGTGCTCGGCCCGCACGCCACCGTGGTGCGCACCACGCTGCTCGGCCCGGGTGACCCGCCCGTGACGCTCACGCCGGGGCCGGTGAACGGCCGCTGACCGCGCTCGTCCACGGCTTCCTGCTGGGTGCCGGCCTCATCATCGCGATCGGCGCGCAGAACGCGTTCGTGCTGCGCCAGGGCCTGCACCGGCAGCACGTGCTCATCACGGTGGCCATCTGCGCGGCGTGCGACGCCACGCTCATCGTGGCCGGCGTGGCCGGGCTCGGCACGGTGATCTCCGCCTCGCGCACCCTCACCGTGATCGCCACCGTCGGCGGCGTGGCGTTCCTGGGCTGGTACGGGCTGCGCTCGTTCCGCTCGGCGCTGCGGCCGCGGGCGCTCACCGAGGGCCGTGACCCGGGCTCGGCGCGCCGCCGGGCCACGGCGCTCACCGCGCTCGCGCTGAGCGTGCTGAACCCGCACGTCTACCTGGACACCGTGGTGCTCCTCGGCAGCGTCGGCGCGGCCTACCAGTCCGAGGGCCGCATGTGGTTCGCCACCGGCGCGGTGCTGGCCTCGCTCGGCTGGTTCCTCGGCCTCGGCTACGGCGCCACGCTGCTGTCCGGCCTGTTCCGCGACCCGCGCACCTGGCGGGTGCTGGACGTGCTCATCGGTTGCGTGATGTGGACCGTCGCCGTGCTCCTGCTGGTGTGAGCACGGCGACGGTCCGGCCCGGCTACAGGCCCTCGGGGATGCGCTCGTTCGCGACGAGCTGCTCCACGGTCTGCCGTGCGCGGATGACGTCGTAGGAGCCGTCCGCGCGCCGCATGACCTCGGGGGCCTCGGGGTAGGAGTTGAAGTTCTTCATCGACATGCTGGCGCAGTAGCCGCCGGAGCGTTCCACCACGAGGTAGTCGCCCGGCCGCACGTCGCCCAGCCGCACCTCGCGCTGCCGGTCCTCCGGCACGATCGTCAGCATGTCGCCGGCGATGCAGCAGTGCCCGGCCACGCAGCTCGCCGGGCCCTCCTCGGGCACCGTGCCGTCCCGCGAGATCGCCACCAGCGGGTGCGGCGAGCCGTAGTACGAGGGCCGCAGGATCTCGGTGAGCCCGGCGTTGATCTTGACGAAGCGGTGGCCGCCGTCGCCGGTGTCCACCACGTCGATCACGGTGGACACGATCGAGCCGGCGTTCGCCGTCAGGTACGTGCCCGGCTCCATCTCCAGGTGCAGCTCACGGCCGGTGACCTCGGCGACCCCGCGGATCTCCTCGGCCAGGATCGCCGCCCACTCGGAGTGGTCGTAGTCCGGGTCGTCGGCCATCACCGTGATGCGGTAGCCGCCGCCCAGGTTCACGTAGCGGACGTCGGGGAACTCGGTGACCAGCTCCAGCAGGGTGCGCGCCGCCGGCACCAGCACGTCGGCGTAGTGCCCGGAGCCGATGTGCGTGTGCAGCCGCTCCACCCGCAGGTCGTAGTCCTGCAGCAGCCGCTTCACCTCCGGCACGTACTCGTGCCAGATGCCGAAGCTGGACAGCGGGCCGCCGCTGGTCAGCCGGGGCACCAGCCCCGAGCCGAACCCGGGGTTGATCCGCACCGACACGGTGCCGCCCGGCCGGTGCCGGCCGAACTCCTCCAGCTGGTGCAGCGAGCCGGCGTCGAAGTTCAGCCCGGCGTCCAGCAGCTCCAGCAACGCGCCGTCGAACACCGCCTCCTGCGCGGTGAGCAGGATCTTCGACGGCGCCACGCCGGCCAGGACGGCCCGCTTCACCTCCCACACCGAGCTCGCGTCGAACAGCGTGCCCATGGAGTCGAACAGCCGGATGACGGCCGCGCTCGGGCACGACTTGATCGAGTAGCGGATGGTGTGGCCGAAGGCGCTCGGCAGGCCTTTCAGGTGCTCGACGCCGGCGCGCATCCCGGCCTCGTCGTAGACGAAGACCGGGGTGCCGAACCGCTCGGCGATGCGCGGCACCTCGGCCGCGTCCAGGAACTTCAGGGTCTCCAACGGGGCGAGCTCGTGCGTCACGCGCCGCCTCCTCTCGTGATCGGCCGCAGGGTCAGCGCGTCATGCAGTTCTGGCTCGGGTCCGCGTAGACGATGCGGCCGGTGAACACGTTCTTGTAGAAGGACCAGTAGGACGGCTCGGTGGTCTCGATGCGGTCCTCGATGATCTCGTGCAGCTTCGGGACCTGCGACATCGGCACGCCCTGGTGGTAATGGTGCGCGGTGTGCAGGTCGTTGCCGTTCGTGTACCACTTGCCGAACCAGCTGCCGTAGACCGTGCGGGTGTTCGACAGCACGTTGGGGTCGGACTGCGTGTTGAGGCCGAAGTGTTCCGGCAGCTCGACCAGGAAGTGCGCGGGTTCGGCCACCAGCAGCGCCGGTAGCACCCATACGAACAACAGCAACGGGCTGCCGGTCCACACCGTGAACACGATTCCGGCGGCCAGCGCGACGGCGAAGAGCTGGTACTCGGTGCGGATCTTCGCGGCGGCCTTCGGCTTGATCACCCGCGGGTTCGTGCGGCCGATCAGGCCACGCCCGATGTCGGCGAAGACGTCCAGGTAGCGGCCCAGGTGGAAGGCGCCGCGCAGGAAGCCGGGGATCGTGCCGAGGCCCTCGAAGCGGTAGTTGAAGAACTCGTGGTTCTGCGGCGTGCCCAGGTACGCGTGGTGCCGCAGGTGCTCGTACTTGTAGTGCCAGAAGGAACTCAGCATGAACAGGCCGCACACGAAGCCCACCGCGCGGTTGAGCCAGCGCCGCGAGTAGGCGTGCTCGTGCAGGCACTCGTGCTGCAACTCGACCAGGTGGGCGTACATCAGGCCGAGCACCGGCACGGTGAGCACCACGACCCACCAGGTGGGCACCGTGATGACCGCCGCCCAGCACCCGGCGATGATCGCCATGGCGAAGAGGAACTTGACGGTGAAACGAACCCCGTTCTTGACGAACAACTCGTCGGGCAGGCTGCGTCTGCTGTCCGTACCGCGAACCGGTGCGAGCAGCACGCCCTTCGTGCCGTCCAGGTTCGGCCCGTCGTCCGCCGTTGATTGCGGCATCGCGGTCATGATTGTTTCCTCCCAGGGATAGATCACCCACCGATATCCGGCTCAGGGTGGCCGAATATCGTCGGCACGCGCCGACGGGCGGGGGTTCCGGCTGTTCTCCGGGCACCCTGAACAGGAGGACCGGCGTTCTTGATCCTCTCGTGGAATGTGCTCCTCGGACGAAGCTACTTACGCCCCGGAAATCATGTCAATAGTCACATGGTTGGGCCGAACGGGCGACGTTCGGCAGTTCTTCGTCATTTGGACCAACCGCCGACGCCGACCGGCGGGGTACTGGCACCGTGCGCGCGGAGTGGGCAGGCTGTGGCAATGCGTGCCGGACGCGCCCACGGGGCGCTGCTCGTGACGGTGTTCGCCTGGGCGTCGGCGTACCCCGCGATCCGGGTGGCCGTCGAGGCGCTGGGACCGTACGGGCTCACCGTGGCGCGGCTGCTCATCGCGTCCGCGGCGCTGGCCCTGGTGGCCCCGGTGATCGGGGTGCGGCTGCCGCGCCGGGCCGACCTCGGCCTCATCGTGCTGTGCGGCCTGCTCGGCATGGCGGCGTACCAGTTGCTGCTGAACCTGGGCGAGGTGCGGGTGGCGGCCGGCACCGCGAGCCTGCTCATCGCCACCAGCCCGGTCTACAGCTGCCTGGTCGCCGCGGCCTGGCTGGGCGAGCGCATGACGGTGGGACGGATGGCGGGCATCGGGGTGGCGCTCGGCGGGGCCACCATGGTGGCGCTGACCCAGGCCGGCGGCCTGCGCTTCGACGTCGCCGCGCTCATGGTGCTCGGCGCGGCCGTCGTGCACGGCGTGTACCCGGTGTTCACCAAGCCGCTGCTCGCCAGGTACACCGGGCTGGAGGTGGCCTCCTACGCGTCCTGGGCCGGCACGCTGCTGGTGCTGCCGTTGCTCGGCCCGGCGCTCGGCGAGCAGCGGCACCTCACCGGCGACGCGGTGGCGGCCACCGTGTGGCTCGGCGTGGTGTCCAGCGCGCTCGGCTTCGTCGCCTGGGCGTACGCCGTGGCCCGGCTCGACATAGCGGTGGCCACGTCGGCGTTGTACCTGATCAGCCCGCTGACGTTCGTGATCGCCTACGTCTGGCTGCGCGAGGTGCCAGGGCCGTGGGAGCTGGTCGGCGGCGCCGTGATCATCGTGGGGGTGGCGGTGACCCAGGTGATCGGCCGGCGGGAGGCCGCGGTCACGGCGCCAGGTTCACCCGGTCCAGCCGCGGTGCCCCGCGCTCCTGGCCGAGGACGGTGACGCAGCCCGCGTCCAGCGCCAGGTGCACGCCGGACGTGGCCGGCAGCCCGATCCAGCGCGCGGCCAGGACCCGGCTGAAGTGCCCGTGGCCCACCAGCACCACGTCGGCGTGGTGCGCGAGCTCGCCCACCCGCTGCAGCACGCGGTCCGCGCGCCGTTCCACCTGGTCGGCCGTCTCGCCGCCGGGGCACTCGTGCGTCCACACCGTCCACCCCGGGATCACCTCGCGGATCTCCGGCGTGGTGCGGCCCTCGTACTCGCCGTAGTCCCACTCGGCGAGCTCGTCCAGCACCATCGGCGCGCGCAGCCCGGCCAGCGCGGCCGTGCGCAGCGCCCGCCGCCGCGGG
>DASWTI010000065.1:0-7061 GCA_036402215.1 Pseudonocardiaceae bacterium
TCCGCGGGGGCCACGGCGGCCGGGACCGGGGTGGCGGCCGGGCTCGGCACCGGGGCCGGCCGCGCCTCCCGTGAACCCGCGGGAGACGCCGCCGGCGCTTCGTCGGACACGGAGAACAAGCCGGCCGGGATGAGCACCGCCGCGGTGATGCCGGAGCCCGGCGTGGGGCTCAGCGAGACCTGGATGCCGTGCCGGGCCGCGAGCCGCGCCACCACGTGGAAGCCGAGCTGCCGCGACAGCGACAGGTCCACCTCGGGCGGGTCGGCCAGCAGCCGGTTCGCCGCCGCCAGGGCCTCGGGCGGCATGCCGACGCCGTAGTCCTCGATCGTCACCAGCTGCGCGTCGCCGGAGCGCAGGTGGCGCCGGGTCCGCAGGTCCACGTCGGCGTCCGGCGGCGAGAAGCGCACCGCGTTCTCGGTGAGCTCGGCCAGCAGGTGCGTCAGGTCGGTGACCGCGTGGCCCGCCACCGCGAGGTCGGTGGCGATGGAGGTGGTGACCCGGTCGAGGTGCTCGGTCTCGGCGATCGCGGCGCGCACCACGTCGTGCAGCGGCACCGGCGCGCTCCACACCCGGTAGGGCTCCTCGCCGGACAGCACGAGCAGGCTCTCCGCGTTGCGCCGCACCCGGGTCGCCAGGTGGTCGAGCCGGAACAGCTCGGCCAGCGCGTCCGGGTCCTGCTCCTTCTCCTCCAGCTGGTTGATGATGTCGAGCTGGCGGTACAGCATCGTCTGGTTGCGGCGCGCCAGGTTCACCAGCAGGTCCGAGGTGAACCGCCGACGGCCGATCTCCGCCTCGCCGAGCTGCCTGGTGAGCTCCTCGCGCGCCTGCTGCTCGTCCTCGCTGACCCGCCAGAAGATGACCATGCCGGTGCAGGCGGCGAGCACCGCGACGCCGTGCACCGCCGACCAGAGCCACGGGCTGTTCTGCGCGGCGAGGTGGTTGAACATCAGGTCCCGCTCGAACCAGGAGCCGAGGCCGTGGCTCAGCACGGTGAACACGATGTTCCAGCCGAACGGCACCCAGTCCTGGTACAGCGCGATGAAGCCGATGATCACGAAGAAGTGGAAGTGCGCCTCGATCGAGCCGTTCGTCGCCCACACCAGGGCCGCCGAGCAGTACACCAGGCCGGCGGTGACGAAGAACGAGGCCGGCCGCCGCCCGCGCACCAGGTGGCTCAGCAGCAGGCACCCGACGGCCGGCGCCATCACGAGCGCCGACTCGGCCGCGCCCCGGCCGAGCAGCACCGCGAGCAGGTACATGCCGATCGGGTGCCCGAGCAGGACCCACTGCAGGAAGCGGTGCCGTCTCGACCACTCCGCCTCACCGAGCAGGTTGCCGCGCGGCAGGTAGTCGAGGAGCCTGGACAGTCGGCTTCGCTCGGAACTCAACGCCACCCCCTGGGACCGAAATACCGCGCGCGTAATCGGCGACCCGTGGGCGGGCGACCACCGCGACGAGGGCGAAGACTACCGCATACTCCATTCCTTTCAAGGTATCGCTGCTGGTCAGCGACGTGTAGCCCATCGTGATCGACGTATGGCGCGCGTCACGCGGAGTGATTGCCCGGTATCCCCGATGAATGTTTGACAATCGGCGGCCGGACACCTATTCCGTGACCATCGGCGATGGATCGGGTGCGGATCGTCAGAATGCGCACGCCATTCGACTCCGAGCCGGAGCGTGACCGGCGCTGCGAGGTCGGCCGGGCGGGGTTAGCGTCGCGGGGGACCTGGAGCCGATCGTGGGAGGCGGCCATGAGCCTGCCGGAGGTGGTGTCACGTGAGGAGTGGGTGGCGGCCAGGAAGGCGCTGCTCGCCCGGGAGAAGGAACTGACCAGGCAGCGGGACGCGCTGAGTGCGGACCGCCGCCGGCTCCCGATGGTGCGCGTCGACAAGGAGTACGTGTTCGAGGGGCCGGAGGGCACGGTGGGCCTGCCGGACCTGTTCGACGGGCGCCGTCAGCTCATCGTCTGCCACTTCATGTTCGACCCGGAGTGGACGGACGGCTGCTCCAGCTGCACGGCCGGCGCCATGGAGATGTCCGCCGGGCACCTGGAGCACCTGCACGCCAGGGACACCACCCTGGTGTACGTGTCGCGCGCGCCGATCGCGCGCATCGAGGACTACAAGGCCCGCCGCGGCTGGACGTTCCCCTGGTACTCGTCGTACGGCAGCGACTTCAACTACGACTTCCACGTGACGCTGGACCCGGCAGTGGCGCCACCGGAGTACAACTTCCGCACCCCGGACGAGGATCCGGAGCTGCGCTCCGACGAGTCGTTCGAGCTGCCCGGCCGCAGCCACTTCCTGCGGGTCGGCGGCGACGTGTTCCACACGTACTCGGTGTACGCGCGCGGGCTGGAGACGATCGGTGGCTCGTACTACCTGCTCGACGAGACCGCGCTCGGCCGCCAGGAGGACTGGGAGGAGCCGAAGGGCCGCTCCGAGGCCGTCCGCGGCGCGGTCCCGAACTTCGCCGGCTGATCCCCGCGCCGCGGTGTGAGGGTCGCCGCGAGACCTTTTGCGGCGCACCGGCGCGGGCTAGCATGGCTGACTGAACGGACGGTCAGTAAATGGGAGGCGCGCCAATGGCGGTGCTGCGGAGTTACGTCGGTGGTCGGTGGTACGCCCCGGAGGACGGTGCGCCGCTGCACGACGCGGTGACCGGCGAGGAGGTGGCCCGCATCTCCTCGGCCGGCGTGGACATGGCGGCCGCGCTCGCGTACGGCCGCACGGTCGGCGGCCCGGCGCTGCGCGAACTCACGTTCCACCAGCGCGCCGCGCTGCTCAAGGCGCTGGCCAGCCACCTGCGGGAGCACCGCGAGGAGCTGTACGCGCTGTCCGCCCGCACCGGCGCCACCAAGGGCGACTCGCTGTTCGACGTGGACGGCGGCATCGGCACGCTCTTCGGCTACTCCAGCAAGGGCCGCCGCGAGCTGCCCAACGACCACGTCATGGTGGAGGGCGCCGTCGAGCCGCTGAGCAAGGGCGGCACGTTCGTCGGCCAGCACATCCTCACCCCGCTGCGCGGCGTCGCGGTGCAGATCAACGCGTTCAACTTCCCGGTGTGGGGCCCGCTGGAGAAGTTCGCCCCGGCGTTCGTGGCCGGCGTGCCCACGCTGGTCAAGCCGGCCAGTCAGACCGCGTACCTGACGGTCCGGCTGGTCGAGCTGATCATCGAGTCCGGGCTGATCCCGGAGGGCTCGCTGCAGCTCGTGGCCGGCGGCGCCGGCGACCTGCTGGACCACGTGACCGCGCAGGACCTGGTGTCCTTCACCGGCTCCGCGTCCACCGCGCAGTCCCTGCGCGCGCACGCGGGCGTGGTGCGCAACTCCACGCGGTTCAACGCCGAGGCCGACTCGCTCAACTGCTCGATCCTCGGCCCGGACGCCACCCCTGGCAGCACCGAGTTCGACCTGTTCGTCAAGCAGCTCGTCACCGAGATGACGGTGAAGGCGGGCCAGAAGTGCACCGCCATCCGGCGTGCGTTCGTGCCGGCCGCGCTGATGGACGACGTGGCCGAGGCCGCCGCCGCGCGGCTCGCCAAGGTCGTCGTCGGCAACCCGGCGAGCGAGGGCGTGCGGATGGGCGCGCTGGCCGGCCTGGAGCAGCGCGAGGAGGTGCGGCGCTCGCTGAAGGCGTTGCGGGAGGCGGGAACCACGGTCTTCGGCGACCCGGACCGGGTGGCCGTGGTGGACGCCGACCCGGAGCGCGGCGCGTTCATCTCGCCGGTGCTGCTGCGCGCCGACGACCCGGACCAGCCGCAGCCGCACGAGGTGGAGGCCTTCGGCCCGGTCAGCACGCTGATGCCGTACACGAGCACCGAGCGGGTCATCGAGCTGGCGGCTCGTGGCCTGGGCAGCCTGGTCGGCTCCGTGGTCACCGGCGACACCGGCTTCGCCCGCGACGTGGTGCTGGGCGTGGCCCCGTGGCACGGCCGGCTGCTGGTGCTGGACGCGAGCAACGCCAAGGAGTCCACCGGCCACGGCTCGCCGCTGCCGGCCCTGGTGCACGGCGGCCCCGGCCGCGCCGGCGGTGGCGAGGAGATGGGCGGCATCCGCGGCGTGCTGCACCACATGCAGCGCACCGCCGTGCAGGCCAGCCCGGCCGTGCTCGGCGCCGTCACCAACCGCTGGGTGACCGGCGCGCCGCGCACCGACGACGGCGTGCACCCGTTCCGCAAGTCGCTCAAGGACCTGCGGATCGGCGACTGCGTGGTGGCCGGCCCGCGCGAGGTGACGATGGCCGACATCGAGCACTTCGCCGAGTTCACCGGCGACACCTTCTACGCCCACCTGGACGAGGAGGCCGCCGCGGCCAACCCGTTCTTCGGCGGCCGGGTGGCCCACGGCTACCTGATCGTCTCGTTCGCCGCCGGGCTCTTCGTGCAGCCGGACCCCGGCCCGGTGCTGGCCAACTACGGCCTGGAGAACCTGCGCTTCCTGACCCCGGTCTTCCCCGGCGACCGGCTGACGGTGACGTTGACCTGCAAGCAGATCACGCCGCGCGAGGACCAGGAGTACGGCGAGGTCCGGTGGGACGCCGACGTGACCAACGACAAGGACGAGTCGGTCGCGAAGTACGACGTGCTGACGCTCGTCGCCAAGGAAGAGAAGCAGCCATGACCGAGCAGCTGCGGGCGCACTTCGAGCGCACCATCGCGGCCGACCACCGTGTGGAGCCGCGGGACTGGATGCCCGAGGGCTACCGGCGCACGATGGTCCGCCAGATCGCCCAGCACGCGCACTCCGAGATCATCGGCATGCAGCCGGAGGGCAACTGGATCACCCGCGCGCCCTCGTTGCGCCGCAAGGCGATCCTGCTGGCCAAGGTGCAGGACGAGGCCGGGCACGGGCTCTACCTGTACTCCGCGGCCGAGACCCTGGGCGCGGACCGGGCCGACCTCACCCAGCGGCTGATCGACGGCCGGCAGAAGTACTCCTCGATCTTCAACTACCCCACGCTGACCTTCGCCGACGTCGGCGTGATCGGCTGGCTGGTGGACGGCGCCGCCATCTGCAACCAGGTGCCGTTGTGCCGCAGCTCGTTCGGCCCGTACGCGCGGGCGATGATCCGCATCTGCAAGGAGGAGTCCTTCCACCAGCGGCAGGGCTACGAGCTGCTGATGACCATGATGCGGGGCACCGAGGCGCAGCGGCGGATGGTGCAGGACGCCACCGACCGCTGGTGGTGGCCCTCGCTGATGATGTTCGGCCCGCCGGACGCCGAGTCGCCGAACACCGAGCGCTCGATGGCCTGGAAGATCAAGCGGCACACCAACGACGAGCTGCGCCAGCGGTTCGTGGACATGTCGGTGCCGCAGGCCGAGGCGCTCGGCGTGACCCTGCCGGACCCGGCGCTGCGCTGGAACGAGGCGCGCGGTCACTACGACTTCGGCGAGATCGACTGGGTCGAGTTCAAGCAGGTGGTGAGCGGCGACGGGCCGTGCAACGCGGAGCGCATCGCGCACCGCAGGGCGGCCCACGAGGACGGTGCCTGGGTGCGTGAGGCCGCGACCGCCTACGCCCGCAAGCACTCCGGCCGGGAGGTGGCGGCGTGAACCGCTCCGACTGGCCGCTCTACGAGGTGTTCGTTCGCGGCAAGCGCGGCCTCAACCACGTGCACGTCGGCTCGCTGCACGCCGCGGACGACGAAATGGCCCTGCACAACGCCCGCGACCTCTACACCCGGCGCAACGAGGGCGTGAGCATCTGGGTGGTGCGGGCCGCCGACATCACCGCGTCCAGCCCGGACGAGAAGGACCCGTTCTTCGCGCCGAGCGGCGACAAGGTGTACCGGCACCCGACGTTCTACGACATCCCGGACTCGGTGCCGCACATATGAGCCACGACGAGACCGCCTACGGGGCGATCAGCGAGGAGACCGGCGGCGAGGCCCGCTGGGCGTTCGGCACCGGCTTCGACGACCCGCTGACCGGCGTGGACACCACGGTGCCGGCCGGCGTCGGCGGCGCGGACCTGGCGGCGTACTGCCTGATGCTGGGCGACGACGCGCTCGTCATGTCGCACCGGCTGCAGGAGTGGACGACGCGGCTGCCGGAGCTGGAGGACGAGGTCGCGGTGGCCAACATCGCGCTCGACCTGCTCGGCCAGGCGCGGCTGCTGCTGGCCCGCGCCGGGCACGCCGACGGCAGCGGCCGCACCGAGGACGACCTGGCGTTGCGCCGCGACGAGCACGAGTTCCGCAACGTGCGCCTGGTGGAGCTGCCCAACGGCGACTTCGCGCACACCGTGGCCCGGCTGCTGCTGTTCGCCACCTGGCGGCTGGCGCTGCTGGCCCGGCTGGCGGACTCGGCGGACCCGGTGCTCGCGGCGATCGCGGCCAAGGGCGTCAAGGAGGTCACGTACCACCGGGACTACGCGGCCCGCTGGGTGCTGCGGCTCGGCGACGGCACGGACGTCTCCCGGGAGCGGATGCTGGCCGGGCTGGACGCCGTGTGGCCGTACCTGGACGAGCTGTTCGAGCCGCACGAGCTGGAGCTGCGGATGGCCGCGGCGGGCGTCGGCACCGACCCGGCGGCGGTGCGCGGCGAGTGCGACGACGTGCTCGGCGAGGTGCTGCGGGCGGCCACCCTGGAGCGGCCGGCGGTGCCCGCGCGCGCCGGCGTGGCCGGGCGCCTGGGGCGGCACGGGGTGCACACCGAGGCCATGGGCTACCTGCTGGCCGAGCTGCAGAGCGTGGCCCGCGCGCACCCGGAGGCCGTCTGGTGAGCACGGCGTACGCGGTGGCCGCCGCGGTGACCGACCCCGAGCTGCCGATGCTGACGCTCGCGGACCTCGGCGTGCTGCGCGAGGTCACCGTCGGCCAGGACGGCACCGTCGCGGTGTCCATCACCCCGACCTACACCGGCTGCCCGGCGATGGACACCATGCGCGACGACCTGGAGCACGCGCTGCGCGCCGCCGGTTACCCCGCGGTGGACGTGCGCGTGGTGCTGCACCCCGCGTGGAGCACCGACTGGATCAGCGCGGACGGCCGGCGCAAGCTCGCCGCGGCCGGCATCGCGCCGCCCGGCACCGCGCCCCGCCGCGCCGCCGGTCC
>DASWTI010000066.1:0-3723 GCA_036402215.1 Pseudonocardiaceae bacterium
CGCCCGGCCGACGGCGCGTTGCGGCACCTGCAGCGGCGGCTGGTGTTCGACCGGCAGTCGGCGGCGGAGCGGCGGCTGTGGGCGGCGGCGCAGGGCCGGCTGTCGACCGGGCGGGCGCTGCGGGCCGGGTTGCTGTGCTTCGGGCTGCCGCTCGGCGAGGTGCCGGGCGACGACCGTGAGGTGGCCGCGGTGCGGCGGCGCGGGGACCTGGTCTACGTGGACACCCCGGTCGGCCGCTTCCTGCTGACGGCCGGGGACGACGTGTCCGAGGACGCCGTGGACGCCCTCACCCCGCCGGTCGTCACGCCGCCGCGGACGGAGGTGGCGACGGAGCCGGTGGGCTCACCGGAGCCGGACGGGACAGGGTCCGGCGCGGCGGCGACCGCGCCGGCGCGGTGAGGGTGGCGGTGCCGGCGGAGGTGCCGGGGCCGGACGACGGGCCGGCGCCGACGGTGGGGCACGGGGTACCGGTGCTGGCGCGGCACCGCCCGGGCGCCGAGGTCACGACCGTGAGCGTCTGGCTGCTGCGCGGGTCACGGCACGAGGACTCCCCCGGGCTGACGCACCTGCTGGAACACGTGCTGGTGCGCGCCGCGCCCCCCGGACGGCCGGCCCCGGTGGACGAGCTGGAGGCCCTCGGCGCCGAGGTCGACGCGGTGACCACGCGCGATCACCTGGTGCTGCACGCCAGGGTGCCCTCGCCGGAGGCGGCCGAGGCGCTGGACGTGCTCGCGCGCGCCGTGACGGCCGAGCGGTTCGACGAGGACCTGGTGGCCACCGAGCGCCGCGTGGTGGACGAGGAGCTGCGGCTGGCCGCGAGCGACCCGCACGACGCGGTGCACGACGGCTTCTTCCGGGTGGCGTTCGCCGGGCAGCGGATGGGCGAGCCGGTGGGCGGCACGCCGGGCGCCGTGGCCCGGCTGGGCGCCGCGGACCTCGGGGCCTGGGCGGCCCGGCACCGGCACGCCGGCACGGTGGCCGTGGTGACCGGCGGCGCCCTCACCGAGGACGACGTGCTGCGCACGCTGGCCGGCGGGCCGCTGACCGCGCTGCCGCCGGCTCCCCCGTCGGCGCCGCGGCCCGGGCCGCCGGACGCGACGTCCGGGCGTATCGACCTGGCGCTCAACAGCGATACCACGGCCGTGGTGGTGGGTGGGCATGCCGTGGCCCTCGACGACCCGAGGCTGCCGGCCGCCGAGGTACTGCTCGAACTGCTGGCCGGGTCGGCCGGGTCGCTGCTGCACGAGGAGCTGCGTACCCGGCGGGGGCTCTGCTACGAGGTGTGGGGCCTGGTCACCGGTTACCGCGACGCGGGTGTCTGGCGGGTGGCGCTGCCGACCGCGCCGGAGCATCGGGACCGCGTGGTGGAGCTGGCCTGCGACGCGCTCGCCGGCGCCGCGGCCGAGCCGCGCCGGCTGTTCGACGCCGCGCGGGTGGCGGTGGCGGCGCGGCGGACGGCGGCCCTCGCCCGGCTGGACGCGGAGAGCTCGCTGGAGGAGGTGCTGCGCCGCGGCCGGCACCGCCTGGTGGGCGGCGACCACCGGTGGACCGTGGCCGGCCATGCCGCCGCGCTGCGTGCGGTGACCGCCGGCGAGGTGGCGGCCTGCGCCCGAACCCTGCTGGACCGACTCGTGGTGGCGACGGCCGGAGGGGCCGGTGCCGCCACGGCGGAGCCGCCGGAGAACAGGAAGGAGGGAGCATGGAGCGCCACACCAAGGCCGGCCGACGGCCACGGGTGACCAAGCGGCGCTGAGGCCGGACCGACAACCCGGACGACCCGGGGGTCCCGGGGCGAGGAGGAGGTGGACCAATGGAGCGACACCGGCAATCGGGCCGCCGGCCCAAGGTGGTCAAGCGCTAGGTTCGACGCCGGTCGCCCGGTGCGTCGCGCCCAGGGAGCGCGGCGACGGGCCGGGCACGGCAAGGCTCGTACGGCGGTGTCGGGGCGGTCGCTCCGGCACCGCCCCGACGGGCCGGGGCGCGTCGTCACGCGACGTGGATCGTTGGAGCGGCTGGGGCTCCGCAGGGGACGCCCCGGGGACACGGCACGGCGAGGAGGCCTGGCGTGCGGGACGCCCCCCTGGACCTGGACGGCATCGACTGGGAGCGCACGGCGTTCGGGCTGATCTGTCCGGACGCGGTGGTGCGCCACCTGGGCACGAGCATCGTGCGGCGGCTCGGCGAGGCCGGCTTCCGGCCGCTCGCCTGGCGCTGCCTGTGGCAGCGTCCGCTGGAGCTGGACGCGTACTTCGAGCGCAACATCACCCAGGTGTGGCACGCCTACCTGTACCGGCTCGCGGACCGGGTGTTCGAGTTCGGGCCGACGGTGGCGCTGCTGCTGCACGACGAACGGCCGGTGGACGGCGTGCCGACGCACCAGCGGCTGCGCGCGGTGAAGGGGTCGAGCGAGCCGGCCCGCAGCACCCCCGGCACGATCCGCGCCGACCTCGGGCTGATCAACGTGACGCTCGGGCTGATGCACAGCGCGGACTCCGCCGAGGAGTCCCGCCACGAGGCCGAGGTGTACGTGGGCCCCGGCGGCTGGACGGCCGGCCAGGACCCGGCCGACCTGTACGCGCACCTGGCCGCGCTGGAGTCGATGCGCCCGCCGGAGCGCCGCGGCTACGACGAGGTGCTGGCCGGGTTGCGGGCGCGCATCGTGGCGGTGCTCTGGCACGGGCTGCCGGCGGCGGCCCGTGAGCAGGCCGACAAGCTGCTGGCCGGTGGCGTGGCCGCGCTCGCCGCGCCCGGCGCGGGGGCCCGGCTGGCCGACCTGATGGACGAGCCGCACCCGCTGCTGCCGGCGCTGCGCTGCGAGTACCTGCCGGGCGAACCGCGGCTGGACACCGATCGGCTGCGGGCGCTGTTGCGCGCGCACGGGTCGGACCTGGACCCGTGGGAGGACCTGGTGCTCGCCACCTCGATGCGCTTCGAGCCGCGGCGCGCGAGCTGAGCCCGGCTACAGGTCGGCGAGCTCGGTGACCTCGGCCGTGGCGCGCACCGTGGCGGCCAGCGCCGGGTCGGTGGTGTGCACCCAGCCGGTGCGCGGGCTCGGGCGGCAGCCGCGGGCGCGCTTGGCCCGCCAGGCCCCGATGCCGTAGCCCAGGGTGCGCACGCCGTCCTGGTACGCGTGCTCGGCGGCGCGGTAGTACGCGGTGCCGAAGTACGTGAGCCGGGACCGGGGGTCGGTGTAGTCGTGGCCGACGGCCAGGCAGTGCCAGCTCCGGGCGCGGCCGGCGGACCCGGCCCCGGGCTGCTCGGCCTCCGAGTGCTCGGCCTCGGAGTGCTCGGCGAACAGGGCGAAGCCGAGCGGGGCGCCGTCCGTGCCGCGGGCCAGGAGCACCCGGGGGCGGCCGCCCGCCACGTCGTCCACCAGGGTCCGCAGCCGCGCCCGTTCCGCCGCCGGCTCCCGGGTGGCGCCGCGGTACTTGGCCACGAGCTGGCCGCGCAGCCGCACCAGGTCGTCGAACACCGCGTCCACGTCGGCCACCGGCTCGATGCGCACGCCGGCGTCGGCCAGCAGCCGCAGCTCGCGCCGGGCCTCGATGCGCCGCTTGTGCGGCAGCGCCGCGAGGTAACCGGCGAGCCCGCCGCCGGGCAGCCGCAGCTCCCAGGACGGCGTCATCGGCACCGCGGTGAACCCGGCCTCCCGCAGCGCCCCGGCGAGCGGGCCGGGACGGACGTACAGCGCGGCCACGGTGGCGATGCCCTCGGCCGCGGCCC
>DASWTI010000067.1:0-8870 GCA_036402215.1 Pseudonocardiaceae bacterium
ACGCCCGGGCCTACCACACGGACACCGAACGCAGCCAGCAGTTCCCGGTCTGGCTGCACTACTACAACCACCACCGCGCCCACACCGCACTCGGCGGACACACACCAGCCGACCGCGTCCCCAACCTCACAGGACAGAACAACTAGCTCGCCCGCAGCACCTCGACGCCGGCCGCCGTCAGCTCGTCCACGACGGCGGCCGGCGCCGTGTCGTCGGTGACCAGGGTGTGCACGGCGGACACGGGGCAGATCCGGGCGAACGCGCGGCGCCCGAGCTTGGAGCCGTCGGCGACCACCACGACGCGCGCCGCGCGGGCGGCGAGCAGCCGGTTGATCTCCGCCTCGCCCTCGTGGTGCGAGCACGCGCCGAACTCCGGGTCCAGGCCGTCCACGCCCAGGAACGTCACGTCGAGCGCCAGCCCGCCGAGCGAGGCCACGCCGATCGGCCCGATCAGCTCGTAGGACTGCGGGCGGGCCACGCCGCCGGTCACCACGAGCTTCACGTGCGGCCGCACGGTGAGCTCGCCCGCGATGTTGAGCGCGTTGGTGACCACCGTCAGCCCGGTGAGCGCGGGGTCGGTGGCGAGCGCCCTGGCCAGCTCCGTGGTGGTGGTGCCGCCGGTCAGGCCGACCACCGCGCCGGGCGCGACCAGCGCGGCGGCCACGGCGGCGACGCGCTGCTTCTGCGAGACGTTGCGGGCGCTCTTGTAGCGCAGCGGCAGGTCGTAGGCCACCGCGTTGGCCACGGCGCCGCCCCGGGTGCGGGTGAGGAGCTGCTGGCCGGCCAGGTGGTCGAGGTCGCGGCGCACGGTGGCCACCGAGACGGCCAGCTCGGCCGCGACGGCCTCCACCTCCAGCGTGCCGTGCTCGGCGAGCAGCTCCAGCAGGCGGTTGAGGCGTTCGTAGCGGGTCATACGTCCCCCTGGCGATCAGCTGCGCGTTCATGCACGATAGTAGGCATTAACACTCATATTCACGCAGAGACGCTCTCGCAGCCGGAGAGCTGGATGCGCGCCGCCGAGCTGGCGACGCGGGTCGCCCACGCGCTGCCCTGCCCCGGCGAGCGCGTGGCGGTCACCGGCTGCGGCTCCTCGCTGTACATGGCCACCGCGTACGCCGTGCTCCGCGAGCGGGCCGGGCACGGCCACACCGACGCCTTCGCGGCCTCCGAGGAGCCCACGCACCGCCGCTACGACCGGGTGCTCGCGCTCACCCGCTCCGGCACCACCACCGAGGTGCTCGACCTGCTGGCCCGCCTTCGCGGCACCGTGCCGACCACCGCCGTCACCGCCGATCCCACGGCCGCCGTGGCCGGGCCGGCCGACGCCGTGGTCGGGCTGGAGTTCGCCGACGAGCGCTCGGTGGTGGCCACCCGCTCGTCCACGTCCATGCTGGCGCTGCTGCGCGCCCACCTGGGCACCGACCTGGCGCCGATCGCGGAGCAGGCGCGCGCCGTGCTGCGCCGCCCGCTGGACGGCCTGGAACACGCCGGCCAGGTGACCTTCCTGGGCACCGGCTGGACCGTCGGCCTGGCGTACGAGGCGGCGCTCAAGCTGCGGGAGGCGGCCGGCGCCTGGACCGAGGCCTACCCGGCGATGGAGTACCGGCACGGCCCGATCAGCATCGCCGAGCCCGGCCGCGTGGTCTGGGTGTTCGGCGCGGTGCCGCCCGGGCTCGCCGGGGACGTGGCCGCCACCGGCGCGCGCCTGGTCGCCGACGACTCCGTCGACCCGATGGCGTTGCTGCCGCTGGCGCACCGGGTGGCCGCCGCGATGGCCGCGATCCGTGGCCTGGACCCGGATCGGCCGCGCAACCTCTCCCGATCGGTGGTCCTGACGACGGGTGGACGACCAGACTGTCCTTCGTGACGACGATCGCCGGCCGGGTGGTGACCCCGCGCGGAGTGCTCGACCCCGGCTGGGTCCTGGTGCGCGACGGCCGCATCGACGCCGTGGGCGAGGGATCACGGCCGGACGCCGACCTGGCCGCCGACTGGGTGCTCCCCGGGTTCGTCGACCTGCACGTGCACGGCGGCGGGGGCACCGACTTCCAGTCCGGCGACCCGGCCGACGTGGCCAGGGTGGTGGAGCTGCACCGCGCGCACGGCACCACGACCATGCTCGCCTCGCTGGTCACCGCGCCGCTCGGCGAGCTGGCCCGCGCCACGGCGGCGCTCGCCGAGCTGGTGACCGACGGCCTGATCGCCGGGGTGCACCTGGAGGGCCCGTTCCTGGCCGCGGCGCGCTGCGGGGCGCACGACCCGGCGCTGCTGCGGCCCCCGGCCAGGGACGACCTGGAGCGCCTGCTCGCCGCCGGTCGCGGCACGGTGCGCATGGTGACCGTGGCGCCCGAGCTGGACGGCGGGCCAGCGGCCGTGGAGCTGCTGGCCGGCAACGGTGTGGTGGCCGCGGTCGGGCACACCGACGCCTCGTACGAGCAGACCGCGTCCGCGGTGCGCGCCGGGGCCACCGTGGCGACGCACCTGTGCAACGGCATGCGCGGCGTGCACCACCGTGAGCCCGGCCCGGTGCTGGCCCTGCTGGAGGACGAGCGGGTGGTCGTCGAGCTGATCAACGACGGCGTGCACCTGCACCCCGCGGTGATCCGCTCGGTCCTGTGCACCGTCGGTCCCCGCCGCGTCGCCCTCATCACCGACGCCATGGCCGCGGCCGGCGCCGGGGACGGCGACTACCTGCTCGGCGGCCGGCCCGTCCACGTCCGCGACGGCGTGGCCCGCCTCGCCGCCGGCGACGCCGTCGCCGGTTCCACCCTCACCCTGGACGAGGCCCTCCGCCGCACGGTGGCCGCCGGCGTCCCGCTGCCGGACGCCGCGCGCGCCCTGGCCACCACCCCCGCCACCGTCCTCGGCCTGGACACCGGCGCGGTGGAACCCGGCCTGGCCGCCGACCTGGTCCTGCTGGACGAGCACCTGACGGTACGAACCGTCCTGGCCCGCGGCGTCCCGGTGGCCTGACCACGCCGCTCGTCCGGCGCCGGCCGGGGTGGCTCAGCCGAAGCGGCCGGAGATGTAGTCCTCGGTCGCCTTCTTCGAGGGGTTGGAGAAGATGCGGGTGGTGTCGTCCATCTCGATGAGCTCACCGGGCTGGCCGACGTCGGAGAGGTTGAAGAAGGCGGTGCGGTCGGAGACCCGGGCGGCCTGCTGCATGTTGTGGGTGACGATGACGATCGTGTAGCGGGTCTTGAGCTCGGCGATGAGGTCCTCGATCGCCAGGGTGGAGATGGGGTCGAGGGCGGAGCACGGCTCGTCCATCAGCAGCACCTGGGGCTCGACGGCGATGGCGCGGGCGATGCACAGGCGCTGCTGCTGGCCGCCGGACAGCGAGGAGCCGGGGCGGTCGAGCCGGTCCTTCACCTCGTTCCACAGATTCGCGCCGCGCAGCGACTTCTCCACCAGCTCGTCGGCGAGCTGCTTGGACATGCGCTTGTTGTTGAGTTTCATGCCGGCCAGCACGTTGGCGTGGATCGACATGGTGGGGAACGGGTTCGGCCGCTGGAACACCATGCCGACCTGGCGCCGCACCTGGACCGGGTCCACCTCGGGGGCGTACAGGTTCTGGCCGTCGAGCAGCACCCGGCCGTCGACGCGGGCGCCGGGGATCACCTCGTGCATCCGGTTCAGGGTGCGGATCATGGTCGACTTGCCGCAGCCGGACGGCCCGATGAACGCCGTCACCGAGCGGGGCTCGACGGTCATCGAGATGCCCCGCACCGCGAGGAAGCTGCCGTAGTAGACGTCCAGGTCGGACACGTCGATGCGCTTGGCCATGATGCTCAGCGGCTCGCTTTCGGTGCGAAGAAGCGGGAGATCAGCCGGGCCACCAGGTTCAGCAGCATGACGATGATGATCAGCGTCAGCGCCGCGGCCCAGGCCCGGTCGTAGTTGATGGTCACCACGCCGTTCGGCGCGAGGCCCTGGCTGTACTGCCGGAACACGAACACCGGCAGCGTCATCATCCGGCCGTCGAACAGGTTGTAGTTGACCGAGTCGAGCACGCCGGCGACCAGCAGCAACGGCGCGGTCTCGCCGATCACCCGGGCGATGGCCAGCATGACGCCGGTGACGATGCCGGCCACCGAGGTGCGCAGCACGACCTTGAGCACGGTGAGCCACTTGGGCACGCCGAGCGCGTAGGCCGCCTCGCGCAGCTCGTTCGGCACGAGCTTGAGCATCTCCTCGCAGGAGCGCACCACCACCGGGATCATCAGCACGGCCAGCGCCGCGGCACCGGCGGCACCCATCCGCACGCCCGGCCCGAAGATCAGCGCGAACAGCGCGTAGGCGAACAGGCCGGCCACGATCGACGGGATGCCGGTCATCACGTCCACGAAGAACGTGATGGCCTTGGCCAGCCGGCCGCGCCCGTACTCCACCAGGTAGATCGAGGTGAGCAGGCCGATCGGCACCGACACCACGGTGGCCAGGCCGGTGATCAGCAGCGTGCCGACGACCGCGTGGTACACGCCGCCGGCGTCCATGCCACCGAACACGCCGCGCATCGTGTAGGTCAGGAAGTACGGCCCGAAGCGGTCCGCGCCCTGGGCCACCACCGTCCACAGCAGGCTCACCAGCGGCACCAGCGCCAGGCCGAACGCGCCGTGGACGATCGTCGTCACGAATCGGTCGGTGGCCGCGCGGCCGCCCTCGACGACCCGGGACAGCACCCAGAGGGCGGCGGTGTGCAGCAGGAACGTCAGGAACACCGCGAGCGGCAGGCCGAAGGAGCCGGCCAGCACGAGCACCAGGGACGCCACGGCGGCGGACCCGGCGAGCACGGCGGCCGGCGCCCAGCGGGGCAGCGGCGTGCGCAGCAGCGAGGCCTGGTCGACGGCCGGGGTGGACGGCGGCAGGTCGAGCGTGGTCATCAGTTCGCCCCCGAGAACTCGGCCCGGCGCGAGACGATCCAGCGGGCCAGCATGTTGACCAGCAGGGTGATCACGAAGAGCACCAGGCCGGTGAAGATCAGCACGCTGACGCCGAGCCGGGTGGCCTCCGGGAACTGCAGCGCGATGTTCGCCGCGATGTTCTGCTGCTGGCCGGGCTTGAGCAGGAAGATCGAGTACGTGAGGCCGGGCGAGAGCACCATGGCCACGGCCATCGTCTCGCCGAGCGCGCGGCCCAGGCCCAGCATGGACGCGCTGATCACGCCGGAGCGCCCGAACGGCAGCACGGCGAGCCGGATCATCTCCCAGCGGGTGGCGCCGATCGCCAGCGCTGCCTCCTCGTGCAGCACCGGCGTCTGCAGGAACACCTCGCGGGACACCGCGGTGATGATCGGCAGGATCATCACCGCCAGCACGATGCCGGCGGTCAGGATGGTGCGCGGCGGGTTGGCCGCGGGACCCTCGAAGATCGGCACGAAGCCCAGCGTGCGGCTCAGCCAGTTGAACACCGGGTAGAGCTGCGGCATCAGCCACAGGCCGCCCCACAGGCCGTACACGACGCTCGGGATGGCGGCCAGCAGGTCGATCACGTAGCCCAGCGTCTGGGCCAGCCGGCGCGGCGCGTAGTGCGAGATGAACAGCGCGATGCCGACCGCGACCGGGGTGGCGATGATCAGCGCGATGAGCGCGGCCAGCAGGGTGCCGAAGACGAGCGGCCCGACGTAGCCGAGCAGGTTCGAACCCTCGGGGAACCACTGGATGCGGCGGCTCAGCTCGTCGGAGTTCGCCCTGATGGCCGGCCATGCCTGCACCACCAGGAAGACCGCGACGGCGGCCAGGATCACCAGGATGAGCGTGCCGGCGGCTCGGGTGCTCGCCGAGAACACCCGGTCGCCGACGCTGAGCGGCGGCCTGCCGTCGCCCCCGGCGCGCGGGGGCGGGCCGTCCTGGATCGGAGCGGGGTCGCCGTCCGATCGTCGGCCGGTGGTCGTCACATCCGATCTCCATCCGTCCGGCGCGGTCCCGGTTCCGGCCCGGGCGGACGTGGGGTCCACCCGGGCCGGATGCCCGTCGTCATGACGTGGCGCCACCGGAGCGTCAGCCGGCCTTCACGGTGTCGAGCGCCGCCTCGACCTCGGCCCGGAGCTCGTCGGAGATGGGCGCCGAGCCCGCGGCCTGCGCGGCCTGCTGCTGGCCCTCCTCGCTCGCCATGTACGACACGAACGCCTTGACCAGGTTGCCGACCTCGGCGTCCTCGTAGGTCGTGCAGAGGATCTCATAGGAGACCAGCACGATCGGGTAGGCACCGGACTCGGTGGTGTCCCTGGCCAGGTCCAGCCGGATGTCGTGCTCGGCGGCACCGGACGTGCGGGGCGAGGCCGCGACGACCTTGGCCGCCGCCTCCGGCGAGTAGCCGACGTACTCCTCGCCGACCTTGATCCTGGCCACGCCCAGGCTGCCGGCCTTGCTGGCGTCGGCGTAGCCGATGGTGCCCGGGGCGCCCTGCACGGCCTGCACCACGCCCGAGGTGCCCTGGCCGGACTGGCCACCGGCCACCGGCCACTCACCGCTCGGCTCGTGCGGCCAGGCATCGGCCGCGGTGGCCGCCAGGTACTCGGTGAAGTTCTCCGTGGTGCCGGACTCGTCGGAGCGGTTGACCGGGCTGATCGGGGTGGCCGGCAGGGTCTTGCCGGGGTTGTCCGCGGCGATCGCCTGGTCGTTCCAGGTCGTGATCTTCCGGTCGAAGATCCGCGCCACGGTCTGCGGCGAGAGCTGCAGGTCGGTGACGCCGTCGAGGTTGTAGATCACCGCGATCGGGCTGATGTAGAGCGGCAGGTGGATGGCCGGCCCGGCGCAGCGCTCCTCGGCCTGGGTGCGCTCCTCGTCGTCCAGCGCGGCGTCGGAGCCGGCGAACGGGAAGGCGCCCTCCAGGAACTGGGTGCGGCCGCCGCCCGAGCCGATCGGGTCGTAGCTGACGCTGACCTGGGGGTTGGCGGCCTGGAAGCCGGCGATCCAGGCCTGCATCGCGGACTCCTGCGAGCTGGCGCCGCCGGCGGCGAGGGTGCCGCTCAGGCCGCTCTCGGGTGCGCCGCCGTTGCCGCCGGCGTCGGACGTGCCGGTCGTGGGGTCGTTGCCACAGGCGGCCAGGGCGAGCGCGCCGGCGGCGACGATGGCCGCCGCGCGGCCGTTACGGATGAGCTTCACTGGGTCCTCTCGCACTGATCGGGTCACACGGTCGCACCGGTTTCCCAGCGCATCAGCACGCTATGCAGCCGACATGACATCGCGTTCCGTCCCGGCTGAACGCCGGATGAACACCGCCCGGCACCGCGCTGACGTGGGGGTCAATGCGTGGCGGACGTCACGTGAACACGGTCAGTGGATGGCCTTGATGGCCGTCAACAGCCGCTGCTGGAACCGGCTCGGCAACGGTGCGTAACCGGCGTCGGCGAGGCCGCGCTGCCCGTCCGTGGCGGCCAGGGTGAGGAACGCGCGGACGGCCAGCGCGGTGGCGGCGTCGTATCCGCGGGAGCACACCACCTCGTACGTGGTGAGCAGGATCGGGTAGGCGTCCGCCGCCGTGGTGGTGAAGATCGACTCCAGGTCCAGCACCATGTCGTTGCCGGGGCCGATGATCCGCGCCTGGTCGACCGCGCGGCCGACGCTCCCGGCGGTGAGCGTGACCGGCCCGGCGCCGGTGTCGATGCGAGCCAGGTCGAGCCCCGCCGCACGGGCGAACGAGAGCTCCACGTACGTGATGCCGCCGTTGGTCGAGGCGGTCGCCTCCGCCACCCCGGCCGAGGTCTCCCGACCCAGGCCGACGCCGCCGTCGAACGCCTTGCCGGTGCCCCGGTTCCAGGCCGAGGGGGCGGCCGCCGCCAGGTAACGCTGGAAGTTCTCCGACGTGCCGGACTCCTCGGAGCGCACCACCGGCGCGATCGCCCGCCCCGGCAGGCGGGCGCCGGGGTTGAGCGCGGCCAGCACCGGGTGGTCCCAGCGGGTGATCCGGCCGGTGAAGATGCCCGCCACCGCCGCCGCGTCCAGCACCAGGTCCGGCACGCCGTCCAGCCGGTAGGCGACGGCGATCGGGCCGAACACCAGCGGCAGGTTCCAGGCCGGGTTGCCCTGGCAGCGGTGCGCGGCGGCGTCCACCTCGCCGCGCTCGTGGGACAGCGGCGTGTCGGTGCCGGCGAAGTCCACCTGGCCCGCGGTGAAGGCCCGGATGCCGGCGCCGGAGCCGGTCTGCGCGTACGCCACGTCCTTGCCGCGGCACTGCGCCTGGTAGGCGGCGATGAACGCGTCCACCGCGCCCTTCTGCGCCGAGGAACCCTCGGCGGTGAGCCGGGTCTTGCCGCCGCAGTCCACCTGGGTGCCCACCGGGCCGCCACCGCCGCGCCGGGTGAGCCGGTCGTCGTCGGCGCCGCAGCCGCTCAGCAGCACGGCCGCCAGCCCGGCGGCGAGACCCACCGCGGCACGGCGGCTAACGCGCGTAACGGACATCGGTGTCCCGCGTGGTGAAGCCGAGCGCGCGGTAGACGCGCAGCGCGGGCTCGTTGTCCGCCTCGACGTACAGGATCACCTCGCCCGTGCCGCGGCGCTCCCGCAGGTACCGCAGCCCGGCGGCGGTGAGCGCGCGACCGAGCCCGCCGCCGTGCCGGTCCGGGTCGACGCCCAGCACGTACACCTCGCCGGGGCCGCGCACCGGGTCGTGCACCTTCGTCCAGTGGAAGCCGACCACGCGGTCGTCGGAGTCCACGGCGAGCAGCAGGCCATCGGCGTCGAACCAGGGCTCGCGCTCGCGCAGCAGCACGTCGCGCTCGGTCCAGCGGCCCTGCTCGGGGTGCGTGGCGAACGCCCGGTTGTTCACGGCGAGCAGGGCGGCCTCGTCGGCGCCGGGCCGGAACGCGCGCAGCCGGACGCCGTCCGGCAGCACCGGCGGGTCCGGCAGCGGCGCCTCGGCCGGCCGCG
>DASWTI010000068.1:0-7610 GCA_036402215.1 Pseudonocardiaceae bacterium
ACGGCCCTGCACGTACGCGAAGGTGGTCTCGTCGGGCGCGACCATTCCGGCTCGGGCGCCGGCCTCGATCGACATGTTGCAGATCGTCATGCGGCCGTCCATCGACAGCGAGCGGATGGCGCTGCCGCGGTACTCCAGCACGTACCCCTGCCCGCCGCCCGTGCCGATCTTCGCGATCACGGCGAGGATGATGTCCTTCGCGGTGACGCCGGGCCGGAGCTCGCCCTCGACCGTGATCGCCATGGTCTTGAACGGCTTCAGCGGCAGCGTCTGCGTGGCCATGACGTGCTCGACCTCGCTCGTGCCGATGCCGAATGCCATCGCGCCGAACGCGCCGTGCGTGGAGGTGTGGCTGTCGCCGCACACCACGGTCATGCCGGGCTGGGTGAGGCCGAGCTGCGGGCCGACGACGTGCACGATGCCCTGGTCGAGGTCGCCCATGGGGTGCAGCCGCACGCCGAACTCGGCGCAGTTGCGGCGCAGCGTCTCGACCTGGGTGCGGGAGGTCAGGTCGGCGATCGGGCGGTCGATGTCCGCGGTGGGGACATTGTGGTCCTCGGTGGCGATGGTGAGGTCGGGGCGGCGCACCGGGCGCCCGGCCAGCCGCAGCCCGTCGAAGGCCTGCGGGCTGGTGACCTCGTGCACGAGGTGCAGGTCGATGTAGAGGAGGTCGGGTTCGTCGCCGGTGCCACGGCTGATCACGTGGGCGTCCCACACCTTCTCGGCGAGCGTTCGCATGCGACCTCTCCTACGCTGACTTCCACATCGCTAGACTTCCCACATTCTAGGAAGCTAGTATCGAGACGTGAGACAGCATAGCGGGATCGGCGTGCTGGACAAGGCGGTCGCCGTGCTCTGGGCGGTCGCCGAGTCGCCGTGCGGCCTGGCGGAGCTGTGCACCCGCACCGGGTTGCCCAGGGCCACCGCGCACCGGCTCGCCGTCGGCCTGGAGGTGCACCGGCTGCTGGAGCGCGGCGCCGAGGGCCGCTGGCGCGTCGGGCCGGCGCTCGGCGAGCTGGCCGGCACGACCACGGACCCGCTGCTGGACGCGGCGGCCGTGGTGCTGCCACGGCTGCGGGACAAGACCGGCGAGAGCGTGCAGCTCTACCGGCGCGACGGCATGTACCGGGTGTGTGTGGCCGCCGCCGAGCCGCCGAGCGGGCTGCGGGACACGGTCCCGGTCGGCGCCCGGCTGCCGATGACCGCCGGGTCCGGCGCGAAGGTGCTGGTGGCCTGGGCGGACCCGGCGGTGCAGCGGGCCGTGCTGAACGACTCGGTGTTCGGCGAACGCACCCTGCTCGACGTCCGGCGGCGCGGCTGGGCCCAGTCCGTGGCCGAGCGCGAGAGCGGCGTGGCGAGCGTCTCGGCCCCGGTGCGCGATCCGTCCGGCGGCGTGGTGGCCGCCGTCTCGGTGTCCGGCCCGATCGACCGCATGGGCCGCCGGCCCGGTGCCCGCTGGGCCGCCGACCTGCTGGCCGCGGCGGACGCCCTCACCTCGCGCCTCTGACGTCGGCCGGCCGCCCGCGGCGCGGCAGGATGACGCCATGGCGGACGACCCCACGGCCATCGAACTCAGCCGGTCCGAACTGCGGGAGGTCGCCGGCTACGCGGTGGCGTGCGCGCGGCCCGCGCTGGCGATCTTCGAGCGTGACCGCCCGGACGACGGGCGCCCGCGAGCCGCGATCGAGGCCGCGCAGGCGTTCGCGGACGGCGGCGAGCGCACCAAGGCGCTGCGCGACCGCGCCTGGGCCGCACACCGGGCGGCGCAGGAGGCCCGCGACGCGGGACATGCCGCGGCCAGCGAGGCCGCCCGCGCCGCCCTGGCCGCCGCCGGCGCGGCGTTCCTGCACCCGCTGGCGAAGGCAACCCAGGTCAGGCACATCCTCGGATCGGCCGCCCACGCCGCGCGAGCGCTCGAACTCGCCGCCGGGGACGATCCCGCCGTCGGGGCCGGCGACCTCGAGCGGTCACGAACCCTCGCGCGGCCCGTCGTGGTGGACGTCCTGCGACGCTACCCACCCGCCCCGGCCGGCGGCGGCCGCGTCGGAGAACTGCTCCGCATGCTGGACACGTCGCTGCGCTGATCCCGGCCGCGGGCTGCCCAGGTTCCGGCCGACGTTCCGCGCATCTACTGCCGGAGGCGCAGCTCTCCCAGCCGGTGTTCCAGCTCTCGCGCCCAGTCGGCGTCGCGCTGCTCGTCGGGCATCTCCGCCAGCCCTGCCCCCAGGTCGGCAATCGCCCGGTCAGGGCGGCCAAGTGCCTCGTGGACCAGCGCTCGCTGGGTGAGCAGGAACGGCAGGTGGTACCAGTACCCCCAGTCCGGCAGCGGATCACCAGGCAGGTTGTCCAGCAGCTGGTCCGCGGTGACCATGGCATGTTCCGCGCACCGGGTCTGCCCGGCCAGGGCGTGTGCCCAGCCGGCCTGGTAGCCGTCGAACGCCCGGAGCGCGGGGAGGGTGCGGCTGTCCCGTTGGGCGACTTCCGAGAGCGTGACCGCTTGGTCGAGCCGTTCGGCCTTGAGCGCGACGTAGCCCTTGAACGACGCGGCGTGTGCGAGATGGTCGGCGTTGTCGGCCTCGACCGCCAGGGACATTGCCGTGTCGAAGGCCTTTCCGGGCTGCTGCGGCGGGCAGCCCGCGTCGAAGGACAGCCAGCCGAGGTAGAGGTGCAGTTCGCTGGCCAGTTCCAGCGTTTGCGCCCGGACCGCGGAGCGTGCATCTCCTACGTACACATCGGCGATGGCAGCCAGATTGCGCACGGTCGGCAGGACCGCGCTGGACGACGTCTGGTCCTCCAGCAGCCTGGTCCCGCGAAGCACTGAAGCGAGAGCATCCAGCGCCGGGGCTCCCACCTTCCACGGCTTGCCCAGCGCGGCCAGCGCGGGTTCCAGTTCGTCGTCGAGGGTCGGTGCGGCTGCGCCGGTCTCCTTGGCCCGGCGCCAGCCGTTCAGTACCCGAGCTTGCCGTTCGGCCTGAGCGGTCAGGGCGAGCGTCCGTCGCTGCTGCTCCACCACCGTCCTGAGCCCGATGTACTGCCGGGTCAGCACGCCGCCGGTGGTCAGCACATCGTCACAACGCTGCCAGAAGTCGAGCGCCGCTGTCCGCCGGCCGGTCTCGGCCGTGGCGATGGTGCTGCGGCCGTAGCCGACGAACGACGCGAGCTGGCCCTGGCTGAGGCCGGCGGCCGAGCGGCACTGTGCCAGGCGCTCGCCGAGGGCACGTCGCGCTGCCGCGATGTACCCGTCGTCGCTCATGGCTGCTCCGCTGCCTGATCACTGACCGTGTTCCCAGTGTTGCAGATCGGATGTTGTGCGTCGTCAACACGCGCGCCCGACCGCTTCGCTCATGTGCAAGGCACCTGGCAACGAGCAGCCACGGCGAGCTGTCGTGCCCCGGCAGTTCGTTGCCCGTCCCGGCGTCAGGTGCCGCCCATCGACACCGACGACCAGGGGTTGACCCATGAGCAAGGCGATGATCACGGACGTAAACCACGGCCCGGCGGGGGAACGCCGCGTGAACGCTTCTCCCCGCCCGGCCGGCGAACCGGCCCGTTACCCCACCGCCCGCGAGGTGGTCTCGGCGGCCATGACCACGGAAGGCACTGATCGCGGCCCGGACCGCTTCCTCTACCGCTGCCAGGACCTGGACGGGGCCGAGCACATCCTGTTCCTGGTCCCGTTGGGCCAGCGGATCGCCATGGTCTTCCCGGAAGGCGCCACGGCGGTACTGGACCAGCAGGCCGTCCTGGACCTGGGCCGCGAGCTGGACGACGCCTTCATGGCCGACGCTCCCGGAGGACTCACGAAGCTGGGCGAGGCCACCGGCCAACTCGCCACCAGCCTGATGCTGCACGACCCGGACGCCGAGACGGCCGGCTTCCACGACCTCACCGAACCGGGCAGCGCCTCCGTCGATGCCCGCGCCCACGCCACGCAGGCGGCCTTGCGCCTGTCCTCGGTCAACGCCCGCGCCACGCTGACCGTCGACCTGGCGGCCGTCCGCGCCCTGAAGGACATGTTCACGGACGCCGAACACATGATGCTCGGCAACGTGCCGCCCGACCGATGGAACGGCGACACCGACGGCACCAAGAGGGGACGCTGACGTGTCCGTGACCGGCGACGGGGTGCGGTTCATTGTCCGGCTGAACTGGCGCGGGCTGGTGACGTTCCGGCGGGACCGGGGTTGCGGCCGGGCGGCGATGCTGGCGATCTGCCGGGCGGTCGTCGGCGGGCGGGCGCGGGTGTGTGACGTGACGCCGGCCGAGGTTGACGAGCTGGCGGAGTTCAGATCGGTCAGCGATCCGGAGTGGGAGGATCGGCTCATCCGGTTCGCCGCCCGGCAGCGCGTGGGCGGGCTCATCGAGATCGAGCGGGACTGCGGCTGCGACCCACGCGACGTACTCGATCTGTGCGAGTCGCTGCTGGACGGGCGCGACCTCGACGAAGTCGACGACACCCGCTACCACCGCCACATCGCGCCGGCGGGCCGAGCACCGATCGTGGTCCGGTCGCGGATGTATGCGCGACGGCACGCGCCGCCGGTGGCGCCGTCCGGCCTCTAGGCTCGGCGCATGCTGCGTCGGGCCGTGGAAGCCGTGGTGCCGTTGTCGCTGCGAGGGATGATCGCGCGGCGGCTGCTGGCGTTGCCGCCGCGGGTGCAGCGCAGGCTGGCGGGTGAGCCGATCCGGATCGACGGCCAGGAGCTGGCCCTGGAGGCGCAGCTCGTGCTGCGGATCAGCGGCCGGGAACGGCCCTCGATGCCGCTGGAGCAGAGCCGGCGGCGGATGCGGGCGATCGCGGTGATCGCCGGCGGCCGGCGGATCGAGCCGGTGGCGGCGCGCGACCTGGCCATCGAGAACGCCGCCGGACCGATCCCGGCGCGGCTGTACCGGCCGGCCGGGCTCGCGGCGCCGTCGCCGCTGCTCGTGTACTACCACGGCGGCGGCTGGGTGGAGGGTGACCTGGAATCGCACGACAACCTGTGCCGGTTCCTGGCGCTGCACGCGGGCACGGCGGTGCTGGCGGTGGACTACCGGCTGGCGCCGGAGCACCCGTTCCCGGCGGGGCTGAACGACGCGCTGGCGGCGTTGCGGTACGCGGCGGCGCACGCCGAGGAGCTCGGCGTGGACCCGCGGCGGATCGCGGTCGGTGGTGACTCGGCGGGCGGCAACCTGGCCGCGGTGGTCGCCGGGCTCGCGGCAGCCGACGAGGTGCCGCCCTCGTTCCTGCTGATGATCTACCCGGGCACGGACGCGGTCGAGGTGGCGGCGTCGCGCACGTTGTTCGGCAGCGGCGGGTTCCTGCTCACCGAGGAACGCATCCAGTGGTTCCTCGACCAGTACCTGCCGGATCACGGCGACCGCCGCGACCCGCGGGCCTCGCCGCTGCGCGAGCCGCGCCCGGAGCGACTGCCGCCGACGTACCTGGTGACGGCCGGGTTCGACCCGCTGCGCGACGAGGGCGAGGCGTTCGCCGCGCTGCTCGCCGCGGCCGGGGTCCCGGTGGCGCTGCACCGCTTTCCTGATCTGTACCACGGGTTCGCGAGCTCCGTGGGCCTCGGCCGCAGGCCGCGCGAGGCCATGCTGCAGGTGGCCGGGGCGCTGCGCGCCGGCCTGGCGTTCGGCCGGAGGCCGGGGCCGCCTCAGCCCTCGCCGTCGTAGGCGGCCAGCTCGCGCTTGAGCACCTTGCCGGTGGGGTTGCGCGGCAACGAGTCCAGGAAGATCACGTCGCGCGGCGCCTTGAACCGGGCCAGCCCGCCGCGGACGAACTCCTTGACCGCGGAGGCGTCCAGCTCGGCGCCGGGCCGGCGCACCACGAAGGCGCGCAGCCGCTGCCCGAACTCCTCGTCCGGCACGCCGATCACGGCCACGTCGTCGATGCCCTCGTGGGTCGCGAGCAGTTCCTCGACCTCGCGCGGGAACAGGTTCTCGCCGCCGGAGACGATCATCTCGTCGTCGCGGCCGTCGACCCAGAGGCGGCCGTTCTCGTCGAAGTGCCCGACGTCGCCGGACGACATGAGGCCGCGGATGATCTCCTTGTTGCCGCCGCCGGTGTAGCCGGTGAACTGCGCGAGGTTGCCGACGAAGATCCGTCCGGTGCGGCCGGCGGGCAGCCGTGCGCCGTTCTCGTCCACCACCTCCACGGTGGTGCCGGCCGGCGAGCTGCCCACGCAGCCCGGCGCGGCGCGCAGGTCCTCGGGGGTGGCGATCGTGGCGTAGGAGACCTCGGTGGAGCCGTAGAGGTTGTAGACGATGTCGCCGAACACGTCCATGGCCCGGGTGGCCAGCTCGGCGGACAGCTGCGAGCCGGACACCGCGATGATGCGCAGCTCGTCGAGCTTGCGGCGGCGGATCTCCTCGGCGCCGAGGCCGATGAGGCGCTGCAACATGATCGGCACCACGGACAGGCCGGTGCAGCGGTGCCGCTCCAGGTCGTCCAGGGTGTGCGCCGGGTCGAAGCGGCGGCGGGTGACGACGGTGGCACCGAGGGCGATGGCGGTGGTGGCGTTGAGCAGCCCCCAGGCGTGGAAGAGCGGCGCGGCGACCAGCGTGCGGTCGCCGGAGCGGTACGGGATCTTGGAGAGCAGCCCGCCGGGGATGATGAACGAGATGCCCATCGGCCGTGGCGCGCCCTTGGGGGTGCCGGTGGTGCCGCTGGTGAGCAGCACGATCTTCTGCGGCTGCGCGGGCTTCGGCGGGACCTCGGTGCGGCCGGCGTCCACCAGGTGCTGCAACGCGGTGGCCGGCGGCTCGGCGGCGTCGGACCAGGCGACGTAGGTGCCGAGCGGGGCGTCGGCGCCCTCGACGACCGCGGCGAACTCCTCGTCGTGCACCAGCAGCCGCACGTCCTCGCGGCGGCACACGTCGCGCAGCTGCGGGCCGGCGAAGTCGGTGTTGAGCAGCAGCGTCTTGGCGCCGACCTTGGCGGAGGCGAACAGCGCGTCGAAGAAGCCACGGTGGTTGCGGCACAGGATGCCGATGCCGTCGCCGGCCCGGACGCCGAGCTCCAGCCAGCGGTTGGCCAGCGCGTTGGAGCGGTTCTCCAGGTCGGTGAAGCTCAGCCGGCCCAGCTCGTCCACCAGGGCGATGGTGTCCGGGTGCTTGGCGGCGGCCTGGCCGATGGCGCCGCCGACCAGCCCGAACCGGCGCAGCGCACGGCTGCCGGCGGCCAGCTTGGCCGGAGCCTCCAGGCCGAGCATGCCGGCGCGCACGCAGTTCGACACCGCCCGGGCCTCGGCCACCGCCCGCCGCAACCCGCGCCCCACGTCGACAGCCACGTCGTGCCCCTCTCGTCGGCCGCTGAACGGCACTGATCGTGAACCAGCAGCCTACAAAGCACCGGCGCCGTCCGGCAGGGTCCGGCCGCACACCGGGACGTGGCGGTGGGCGGACGGGCATCGCCGGTGGATCCGGTGGCCGGACGCACGAACGGCGGTGAACCGGTGCCGCCGGTCCACCGCCGTCAGGGGCGCGGTGGTGCCGTCAGGGCCTGGCGGACGACGCCGGTGTCGCGGGCTCGGCCGGTACCTGGGCCTCCGCCGAGGCTCCCGGGTCGGCCGGGGCATCGCCGGGTCGGGTCGTGTTCGCTGCCGCGTCGCCGCCGCCCGGCT
>DASWTI010000069.1:0-7500 GCA_036402215.1 Pseudonocardiaceae bacterium
ACCCTGGACCTCGCCGCCGGCGTCGCCGGAGTGCCCGGGCTGCGCGTCGTCGGCACCCCGGCGGCCACGCTGCTCGCGTTCGCCGCGACCACGGACGGCCCGGACGTGCTGGTGGTGGCCGACGAGCTGCGCGCCCGCGGCTGGGTGCTGCAACCGCAGCCCGCGTACGGCGAACTGCCGCCGACGGTGCACCTCACGGTCACGGCGGCCACCGCGCCGCTGGTCACCGCCCTGCTGGCCGACCTGGAAGCGTCCGTCAAGGCCGCGGCCGACCAGCCCCCGGCCACGCCGGACCCGGCGCTGGTGGCCGCCGCCCGCGAGGTGGACGTCGCCGCCCTGACCCCGGAGGTGGTGACCGGCCTGCTGGAGCTCGCCGGCCTCGGCGCCGACGGTTCGCTCCCCGCCCGCATGGCACCGGTGCACGCCCTGCTCGGCGTGCTGCCCCCACCGCTCGCCGAACGCCTCCTCGCCGAGGTCATCTCCCGCACGTACACCTGAGACGGCGGGCGCCGCCGTGCCCTGTGGACAACCACCGACCACCCGCACCGAAACTGTCGGTGGCCGCCCGTAGCGTCCCCCCAAAGCCCCTGGGTGGGAGGGGGTTAGGGATGGGGGTTGCTGGGGCGCCCCGATCTGGGCCCGCAGTTGGGTAGCGAGGTTGAGGCTGGGGGCGGCCCGCAGCTGGGGCTGGGGCGGCGCGGGGGAGTAGCGCTGCTTCGCGGTCGGCCGGGCTGTGCGGTGGCGTCCGGCTGTTGTGGTCACGCTCGCGGGAGCGCGCCGCGCCGCGTACCGACGGCGGGCCGTGCCGTGCCTGCGCCGGCGCGTCGCGGACGGCCGGCGTCAGCTCGCGCGGCGGGTGGCGGCGTGGGCCAGGCCGGTGAGGGCGTCGACGGCCTCAGGCGTGAGTGGCGTCGCGGCCAGAGTGGTCAGCGCGCGTTCGGTCAGCTCGGTGATCCGCCGCTCCACCTCGGCGACCGCGCCGAGGGTCACCAGGGCGTCGCGCGCGGCGTCCAGCGTGGCGGCGTCCAGGTCGGAGCGGCCGAGCGCCGCCCGCACGGCGTCCGCGCCGGGGCCGCCGGCCCGCAGCGCGAGCGCCACCAGCAGCGTCCGCTTGCCCTCGCGGAGGTCGTCGCCCGCGGGCTTGCCGGTCACCGCGGGGTCGCCGAACACGCCCAGCAGGTCGTCGCGCAGCTGGAACGCCACCCCGAGGTCGCTGCCCAGCCGGTGGTAGGCGTCCATCACCGCGTCCGAGGCGCCGCCGATCGCGCCGCCGAGCTGCAACGGCCGCGCCACCGTGTACGCGGCGCTCTTGAACAGCGCCACCCGCAGCGCCGACTCCTCGCTCTCGTCGCCCGCCGCCTGGGCGCGCACGTCCAGGTACTGCCCGGCCAGCACCTCGGTGCGCATCGCCGCCCAGATCGGCGTCACCCGGTGGGCCGCGGCGTCCGGCAGCCCGGCCTCGCGCAGCAGGTCGTCGGCCCAGGCCAGCGCCAGGTCGCCGAACAGGATCGCCCCGGCCAGCCCGAACCGCTCCGGGTCGCCCAGCCAGCCCGCCGCCCGGTGCCGGCGCTCGAACTGCACGTGCACCGTCGGCCGTCCGCGCCGGGTGGTCGATCCGTCCAGGACGTCGTCGTGCACCAGCGCCGCCGCCTGCACCAGCTCCAGCGAGGCCACCGCGCGCAGCACCGCCTCGGGCGCCGCCTCGGCCGAGCCGGTGCCGCGCCACCCCCACCAGGCGAACGTCGGGCGCAGCCGCTTGCCGCCGGCCAGCACGAACTCCGACAGCACCTCGGCCGCCTCGCCGACCACCGGGTCGATGACGGCGCACTGGCGTCGCCTGTCGGCCATGGCGGCGGCGAGCACGCCCTGGAGCCCGGTCGTGACATCGACGGCCAGCATCATGCCGTCATTCCAACACGGTCACTCAGCGTGCAGTACTTTGCGCGTTGCGGTGATGATCGACGCACGGAGGTGCAGGCGTGATCGGCAGGATGCTCCTCCTCGTCCTGACCGTGGCGGCCGTGGCCAGCTGCGTCGCCCCTGAGCCGCCGCCACCGGCGCCCGCCACGGACACCCCGGAGCAGGTGGACTTCGGTGCGCCGCCGTCCTCGGACGTACTGCGCCGGGCGCTGCGCACCGACCTGTGCGCGCTGCTCGACGAGTCCGCGCTCACCGACGCCGGCCTGGTCAGGGGCACCGCGCAGGCCGAGACGCTCACCGCGTGCGCCGCCGGCAGCCCGGACCGGTCCAGCACCCTGACGCTCTCGCTGGACACCGCGCCGGCTCAGGCCGAGAGCCCGGCCGACGGCGACCGCTGCACCCGGGTGCGCGTGGTGGACGGGACCACCGCCATCGCGCTCAAGGCCCAGGCCCGCCACGCCGGGGACCCGTGCGCTCTGGCGCGCGCGTTCGTGGACACCGCGGCGGGGCTGTTCGAGGCGGGCGCCGGCGAGGTCACCCCACCGCACCCCTGGCTCGCGCTCGACGCCTGCGAGCTGCTGCCCGGCGTGCTCGACGCCGCGCGCGAGGCCATCGGCGGCCCGCGTCCGACGCTGCGCGAGCTGCGCCGGCTGGGCGCCCGCGGCTGCATCGCAACCCACGAGCGCGGCGAGGTGACGCTGTCGGTGGCGCCGGCCTCCGGGCGGGCCGCCGACCTGGACGGCGAGGAACTCGCCGTGGCCGCGCACCGCGCCCGGGTCCGGGAGTACGGCGACACCTGCGTGGTCCGGCTGGTCGGTGACGAGCTCGGCGGCGGGCGCGCCACCCAGGTGGTCACCGTGGACGTCACCTCCCGCGCGATCGACGCCGCCCGGCGGTGCGCCGCCGCCACCGGGCTGGCCGAGGCGCTGGTGCCGCTCATCCAGTGACACTCCATCCGGCCTGTCCGCCCGCTGCCCTACCCTCGACCCATGGCAGGCACCGTGACCGAGCGGCTGGCCGTCGACCGGCCGGTGTTCTCCGTGGAGTTCTTCCCGCCACGCGATGACGACGACGAGCGCGTGCTCTGGCGCGCGGTGCGTCAGCTCGAGGTGCTCGACCCGGCGTTCGTGTCCATCACGTACGGCGCCGGCGGCTCCAGCCGGGACCGCACCATCCGCACCACGGGCCGCATCGCGCAGGAGACCACGCTCGTCCCGATGGCCCACCTGACCGCCGTCGAGCACTCGGTGGCCGAGCTGCGCAACGTCATCGGCTGGTACGCCGCGGTGGGCGTGCGCAACATCCTCGCGGTGCGCGGCGACCCGCCGAACGACCCGATGGGCGACTGGGTGCCGCACCCGGACGGCATCTCCTACGCCGAGGAACTGGTCGGGCTGGTGCGCTCGCTCGGCCCGTTCTGCACCGGCGTGGCGGCGTTCCCGACCGGGCACCCGCGCTCCCCGGACCTGGACACCGACACCGACCACCTCGTCCGCAAGATCCGCGCCGGCGCCGAGTTCGCCATCGCGCAGCTGTTCTTCCGCGCCGACGACTTCCTGCGGATGCGGGACCGGCTGGCGGCGCGCGGCTGCGACGTGCCCGTGCTGCCCGGCGTGATGCCGCTGACCACGCCGCGCACGCTGCGCAAGACCGTCGAGCTGTCCGGCACTCCGGTGCCGCCCGAGCTGGCGGCCCGGCTGGACCCGCTGGCCGGCGACGCGAAGGCGTTCCGCGCGGCCGGCATGGACGTGGTGACGGAGCTGTGCCAGCGGCTGCTCGCCGAGGGCGTGCCCGGCCTGCACTTCTACACGCTCAACCGCTCCACGGCCACGCGCGAGGTCGTCGGCCGCCTCGGCCTGGTCCCCGCCCGCGCCTGACCCCCCGCCGCCCGATCCCGCCGCCCGGCCTGGGCCGCCGGGCCTGGGCTGGTCCCACCGCTCGTGATCAGGTGGTCAGACCGAGCGGCGGTGGGCCACGAAGGCGAGCACCAGCACGATGAGCACCACGAGCCCGGTGAGCCCGCCGACCACGAGCGCCCACTGCGTCCACGGCGTCGACCCGGGGTCGGCGTAGCGGGCAGTCGCGTTGAGATCCGTCACCTGTCCGCCGGCCGGCTGCCAGGCCACCTCGTTGCCGGTCCGCCGGCCGTTGGTCTCCGTCACCCGCCCCGGGAAGCTCAGCCGCACCGTGACGTCGACCCGTTCCGGCGCCGCCACCTCCGCCAGGTCCACCCGCCCGGTGAACAGCACCAGCTGCCCCGCGCGGCGCAGCTGGAACCGCAGCCGGTCGCCCTCGCCCCCCGGCACCTGGTTCAGCTGCCCGAACTCCTCGAACGTCAGGTCGTCGAACAGCACCCGCGTGCCCGCGTAGTCGTCCTGCCGGTACGGCTCCAGCCGCACCCGGTCCCCGAGGCCGTCCGGCGCCTCCAGCACCGCGCCCGGTTCCTCCGGCGTCGTGACCAGCGACGCGATCACGAACTCCCCGGTCACCGTGTCGTCGCTGCGCACCGCGGCCGCCACCTGCGCCCGCAGACACCCCCCGGTGAGCAGCCCGGTGAACGCCAGCAACAGCACAGCGGCGATCATCCGTCCCCCGCGCAGCCCCCTGCTCATGCCCACTGATCGTGCCAGCTCCCCCCGGCGACCGACAGGCCTCACCACCGCGCCTCGCCACCGCGCCTCGCCACTCCCGGCGGGCACGGCCCCGCGGTGATCCACCGGGCCGTCCCTCGCGGTGCCGGCCCCTGTGGATCACGGCGAGGGCCCGCCAAACCAGTGGCGGACCACGGTGGCCCGCCCGGTAGCGTCACCGCATGGCAGACACCCAGTCCGGCGTTCACGAGATCAGCGACCGCTACGTCTCGGAGTTCTCCGCGCTCCATCCCGTGCTGGCCACCTACGTCGGTGTCTCCGGACACGACGAGCGGATGACCGACTACTCACCGGAGGGCCATGCCGCCCGCGCCGAGCTGAACCGCGCCGCGCTGGCCGCCGTCCGCGCCGCCGAGCCGTCCGGTCCCGCCGAGCAGGTGGCCAAGGCCGTGTTCGAGGAGCGCATCGGCCTCGCCCTGGAGATCCACGAGGCGGGCCTGGACGTGGCCTCGCTCAACACCATGGACAGCCCGATCAGCGAGCTGCGCTCGGTGTTCGACCTGATGCCCACCGCCACGCCCGCCGACTGGGAGGTCATCGCCACCCGCCTCGCCGCCATGCCGGAGGCCCTCGACGGTGTGCGGGCCTCGCTGGACAAGGCGGTGGCCGACGGCAACCCGCCGGCGCTGCGCCAGGTGGACAAGGTCGCCGAGCAGTGCGAGACCTGGGCCGGCCTGCGCGGCGAGGAGCCGTTCTTCGGCCGCATGGTCGCCGGCGCGGACCCGGTCGAGGGCGTGGACGACGCGCTGCGGCGCACCCTGGAGGACACTGCGCGCACCGCGACCAAGGCGTACGCGGAGATGGCGACGTACCTGCGCGAGACCCTGGCCCCGCGCGCCACCCCGCGCGACGCCGTCGGCGCCGACGTCTACCGGCTGTGCTCGCGGGACTTCCTGGGCACCGAGCTGGACCTGCGGGAGGCCTACGAGTGGGGCTGGGAGGAGTTCTCCCGCCTGGAGGCCGAGATGAAGCGGGTGGCCGCGCGCGTCGCCCCCGGCGCCTCGCTCGCCGAGACCGCCGAGCGGCTGGACAACGACCCCCGGTACCTGGTGGCCGGCCGGGACGCGTTCACCCGCTGGATGCAGGACCTGTCGGACCGGGCGCTCCAGGACCTGCGGGGCGTGCACTTCGACATCTCCGACCGCGTGATGCGCCTGGACTGCCGGATCGCGCCGCAGGGCGGCCCCGTCGGCGCCTACTACACCGGCCCCAACGAGGACTTCAGCCGTCCCGGCAGCATGTGGTGGTCGCTGCCCGCCGATCGCCAGGAGTTCACCACCTGGCGCGAGGTCACCACCGTGTACCACGAGGGCGCCCCCGGCCACCACCTGCAGTGCGCCGTGGCCATGGAGGCCGCCGACTCGCTGAACTCGTTCCAGCGGATGTTCTGCTGGGTGTCCGGGCACGGCGAGGGCTGGGCCCTGTACGCCGAGCGGCTCATGCACGAGCTCGGGTACCTGGAGGACGACGGGAACCTGATGGGCATGCTGGACGGCCAGATGTTCCGCGCCGCGCGCGTCATCGTGGACCTCGGCATGCACCTGGAGCTGGAGATCCCCGCCGGCACCGGCTTCCACGAGGGCGAGCGCTGGACCCCGGACCTGGGCCTGGAGTTCATGCTCACCCGCACCATCACCGACCCGCCGCACGTCCGCGACGAGATCGACCGTTACCTCGGCTGGCCCGGCCAGGCCCCCTCGTACAAGCTCGGCGAGCGCCTCTGGCTCGCCGCCCGCGACGACGCCAAGGCCCGCGCCGGCGACGCGTTCGACCTCCGCTCGTTCCACACCCAGGCCCTGCGCCTCGGTTCCATGGGCCTGGACACCCTCCGCCGTCAGCTGGCCGCCCTCTGAGCCGACGGGGTGGAGCGGGACCGCCATCCCGCTCCACCCCCCTCGCCGACGCCCCGGGTGTCGCTACTGGGTGGCGGTGCGCAGAAGGGCCCAGAGCTGGGCCGAGGCGTCGATGTCACCGGTGATGGTGACGGCGCGGTCGGGGACCCGGCCCCAGAGCCACAGGTACACGGTCATCGGGTCGCCGGTGACCAGGGCGTCGGCGGCCAGCGCGTCGGCGGCCGGCACCCGGCGGGCGAGCGCGCGCGGGCGGCCCAGGACCGCCAGCCAGCTCAGCCGGCCGACCTGGACGCCGATGGCGCCCTGCGTGGTGCCCGTCATGCCCAGCTCGGTGAGCCGGTGCCCGAACCAGAGCAGCAGCGCCTCGTCGATCCCGTCGGCGGCCAGGTCGGCGGGCACCGGGTCCACGTCCACGCCGGTCGCGGCCTGCACGTCCACGCGGTGCACCGTGGTCTCGTGCGCCATCCGCCGTCGCCAGAAGCCGTAGGTGCGGTCCAGCGGCCACCACGTGGCGCACGGCTCCTCGGGCCCGTGCGCAGCGAGCTCGGCGGCGAGTGCCACCCGCGCCCGCCGCAGGAACTCGATGGGGTCCTCACCCTCCTCCGGCCGGCGCTCCCAGGTGTCCGGTGGCTCGCCGCCGCGGATCCAGTCGAGCGTGCGCCGGTAGACGCTGCCGGTGTGCGTGACGGTGCTGCCGACCGTCAGCCCCGGGCAGCCCGGCACCGGCAGGTCCGCGCGGGCCCCGGCGGCCGAGCCGGCCAGCAGCTCGCCCTCGACCGTGATGGTGTGCAGCAGCCGGCCGGGTTCGACCAGGTTGGTCCGCAGCGCGGGCCAGATCGGGCTGGTCATCGATCGCTGCCGGCCCGGACCACCCGCTCGGCGAGGTCGGTGAACTCGGCGGACTGCCGCACCAGGTCGTCGGCGTCGCGGGCGTTGACCAGGCGCGTCACGCCGGCCTCGACGGCGGCGCGGGTGCGCGACCCGGCGGCGAAGAACGCGGCCCACTCGCGCAGCTCGGGTGAGACCGCGGCGAGCAGCGCCCACACGGACATCGGCCGCGTGCGGCGGCGGTCGGG
>DASWTI010000070.1:0-3676 GCA_036402215.1 Pseudonocardiaceae bacterium
GCCCGGGCCGCCGTGCCGGCGGACGACGCGGCGGGCGCCCCGCTGCTGGTCGAACGCCGGCCGGTGTACTTCCGGGGCGAGCAGGTGCGGACCTACGTGGTGCGGCCCGAGCCGGGCGCGCCCATCCCGCCGGGGCTCACGGCCTGGCCGGCCGACGGGCAGATGGTGGTGTCGCCGGCGTTGGAGCGGCTGCTGGCCTCGGCGGACGGGGAGTTGCTGGCGCCGCGGCTGCCGTGGGCGGTGGCCGGCACGGTCGGCGACGCCGGGCTGGTGTCGCCGGGCGAGCTGCTGGCCTACGCGGTGGCCGACGTGTCGGCCGACGCCGAACCGGCGGCCGGCTGGGGCACCGGACCCGGCGACGGACCGCCGATCGAGCTGGTGCTGCTGGCCCTGGCCGGCTCCGTGGTGGTGCTGATCCCGGTGGTGGTGCTGGTCGCCGCGGCCACCAGGGTGGCGGCCGCGGTCAGGGAACGGCGGCTGGCGGCGCTACGGCTGATCGGCGCCGACGCCGGGCAGGCCAGGCGGCTGGCCAGTGGTGAGGCACTGGTGGGGGCGGTCGGCGGGGTGCTGGTCGGGCTGGTGCTCTTCCTGATCGGGCGTGGCTACGCGGCGCAGGTGTCGCTGCTCGGCCTCACCGTCTTCCCGTCCGATCTCACCCCGGGCCGGGTGCCGTTCGCGCTGATCGTGCTGGCCGTGCCGGCCATCGCGGTGCTGGCCGCGGTGGTGGCGCTGCGGCACGTGGTGGCGCAGCCGCTGGGCCTGGCCCGCCGGTCGGCCCCGCCGCGTCGCCGGCTGTGGTGGCGGCTGGTGCCGTTGATCGTCGGCCTCGGGCTGCTGGCCTCGCAGGCCGGGGAGTTCGCCGGCAACCCCGGTGCGCTGACCATCGGGCTGGTGCTCGGCGGCCTGGCGCTCACCGGCTTCGCGGTGCCGACGTTGCTGCCGTGGCTGGTGCAGCGGGCCGTCGACCCCCTGTCCGGCGGTCCGCCGTCGTGGCAGCTCGCGGTGCGTCGCATCCAGCTGGACAGCGGCACCCCGGCCAGGGCCGCGGGCGGGCTGGCCGCCATGCTCACCGCCGCCGTGGCCTTCCAGACGCTGCTGGCCAGCGCCTTCGCCAACGACACCGACTGGGACGCGATCCGGGTCGGCGACCAGCAGGGCCGGCTGGTGGACCTGCGCGGCGGGCCGGACGTCGCGCCGGACGACCTGGCCGCGGCCATGGCCGGCGTGGCCGGGGTGCGGCATCTGCGGGTGTACCAGGAGGTCAACGGCAACCTGGGCGACGCCGACGGCGAGTACGTCGGCCTGCGGATCGCGCCCTGCGCGGTGCTGGCCACCTACGCGGCGATCAGTGACTGCGCCGACGGCGACGTGTTCGCCACCGACCCGTACCGCGGCGAGCCGGTGTCGGCCGGCGACCGGGCGCACCTGCGGCGGCACGACGAGCCGGGAGGAGCTGGGCCGACCTGGGTGCTGCCGCCGTCCACCCGCCCGGTCGGCCCGGTCACGGCGAACACCTTCGACCTGGCCCCGGGCACGGTGCTGGTGACCCCGGGGGCCATCGCCGGCGTCGACCTCCGCGGGATCGCCTTCGGCAACGGCAGCGTGCTGGTCGACCCGGGCGGGGACGTCGCCGAGCACGTGGCCAACGCCATGCCTGCGGTGGGCCCGCACGCCGTCGCGTACAGCTACTTCGGTGGCGACGCGACCATGCGGCAGCTGCGCGACGCGCTGCTGGCCGGGGCGGCCATCGTCCTGGTGCTGGCCGCGGCCGGCCTGCTCATCGTCTCGGTGGAGCAGGTCAGGGAACGGCGCCGGCAGATCGCGGCGCTGGCCGCGAGCGGCGTCGGCACCCGCACCCTGGCCGCCTCGGTGCTGTGGCAGGCCACCGTGCCGTTCGCGGTGGCGACGGTGGCCTCCCTGGGGGTCGGCACCGGCACCGGGCTGCTGCTGATGCGGGTGTTCGACGTTCCCGGCGTGCTGGACTGGGCCGGCATGGGGACCGTGGTGGTGGCGTCGACGCTGGCCGTCGTCACGGTCACCGTGCTCACCATGCCGGCGCTGCGGGCGGCGGCGCGGCCGGAGGGCCTGCGGACGGAGTGACGAGTGCCATCGGGAGCAGCCCGCTGCTCCCGATGGCGGCATGCCGGGGCGGCCGTGTCGATCTAGGGTGGCCAGGGGCCGACACGAGGAGCACCGATGCGCCGACACGCCGTAGTCATGCTCGCCGCGCTGGGGATGGTGGCCGCCGGCTGCCTCGGCCAGCCGGAGGAGGAACCCGCCGGCGAGCCCGGCGCCGCGATCCGCAACGCCGACGCCAAGGACGTCACGCTCGTCGTTACGGCGAACGCGGTGGCCGGCGGCAAGAACGCGGCGAGCGCGGCCTGGATGGAGAACTGGGTCATCCCCAACTTCGTCGCCGCGCAGAAGGCCAAGGGCGTCAACGCGACGGTGACCTTCGAGGGCAACGGCGGCGCCGACGAGCAGTACAAGACCAAGATCGCGCTGGACCTCAAGACCGGCGGCGGCGCGGACATCGTGAACCTGGACGGCATCTGGGTCGGCGAGTTCGCCGACGCCGGGTACATCAAGCAGCTCACCGACGTCGCCGGGCCGGCCGTGGACGAGTGGGACGGCTGGCGGCAGATCCCGGAGGCCGTCCAGGGGCTCGGCGAGTTCGACGGCAAGCGGTACGCGGTGCCGAACGGCACGGACGGGCGCGTCCTGTACTTCAACAAGAAGCTGTTCGCCCAGGCCGGGCTGCCGGCCGACTGGCAGCCCACCAGCTGGGACGAGGTGATCACGGCCGCCCAGCAGCTCAAGGGCATTCCGGGCATCACGCCGATCCAGCTCAACGGCGGCACGGCGATGGGCGAGGCCACCACCATGCAGGGCGTGCTGCCCGCGCTGGTCGGCACCGGCGCCGAGGTCTACGCCGACGGCAAGTGGCAGGGCGACACCCCGAACGTCACGAAGGTCCTGGAGCTCTACGAGCGGATCTACGGCGCCGGCCTCGGCGACCCCCTGTTGCAGCAGGAGGCCAAGGGCCGCGACAAGTCGTTCCAGCTCTTCGCCGAGAACAAGATCGGCATCCTGCTGGAGGGCGACTACCTGTGGCGCGGGGTGCTGGAACCGACGGTCGGCGTGGCCAAGATGGCCGACCGCGACACCGCCGTCGGCTGGGCCAAGATCCCCGCGTTCAGCCCCGGCGGCGGCATTCGCGGCCAGGACTTCGTGAGCATGTCCGGCGGCGGCGTGCGGGTGATCAACCCGAACACCGAGTACCCGGCGCAGGCCTGGGAGCTGTTGCAATTCATGAACTCCGCGGCGGCGCTCAAGGCCGAGCTGGCCGGCCAGGCACGGGTGACCCAGCGCGAGGACGTGAACGCCGAGATCCTGGCCGGCGACCCGCTGCTCTCCTTCATCGCCAAGGAGGTGCTGCCGATCACCGCCTACCGGCCGGGCCTCGCCGCCTACCCGCAGGTCTCGGCGGCGTTGCAGCAGGCCACCGCCGACGTGATCGCCGGTAAGTCGGTGCCGGTGGCCGCCGCGGCCTACCGCGAGGCCGTCGCCAGGGCCGTCGGCGAGGACAAGGTCGCCACCGGGTGACGACCGTCCCGGCGCCCGCCGCGCCGTCCGCCGGCCCGGAGACCGGGGCACCGGGCGGCGCGGGGGGTGC
>DASWTI010000071.1:0-17753 GCA_036402215.1 Pseudonocardiaceae bacterium
CCTCACTGCCTCACTGCCTCCCGGCCTCACTGCCTCACTGCCTCACTGCCTCACTGCCTCACTGCCTCACTGCCTCACTGCCTCACTGCCTCACTGCCTCACTGCCTCACTGCCTCACTGCCTCACTGCCTCACTGCCTGCGCCGCAGTGGCAGCTAGCTTGCCGATCGCGTCTTCTGCGTGAAGCTATAGGTCGCAGGTGGGGAAGTGTGAGTGTGGGCGACGCCGAGGAACGGCATGGAGAGGGAGCGCGGAAGGCCGCCGGGCGACCCACTGTGGCAATGCTCCATTCGACCGGCGGCCGTTCTCGATGGCCACGCTGCGCCGCATCGCCACGTTCGCCCCGGTCGTTCGGGAGCTGTGCGTGCGCCGGTGGGCCCGGGCGCGCCCAGACGGAGCGGGGAGCTTCGGGACACGCCCAGGAACCTGTGGGGTCGGACGTGTCCAAGAAGGCCAGTGGGTCGCGCGGGACGCGCCCCAGGGGGCGGTGACCTCGGGACGCGCCCAGACCTCGCCGCACTCGCCGCCGCACTCGCCGCCGCACTCGCCGCCGTGCCCCGCCGTGCCCCGCCGTGCTCGCCGCCGCGCTCCCGCAGGTAGGCGTGCGCGGCCCGGACGTCCGCCACCACCAGCTGCGCGCCGCACCATGGCCGTGGGCCCCTTTGGGAAAGGGCCGCCTTCGAGACACGCCAGGAGGCCGTGAACATTCGACCCGCCAGTGCCCCGCCGCGGGCCTTCGGGACACGCCCCGGGCCGGCCGTGGGGCCTCGGGACACGCAAAAGGAGTGAGGCGGCCGGCCACTGGGCCGGGCCTGCCGCGGCGGCGGAGGACGGCGGTGGCTCAGGCGACCGGGAAGGTCAGGCCTCGGGGGGACTTGGTGGTGGCGGCGCGGTCGAGGAGCCAGAGGGTGCGGCGGCGGCCGAGGGCGCCGGCGGCGGGGATCTGGGTGGCGCCGGCGCCACCCAGGGCCATGGCGACGACGGCGGCCTTGTCGGCGCCGGCGACGGCCAGCCAGACCTCGTTGGCGCAGCGGATGGCGGGCAGGGTCAGGGTGATCCGGGTGGGCGGCGGCTTGGGGCAGCCGTGCACCGCGACGACGGGGCGCTCCGTCTCGTAGACGGCGGGGGAGGACGGGAACACGGAGGCGGTGTGGCCCTCGGCGCCGACGCCCAGCAGGAGCACGTCGAAGGTCGGCACGGGGCCGTGGTCCTCGGGGCGCGCGGCGTGGGCGAGCAGCTCCGCGTAGGCCCGGGCGGCGGCCTCGGCGTCGTTGCCGAACTCGCCGCCGGCGGCGCCCATGGGATGCACGCGGGCGGGGTCGACCGGCACGTGGTCGAGCAGGGCCTCGCGGGCCTGCCGCTCGTTGCGCTCGGGATGGTCGGCGGGCAGGAAGCGCTCGTCACCCCAGTACAGGTCCACCCGCCCCCAGTCCACGGCGTCCCGCGCGGGCGCGGCGCACAGCTCGCGCAGCACGGCGATGCCGGTCCCGCCGCCGGTGAGCACGACGGACGCGGAGCCGCGCGAGGCCTGGGCGTCCACGATGCGGGTGACGAGCCGGGCGGCCACGGCGGCCGCCAGCAGGGTGGGCGTCGCGTGCACGACGACCTCGCGTGCCGCCCGCCGCTCGTCGCCGCCCGTCATGAGGCACCCTTCGTGGTCCGTGTCTCCCCGGATGATCCGGCCTTCGACCCGGCGGCCACCTGGTCGGCCGAGCGGGTCCTCGATCGGCGGGCGGCGGCGGCCGCGTCCGGTCCACCGTGGTCGTGCGCCACCGCCCGGGCCTTGGCCGCCGTCCGCGGCGCGTCGTCGCGCACGGCGGGTGCCCGGCCGCGCCGCACGTCGGGCAGCGCGCGCAGCGCGGCCTCGTAGATCTCGTCCGGGTCCAGCCGCCGCAGTTCCTCGGACAGGCAGTCGCGCAGCGGCCGCCGCTGCAGCGCCACCCGCCGCTGCGGCTGCCCGGGCTGCAGCAGGGTGCCCACCTTGCCGTCCGGCCGGCTCAGCGTGACGTCCCCGGACCGCCGTTCCAGCCGCACGGACTCCAGCCCGCCCGGCACGTCCGCCTTGGCCCGGATGACCGGCACCCGCAGCCGAGCCGCCAGCCAGCCGGCCAGCAGGTCCGTGGACGGCGAGTCGGCCGCCCCGGACACGACCGCGCGCGTCACCTCCTCGTGCGGCGGCTGGTCCAGCGCGGCGGCCAGCAGGCCCCGCCACAGGGTCACCCGCGTCCACGCCAGGTCGGTGTCGCCGTCGGCGTAGGAGTCGCGCCGGTGCGCCAGCATCCGCTGCGGGTTGCGTGACGCCGCGGCGTCCGTGATCCGCCGGGTGGCGAGGCGGCCGATCGGGTCCTCGGCCGGCACGTCCGGCGCCTCGCGCGGCCACCAGGCCACCACCGGCGCGTCCGGCAGCAGCAGCGGCACCGTCGCGCTGGCGCCCTCCTCGGCCAGCGGCCCGTACAGCCGCAGCACGATCACCTCGGAGGCCCCGGCGTCGCCGCCCACCCGGATCTGCGCGTCCAGCCGGGCGGCGGCGCGCTTCGCCCCACGGGCCAGCACGATCACCCGGCACGGGTGCTCCCGCGACGCGTCGTTCGCGGCATCGATCGCCGACTCGGTGTCCACGCCGTCGTCGGTGACGATGACCATGGTCAGCACCCGGCCGAGCGCCACCGCGCCGCCGCGCTCGCGCAGCTCCACGAGCTTCTTGTTCACCGCCGACGTCGTGGTGGACGGCAGGTCGATGATCATGGCCTTCTCCACTTCCGGCCGGTGCGGGCCATCATGGCGTCGGCCGCGTCCGGGCCCCAGGTGCCCGCGCGGTACGGCTCGGGCCGCCCGCCGGCCGCCCAGTGCTCGATGACCGGGTCGAGGATCTGCCAGGACAGCTCGACCTCCTCGTTCATCGGGAACAGCGAGGGCTCGCCGAGCAGCACGTCCAGCAGCAGCCGCTCGTAGGCCTCCGGCGAGGCCTCGGTGAACGAGTGCCCGTAGCCGAAGTCCATCGTGACGTCGCGGACCTCCATCGCGGTCCCCGGCACCTTGGAGCCGAAGCGCATGGTCACGCCCTCGTCCGGCTGCACCCGCACCACGAGCGCGTTCTGCCCGAGCTCCTCGGTGGCCGTGGAGTCGAACGGCAGGTGCGGCGCGCGCTTGAACACGATGGCCACCTCGGTGACCCGCCGTCCCAGCCGCTTGCCGGTCCGCAGGTAGAACGGCACGCCGGCCCAGCGCCGGGTGTCTATCTCCAGGGTGATCGCGGCGTACGTCTCCGTCGTCGAGTCGCGCGCGAAGCCCTCCTCCTCCAGCAGCCCGGGCACCTTCTGCCCGCCCTGCCAGCCGCCGGTGTACTGGCCGCGCGCCGTGGTGTCGTCCAGCGGCCCGACGAGCCGCGTCGCGGACAGCACCTTGACCTTCTCGGCCCGCAGGTCGCGCGGCTGGAACGAGACCGGCTCCTCCATCGCGGTGAGCGCCAGCAGTTGCAGCAGGTGGTTCTGGATGACGTCGCGGGCGGCGCCGATGCCGTCGTAGTAGCCGGCGCGCCCGCCCAGGCCGACGTCCTCGGCCATGGTGATCTGCACGTGGTCGACGTAGTGGGCGTTCCAGATCGGCTCGAACAGCTGGTTCGCGAAGCGCAGCGCCAGGATGTTCTGCACCGTCTCCTTGCCGAGGTAGTGGTCGATGCGGAACACCGAGTCCTCGGGGAACACCTCGTTCACCAGCGCGTTCAGCTCGCACGCCGAGCGCAGGTCGTGGCCGAACGGCTTCTCGATCACCACGCGGCGCCACTGCTCGGGGCCCTGCGCGGACAGCCCGGAACGCGAGAGCTGCTTGCACACCACGGGGAACGCAGACGGCGGGATCGACAGGTAGAAGGCGTGGTTGCCGCCGGTGCCGCGCACCCGGTCCAGGTCGCTGACCGTGGCGTGCAGGTTGTCGAAGGCGTTGTCGTCGTCGAACGTGCCCTGCACGAACCGGAAGCCCTCGGCCAGCCGGTCCCAGACCGCCTCGCGGAAGGGCGTGCGGGCGTGCTCCTTGACCGACTCGTACACCACCTGGCCGAAGTCCTGGTCGGCCCAGTCCCGCCGCGCGAAGCCGACGAGCGCGAAGCCCGGCGGCAGCAGCCCGCGGTTGGCCAGGTCGTACACCGCCGGCATGAGCTTCTTGCGCGACAGGTCGCCGGTGACCCCGAAGATCACCAGTCCGCACGGGCCGGCGATGCGCGGCAGCCGCTTGTCCCGGCTGTCCCGCAGCGGGTTCGTCCAGCCGGTGGCGGTCATCGCGCCGGCCTCACGGGCTCGACGGCCTGCACGGCCCGCACCAGCTCGACCAACCCGGCCGGCCGGTCGGTCAGGTGCAGCCGCAGCACCGGGCGGCCGCGGCCGGCGAGCACCTGGCCGTCGCCCACGGCCTGCGCGTGCTGCAGCTCGCCGAACGTGTAGGGCCGGTCCGGCACCTCGAGGTCCTCGTCGACCACGCCGGTGACCTGCAGGAACGCGCCGTTCGGGTGGCCGCCCTTGTGGTACTGGCCGGTCGAGTGCAGGAACCGCGGGCCCCAGCCGAAGGTGGTCTGCACGCCGGTGCGGCGGGCCAGCTCGGCGCGCAGCACCACGGCGGAGGCGTCCTCGATCCGGTCCAGGTAGGCCTGCACCGCCAGGTAGCCGTGATCCGGCGTCACGCTCAGCAGCGCGGCGAGCGCCTCGCCCACGGTGCGGGTGCCCTCCGGCAGGTCCACCCCGTACACCTCGATCGCGCCGTCGGTGAACGCCGGCGCGGCGCGCCCGTCACCGTCCGCGCCGTCCGCGCCGTCCCCCGGGGCGTCCAGCAGCGCCCGGGCCGCCTTCTTCGCGGCCTCCACGTCGGGCTGGTCGAACGGGTTGATGCCGAGCAGCCGTCCGGCCACCACGGTCGCGTACTCCCACAGCAGGAACAGCGCGCCGAGCGGGCCGTCGGTGCCGACCTTGGCGGCGCCACCGGCCGGGCCGATGGTCACCGGCGTGGCGTCCGAGCGGGCATCGGCGAAGCCCGGCGCGTCCAGGCCCTCGACCACGACCGGCAGCAGCCCGGTGCCGTCCTTGCCGGTGCTCTCCGCGACGAGCTGCTCGGCCCAGTCACCGAACCCGGTGATGCGGCTGCCGGTGTCGGTGATCACGACCTTCTCCGCGCCCCGGCCGTGCGCGGCGGCGAACGCGCAGCCCAGCCGCAGACCCGGGTTGTCCGGGTCGTCGCGGGTCAGCCCGGCCGCCGCGGCCGCCGCGTCGTCCAGCAGCTCGGCGACGTCCACGCCGGCCAGCCCGGACGGCACCAGGCCGAACGCGGTGAGCGCCGAGTACCGGCCGCCGACGTTCGGGTCCGCGGTGAACACCCGGCGGTAGCCGGCCTCGCGGGCGAGCTTCTCGAACGGCGAGCCCGGGTCGGTGACCACCACGATGCGTGAGGCCGCGTCGATGCCGGCCGCGGTGAACGCCGCCTCGAACACCCGGCGGTGGCTGTCGGTCTCCACGGTGGACCCGGACTTCGACGACACCACCAGCACGGTGCGCCGCAGGTCCCCGGCGAGCGCGTCGCGCACCTGGCCGGGGTCCGTGGTGTCGAGCGTGACGAGCGGCACGCCGGCCGTCGCGCAGATCACCTCGGGTGCGAGCGAGGAGCCGCCCATGCCGGCCAGCACAACGCGGCTCACGCCCTCGGCGCGCAGCTCGGCGGCGAGCGCGTCGATCTCGGCCAGGAGCGGCCGCGAGGTCTCGTGCAGCGCCGTCCAGCCCAGCCGGATCCGGGCCTCGGACTCCGCCTCCTCACCCCAGAGCGTGGCGTCACCGGAGGCGATGCGCGAGGCGACCCGCTCCTCGGCCAGCGCGGCGGCCATCGAGGCGACGTCGGCGGCGAGCGAGGGGTCGACGACGTCGACGGTGAGCGTGTCGGCCATCGGCGTCAGCCCCGGACCGCGTCGAGCTGCTCGGAGACGGTGTCCAGCAGTTCCTCCCAGGAGCGCGAGAACTTCTCCACGCCCTCCTCCTCCAGCACGCGGAACACGTCGTCGGTGTCCACGCCCACCTCGCGCAGCAGCTCGAAGGTGTGCTCGGCGTCCTCGGCGGTGCCGGACACCACGTCGCCGTGCAGCTCACCGTGGTCGGCGAAGGCCTTCAGGGTGGCCTCCGGCATGGTGTTCACGGTGCCGGCGACCACCAGCTCGGTGACGTACTTGGTGTCCGAGTACGACTTGTCCTTGGTGCCGGTGGACGCCCAGAGCGGCCGCTGCGGCCGCGCGCCGGCCTCCGCGAGGGCCTGCCAGCGGTCCGAGGCGAACACCTCCTGGTAGGCGGCGTAGGCGAGCTTGGCGTTGGCCACCGCCGCCGAGCCGCGCAGCGCGGTCGCCTGCGTGGAGTTCAGCGCGTCGATCCGCTTGTCCACCTCGGTGTCCACCCGGGACACGAAGAACGAGGCGACCGAGCCGATCGAGGCCAGGTCGTGCCCGTTGGCGCGGGCCCGCTCCAGGCCGGTCAGGTAGGCGTCCATCACCTCGCGGTACCGCTCGACGCTGAAGATCAGCGTGACGTTGACGCTGATCCCGTCGGCGAGCGTGGCGCTGATCGCCGGCAGGCCGGCCTCGGTGGCCGGGATCTTGATCATCAGGTTCGGCCGGTCGACGGACTTCCACAGGTCGGCGGCCTCGGCGATGGTGCGGTCGGTGTCGTGCGCGAGCCGCGGGTCCACCTCCAGCGACACCCGGCCGTCGACGCCGCCGGTCCGCCCGAAGACGTCGCGGAACAGGTCGCAGGCGTCCCGCACGTCGGCGGTGGTCAGCTCGCGCACCACCTCCTCCAGCGAGGTGCCGCGGCCGGACACCTCACGCAGGTGCTGGTCGTACACCTCGGCGTCGGCCAGCGCGGCGGCGAAGATCGTCGGGTTGCTGGTGACGCCGACGACGTGCCGGTCACGCACCAGCTCCGCCAGGCTGCCGGTGGCCAGCCGCTGACGCGACAGGTCGTCCAGCCAGATCGAGACGCCCGCGTCGGAGAGTTCCTTCAGCCGGTCCGTCATCACAGTCCCTCCACTCGCTTGAGGCAACGCTCCGCGGCGGCGACGACGGCCTCGGTCGTGAAGCCGAACTCACGGAACAAGGTCTGGTAGTCGGCGGAGGCCCCGAAGTGCTCGATCGACAGGATCTCGCCGAGGTCGCCGGCGAAGCGGTACCAGGGCTGGGCGATGCCGGCCTCCACGACCACCCGGGCCCGGCAGGTCGGCGGCAGCACCTGCTCGCGGTAGGACTCGTCCTGCTCGTCGAACCACTCGACGCACGGCATGGACACCACGCGGGTGCCGATGCCGTTGCCCTCCAGCACCTGGTGCGCCTCGACGGCCATCTGCACCTCGGAGCCGGTGGCGATCAGCACCACCTGCGGCTGCGGCGTGGACTCCGCGCGCAGCACGTACCCGCCGCGGGCCACGCCCTCGGCGGACACGCCCTCCAGTACCGGCACGTTCTGCCGGGTGAGCGCGAGCCCCGCCGGACGGTCGGTGTGCCCCAGCACGGTCCGCCAGGCGGCGGCCGTCTCGTTGGCGTCCGCCGGCCGCACCACGTCCAGGCCGGGGATGGCCCGCAGCGCCGCCAGGTGCTCGATCGGCTGGTGCGTCGGCCCGTCCTCGCCGAGGCCGATCGAGTCGTGCGTCCACACGTAGATCGTGGGCAGCTTCATGAGCGCCGCGAGCCGCACCGCGGGGCGCATGTAGTCGCTGAACACCAGGAAGGTGCCGCCGTAGACCCGGGTGCCGCCGTGCAGCACGATGCCGTTCAGGATCGCGCCCATGGCGTGCTCGCGGACGCCGAAGTGCAGCGTCCGGCCGTACGGGTCGGCGTCGCCCCACTCCTTGGTGGTGATTCCCTCCGGGCCGAACGAGGTGGCGCCCGGGATCGAGGTGTTGTTGCTCTCGGCCAGGTCCGCGGAGCCGCCCCACAGCTCGGGCAGCACCTCGCCGATCGCCTTGAGCACCTCGCCGGACGCCTTGCGCGTTGCCATGCCCTTGGCGTCCGGCTCGAACGTGGGCAACGCGTCGGTCCAGCCGGCGGGCAGCTCCCGGCGGCTCATCCGGTCCAGCAGCGCGCGCCGCTCCGGGTTCTTCTCGGCCCAGGCGTCGAAGGACTTCTGCCACTCGGCGCGGGCCCGCTCGCCGCGCGCCACGACCTCGCGGGCGTGCGCCAGCACCTCCTGGTCGACCGCGAAGTGCGCCTCGGGGTCGAAGCCGAGCGCCTTCTTGACCTCGGCCACCTCCTCGGCGCCGAGCGCCGAGCCGTGTGCCTTGCCGGTGTTCATCTTCGTCGGCGCCGGGTAGCCGATCACGGTGCGCAGCACGATGAGCGTGGGCCGCTCGGTCTCCGCGCGGGCCTCCTCGAAGGCCGCCAGGATCGCGCCCACGTCCTCGCCGGACTCCACGACCACCACGTGCCAGCCGTAGGCGGCGTAGCGGGCGGCGGTGTCCTCGGACAGCGCGATCGTGGTGTCGTCCTCGATGGAGATCTGGTTGTCGTCGTAGACCACCGTGAGGTTGCCCAGCCGCTGGTGACCGGCGAGCGAGCTGGCCTCCGAGGTGACGCCCTCCTCGATGTCGCCGTCCGAGGCGATCACGTAGATCTGGTGGTCGAACGGGCTCTCGCCGGGGGCGGCGTCCGGGTCCAGCAGGCCACGCTCGCGGCGGGCGGCCATCGCCATGCCCACGGCCGCGGCGAAGCCCTGGCCGAGCGGCCCGGTGGTGATCTCCACGCCCGCGGTGTGCCCGTGCTCGGGGTGCCCCGGGGTCTTGGAGCCCCACGTGCGCAGCGCCTTGATGTCGGCCAGCTCCAGGCCGTAGCCGCTCAGGAAGAGCTGCAGGTACAGCGTGAGGCTCGAGTGTCCGGCGGACAGCACGAAGCGGTCACGGCCGGCCCAGTGCGGGTCCGCGGGGTCGTGGCGCATGACGCGCTGGAACAGGGCGTACGCGGTGGGCGCCAGGCTCATCGCGGTGCCCGGGTGCCCGTTGCCGACGTTCTGCACGGCCTCCGCTGCGAGCACGCGGACGGTGTCGACGGCCCGGCGGTCCAGGTCCGTCCAGTCGTCGGGGTAGTCGGCGGCGGTGCGCCGCGCCAGGTCCGGGTCGGCCGGCGTCGGCAGGCCCGGTGCCGGCGTGCCGCCCGGCGTACGGTCCGTTGAGGTGGCCACGTCCGATGAACTCCTGAGGTCTCGGCGAATGCTGACTTCGGTGATCGCGTGCGGTGGTCGATCTGGCCACGGTGATCCTGGTCAACCCTAGTGGCGGGCCGATTGCCGGGCATGACTACCATCCGTTCAGGTCAGGCCCGGACCGCCCACCACAGACCCGCGACGCAGAGGGGTTACCCGTGACCGTTCTCCCTACACCCTCCCGGCCGCGGGAGCGGGGGGCGGAACGGATCCGGGCCTATGTCGCCCTCACCAAGCCGCGGGTCATCGAGTTGCTGCTGGTGACGACCGTCCCGGCGATAATGCTGGCCCACCGCACGGTCGCCGACGCCGGCCCGGCCATTCCCTCGCCCTGGCTGGTGCTGGCGACGCTGCTCGGCGGCGCCATGGCCGCGGGCTCGGCGAACGCGCTGAACTGCGTGGTCGACGCGGACATCGACGCCGTGATGAAGCGCACCAGGCAGCGGCCGCTGGCCCGCCACCAGGTGCCGGTGCGCAACGCGCTGGTGTTCGGCCTGGTGCTCGGCGCGGTCTCGTTCGGCTGGCTCTGGGTCACCACGAACGCGCTGGCCGCCGTGCTGGCGGTGGCGACCATCGGGTTCTACGTGCTCGTCTACACCCTGGTGCTCAAGCGGCGGACGGCGCAGAACATCGTCTGGGGCGGTGCCGCCGGCTGCATGCCGGTCGTCATCGGCTGGGCCGCCACCACGGGCACCGTCGGCTGGCCGGCGCTGGTGATGTTCGGCGTGATCTTCTTCTGGACGCCGCCGCACTTCTGGTCGCTGGCCATGCGTTTCCGCGACGACTACGCCGCGGCCGGCGTGCCGATGCTGCCGGTGGTGGCCACGCCCACCGAGGTGTCGCGCCGCATCGTCGTCTACTCGTGGGTCATGGTGGCCTGGTCGCTGCTGCTGGTGCCGGCCACGTCCTGGGTCTACGCCGCGGTGGCCCTCGGCGTCGGCGCCTGGTTCCTCGCCATGGCACATCGCCTGCACGCCGCGATCCGGCGCGGCGAGGACGCCCGCCCGATGCGGCTGTTCCATCTGTCCAACAGCTACCTCACGGCGCTGTTCGTGGCGATCGCCGTGGACGCCGCGCTCGGGCTCTCGCCCATTCTCTGATCCGACCCGGCGATCGCCGGCCGGCGGCGCGTAACCTGCGGGTATGGCGGAGACGGTGCGGCCGGGGCCGGCCAGGTGGCTGTGGTACGCCTTCGGCGGCCGCCTGCCGGAGCGGTACCGGGAGTGGGTGCTGCGGGACCTCACCGCGCGGACGTGGCTCGCCCGGTTCGCGGTGCGCGCGGTGCTGCGCTTCTCCCCGGTGGCGGTGGGCACCGCGCTGCTGCTGATCCTGGTGCTGGACGCCCCGGTCGCGCTGGGGCTGGGGTCGGTGGGCATCGGCTCGGTGGTGGCCGTGTACTTCGCGTTGTCCTACTCCGTGGAGAGCGCCGAGAAGCGGGTCGCGGCGCACGGCTACCCGGCCGGCACGGCGGCCAGGGTGCGCCGGGAGCGCGAGGCGGCGCGGGACCCCGACTGGCAGCGCCGCTACGACGAGGCCTGGCGCCGCGGCTGACACGAGCCCCGTCCGTCCGGACCGCTACGGCAGCAGCAGGAGCTTCCCGGTGGTGCGCCGGCCCTGCAGGTCGCGGTGCGCCGCCGCGGCCTCGGCCAGCGGGTAGCGGCCGCCGATCCGCAGGTCCAGGGTGCCGCGGGCCACGGCGGACAGGATCTCGCCGGCCCGCCAGGTCAGCTCCTCGCGGGTCACCGTGTGGTCGGCCAGCTTGGGCCGCGTCACGAACACCGAGCCGGCGGCGTTGAGCCGTTGCGGGTCCACCGGGGGCACCGGGCCGCTCGCCGCCCCGTACAGCACCAGGGTGCCGCGCCGGCGTAGCGCGGCCAGGCTCGCGTCGAACGTGGACGCGCCCACGCCGTCGTACACCGCGGCCACGCCCTCGCCGCCGGTCAGCTCGCGCACCGCCGCGGCCAGGTCGGGCACCGCGGTGTAGTCGATCACCTCGGCCGCCCCGGCGGCGCGGGCCAGCTCCGCCTTCTCCGCGGTGGACGTGGTGCCGATGACCCGGCCGCCGCGCGCCGTCACCAGCTGGCACAGCAGCAGGCCCATGCCGCCCGCGGCGGCGTGCACCAGCACCGTCTCGCCGGCCGCCACCGGGTGGCTCGCGGTCACCAGGTAGTGCGCCGTCATGCCCTGCAGCATCGCGGCGCAGGCCCGCTCGTCGTCCACCCCGTCCGGCACGGCCACCACCCGGTCGGCCGCCACCGACGCCAGCTCCGCGTAGCTGCCGAGCTGGTCGGACCAGGCCACCCGGTCGCCCACCGCGAACCCGCCGACGTCCTCCCCGACGTCCTCCCCTGCGTCCTCCCCGGTGGCCTCTCCGACGGCCTCGACGACCCCGGCGCCCTCCAGCCCGGGCGTGAACGGCAGCGGCACCGGGTAGGCGCCCTCCCGGTGGTACGTGTCGATGTAGTTGACGCCGGCCGCGGTGACCCGCACCAGCAGCCGGCCGGGACCGGCCGACGGCTGCGCCACGTCCGCCGCCGTCAGCACCTCCGGGCCGCCGTGGGCCCGCACCTGGATCGCGCGCACGGTGCTAGTGGATCACGAGCCCAGCACCGCGCGCCGCGCCAGTCCCAGCGGCAGCGCGCCGGAGCCGGCCAGCCGGTCGTTGAACTCGCGCAGCGTGCCCCGCCCGGCGGCCAGGAAGTCGGCGCGGATGCGCTCGATCTCCAGGCAACCCGTGAGGTACGACGGCGCCTGCGTCGGCCACGCGCAGTACCGGTTCACCTCGGCCGCGGCGGTGTCGGCGTTGAGCGTGCCGTCGGTGGACATGAAGCGCTCCGCCTCCGCCACGCTCAGGTCCATGGTGTGCAGCGCGGTGTCCACGACGATCCGCGCGGCGCGGAAGATGCGCGCCTCCAGGTGCGCCAGCTCCTGCTCCGGCGTGGTGAAGTAGCCCTGCTCGCGCATCAGCTTCTCCGCGTACAGCGCCCAGCCCTCGGCGAAGTACGGCGTGCGCAGGAACGTGCGGATCTTGCGCGGCGTCCCGGCCATCCACGACAGGTGCCAGTGGTGGCCCGGGTAGGCCTCGTGCACCGCGGTCGTCGGCATCTGCGCGCGGGCGTTGCTGCGCAGCCGCTCGCGCACCTGCTCGGGCGAGTAGTCGTCCGGCGTGTAGGGCACGAAGAAGTGCCCCAGCCGCGAGTCCGTCATGGCCGGCGGCGCGATGTAGAACGCCACCGCCAGCACCGGCCGCTGGAAGTTCGGCGACGGCACCACGCGGCAGGACTCCCCGTCGGCGAACGAGACGAGCTCGTTCTCCACCAGGAACTTCCGGGCCCGCTCGGTCTCGGTGTCGTACTCCTCGCGCATCGCCTCGACGGTCGGCGGGTGGTCGTCGGCGAGCCGCGCGCCCACCGCCCGCCAGTCCCGGGAGCCGCCCGGCACGGACGCCGCCAGCTCGCTCATCTCCGCGTCCAGCTCGGCCCAGGCCTCCCTGCCCACCCGGTGCAGGTGCGCGGCGTCGAAGCCCAGCAGCTCGCGCTCCCGCAGCAGCGCCGAGTACCGGCGCTCACCCATCCGCCAGTCGCCGGTGGCCCGCTCGGCCAGCCCGGTGAGGAACTCCACGGCCTCGTCGAACGCGGCCGCGGCCGGCTCGGCGGCCTCGGCCAGCCGGGCCCGCAGCGACTCGTCGGCCACCACCTCGGGCAGCGAGCGGGTGACGAACGTGCGCCCCGCCCTGGCCTGCCCGAGCGCCCGGCGCACCAGCAGCGCCGAGGCGAGCGACGGGTCCAGGTTCTCCTGCTGCGCGCGCAGCACGTCCGGCACCTGGCGCAGCCGCTCCACCGTGGACGCCACCAGCTCCGCGTCCGGGCGCAGCCGGTGCAGGTACGGGTGGTACAGCGCGCTGAACAGCGGCCCCAGGTAGGTCGCCGGGTCGCGCCGCCACGCCGGCCAGTCGGCCAGGATGCGGTCGCCGCGCAGCGTCGCCACCACCAGGTCCCGGTCGATCGCGTCCTCCGGGTCGAGGTTGCCGTCGCCGCCGGCCGCCTCGAAGCGCTCCAGCCAACGGTCGCACGCCGCGCGCCGCGACTCGAAGCCACCGGCGCTGAAGTCACCGAGCTGGTCGTCGTAGCCCTCGGCGCCCGCCACGCTCGCCGAGATCGGGTGGTTGTCGAAGTACCAGCGCAGGTACTCGTCCATCAGGCCGGGGATCGAAGTCACCGGCCCGACCCTAGTAAACCGGCGCGCGCGCCATAAGGACGGACCGGAGGACGTTGCGCGCTCAGAAAGGTCGACCGAGCTCCCGAGCGCCTTCGGCCCGCTGAGCTGGTGCGGGTTGCCTGACGATGTCAGCGGTGGTGCCAGCGCCAGTCGTCGATGTCGGGCCAGAGGGTGGGAAGCAGGGTGGCGACGGTGCCGCCGAAGGCGACGGTGCCTTCGTGGGAGGCGTGGGCGATCCAGTCGAGGGTGTGGTCGGTCCAGACGCCTTCGTCGCCGAAGGCGTAGCGCGGGCTGACGTGATCGACCTTGATCAGGCAGTCGATGCCGGGACTCTCACGCAGTTCGGCGACCGGGTGACCGCCCAGCTGCCGCAGAGCTTCGCGGACTCGTTCGACGCAGGGCTCGATCCACATGGACCGCTCGTGCAGGATCAGTACGTCGGCGGGGATCCTGGTGGTCAGCTGCGGATGCCAGCACAGGTCGCGCAGTCCCCAGCGCTGTTCCAGCCGGTGCCGCCAGCGCGCAGACTCCTCCGCGGTCATCCTCCGCAGGAGGCGTTTCTTGTGCCCTTTGTCGCCTTTCGCCGGTTTGGCCATTGCACGATGGTGGCGGCGGCTGGCGCGTTCACGCGAGCCATTTTGTCGTCGCGGCCACGACCTGACGAACGGTGCTCATCTCACCGGCTCACAGCTGAGCGGCGTCCACCTGTGCCGGGCGCGGCCCTCGGGTGGTCGGCCAGGCCGAGCGGCACCACCGCCGGTACGCCTCCCACTGGGAGCCGTGCTCAGAAGATGATGACGCACTGGCGCAGCGTCCCGATGCCGGAGTAGGACTGGCTGCGGCTGTTGCCGAGCGCGTCGGTGGCCGTGATCGTCACCGAGATGGGGTGCCGGGTGTCGCCGTTCGGCAGTGAGCCCCAGGGCACCGGGCCGACGCCGCCCTGGTAGGCGCCGCCGCCGGCGGGTGCCATCTGGATCGGCCCGGATCGTGCCCCGCCCTGGTACACCCAGGTGAACGTCACGCCGGCCACGCCCGCGGGGTCGGTGGCCGTGGTGCGCACCGTGGCGGTGGTGGCGGGCGTGACCCGGCCGCACGCCGAGCCGGTGCCGAACGTGGTGGCGAACATGGTCGGGGCGAGGGTGGCCGCGCCGATCGCCGGTGCCTCGGTGTCCCGGGGCGGCGGTGGCGGCGTCGTGGTGGTCGGTGGTGGTGGTGGAGTGGTGGTCCGGCGCGGGGTGGTCGTGCGCCGGGCGGTGGTCGTCGCCGGGACGGCCGTGGTGGTGGGGGGTGCCACGGTGGTGGGCACCGGTGCCGCCGTCCGCACCTGACCGGGTACGTCCGGCGTGCCCGTCGTGGTGCGCACCGTCGGCCCCAGGGTGTCGAACGCCCCCACCGGCTCGCCCTCACCGGCGAACCGGTGCTGCGTCACCAGGAACGCGCCGGCGATCACCAGCACCACGATGATCGCCACCGCGGCCGCGAACGGGCGGCGGCGGCGCGGCGTCGCGGCCGCCGGGAAGCCGTCGCGGTCCCACGCCCGCACGGTGGGCGGTGCGGGCGGCTGCTGCCGCGCGGCCACCAGCCGGGCCCGCAGCTCCGACGGCGCCGGCAGGATCGGCAGGGCGGCCAGCAGCACCTCGGGCCGCAGCCGCCGGGCCTGCTCCCGGTGGCACACCTCGCAGTTGTCCACGTGCCGGGCGAGCCGCTTGCGGGCCAGCGGGGTCAGCTCCGGGTTGGCCTGCCGGATGGACGCGAAGTCGGTGCAGGCCGGCCGCCGCGACAGCAGCACCACGCCGAGCGTGCGGGTCAGCCGGGAGCGCACCCGGTCCAGCGCCACGGTGGCGTGCCGGGCCGGCATGCCCGCCGCGGCGGCCAGGTCCGCGCCCACCAGGCCGTGCCGCAGGTGCAGGTCCAGCAGCTCACGGTCGTCGTCGGCCAGGCCCGCGGTGGCCTCGCGCAGCAGCGCCACCAGCTCGGCGCGCTGCACCTGCGCCTCCGGGCCGGGCTCGGCGCTCACCAGCTCCCGCCGTTCGTCCTCGGCGTCCAGCTCGGTGTAGCGCGCGGCGTGCCGGTACCGGCGGTGCAGCTCGGTGCGGGCGATCGCGTACAACCACGGCCGCAACCGGTCCGGGTCCCGGAGCTGCTCGATGCGTTCCAGCGCCACCAGGAACGCGTCGTGCACGACGTCGGCGGCATCGGCCTCGGAGTGCGTCCGCCGCCGGGCGTAGTCGTGCAGGACGTCGGCGTACCGGTCGTAGAGCGCGGCGACCGCGTCGCGGTCCTTGCGCAGCAGTCCGGACACGATCTGCCGGTCGTCCATCGGCGGGGAGGCGGGGGAGGCGTACGACACTCGATCACCGCGGTTCGGGGGGCTGGGAACGGAGCCGGCGGCCCTGCCCGGCCGCCGATGGGGAGCAGCCTAGGCGGGCCGTTGATACCGCGTACAGCGGTGGTCGTAACAGGTTCACGACGCAGGGAGCCACGAACCCCCGCCGCGGCAACACAAACCGGGTCAGCCGGCGGGCAGCAGCTCCCGGTGCGCCTCGTCCACCGCGCGGGTCACCCGCAACCCGAGCACCGCCGTGGCCACCGCGACCGCCGTGACCAGGATCATCACCACGGCGAACATCGCGCCCCCGAGCAGCGCCCCGCCGAGGGCCAGGACCACGGCCGCGTCGGACACCAGCGAGCCCGCCCACCACAGCGCGACGGTGCGCCGCCGCGGGTGCTCCGGCGGCAGGCAGTCGCGCACCGACTGGTACGGGAACCAGAGGCTGACCACCGGCAGGAACCAGGCCACCACGGCCCAGATCGGTTCGCGCCGGGCCGGGATGCCGAGGGCCGCCGCGGCGCTCGCCGCCCGGTAGGCCCACATCATCTCCAGCACCCGCGGCACCCAGGCCACCAGCCCGAGCACCGAGACCAGACCCAGCCAGAGCAGCGACGCCGGCACCTCCGGCGGCGGCGACCCGGCGGGCGCGGTGAGCGCGTCGAACAGCGGCCCCAGGTCACGCAGCACGGCGGCGCCCGCCCAGCCGTAACCGGCGGCCAGCAGCACCGTGCCGGCCGCCTGGGCGATCATCATCAGCCGGCCGATGCCCTCGTTGTGCCCGGCGTGCGCCGGGGGCGCCGGACGGTCCGGCGCGGCGGCCGGCAGCGGGCGGGCGTGCGGCGACCAGGTCGCGCCGTCCCACCAGCGCAGGCCCTGCCGGTAGGGGTCCGGGTACCAGCCGGGCTGCGGGGACAGGGGAGAGGTTGGCGCGGTCACGGCCGGGAGGGTACCGGTCAGGCCGTGACCGGCTCGCGGTCCACGGGGGACGGCACGGCCGCCGGGCCGCGGTCGCGGGTCGCGGTCCACAGCGCGGCGGTGGCGATCACCACGGAGGCCGCGCCGAGCACGTGCGCCGCCACCAGCGCGCCCGGGACGCCGGTCCAGTACTGGACGTAGCCGAGCGTGCCCTGCGCGGCGACCACCACGAGCAGCACCCGGTAGCGCCGCCACAGCACCGGCTGCGCGCGGTCGCGGCGCAGCAGCAGGCCGAGCGCGACGAGCAGGGCGAGGTAGCCGAACAGCAGCCCGGAGTGCACCCGGGCCAGCTCCGGCACCGGCAGGTCCAGGCGCGGGGTGTCCGGGTCACCGGCGTGCGGCCCGGCGCCGGTCACCAGCGTGCCCGCGACCAGCAACGCGGCCAGCACCGCCACCATGGCCGGCATCAGCCGCCGGGCCGCGGTGCCCAGCCGGTCACGCGGCGGGGCGTCGCCCTCGCCGACCGCGCCCACCAGCAGCGTGGCCAGCCAGACCAGCACCATCGAGGCCAGGAAGTGGATCGCCACCGTCCACCAGGCGAGCTCCAGCCGCACCGTGACGCCGCCGATGACGGCCTGCGCGGCCACCCCCAGCGGCATCGCCGCGGCCAGCCACACCAGCCGCTTCCGGCGCGGCCGCACCAGCAGCGCCGACACCAGGCAGGCCAGTGCGATCAGCCCGATCACGTTGATCAGCAGCCGGTTGCCGAACTCGACCCACTGGTTGAGCATCGCGTACTCGGGGTGCTCGACCGGGGTGAGGCTGCCGGGGAAGCACTGCGGCCACTCGGGGCAGCCCAGCCCGGAGCCGGTCACCCGCACCACGGAGCCGGTCACCGAGATGCCGGCCTGCGCCACGACCATGGCGATCGCGATGGCCCGCTGCCAGCGGAGGGACGGCTCGGACGGTCGGCGCACGTCCCGATCGTAGGCAGCGCCCGTGCCGCTCCGGCCGTGGGGGCCGCGGCCGCTGACGTGCCGCGGGACCGCGGGGCTCAGGACAGGCGCACCGTGCGCGCGG
>DASWTI010000072.1:0-15086 GCA_036402215.1 Pseudonocardiaceae bacterium
GCGCGGTGCCGACGGCGTGCACCGCGGTCCAGCGGCCGTCGGCCCGCTCCAGCAGCGCCACCGAGCCCAGGCCGAACGCCTCGCGCAGCCGTTCCAGCAGCCGCGGCACGGGGTCGCCGGTGGTCAGCACCACGCGGGCGAACGAGGCGAGCAGCGCTGCCTCGGTGCGGGCCCTGGCGGCCTGTTCGGCGCGCCGGGCCGCGCGGTCCACCACGAGCGCCACCAGCACGGCCACCAGGATCAGCGCGGACACCGCGATCACGTCGCCCACCGAGGCGGCCCGGAAGGTGTGGACGGGCTCGGTGAAGAAGTAGAGGTAGAGCACGCCGCCGGCCACGGCGGACAGCAGCGCCGGCCCGAGCCCGCCGACGAGCGCGGTGACCACCGCGGCCAGCACGAACACCGTGACGTGGGTGGCCGTGGTGAACACCTCACGGCTCAGCACGCCGGTGGCCGCGCCGAGGCCGGGCAGCAGCAGCGCGAGCGGCCGGCCGAGCCCGCGGCGCAGCGCCGGCAGCGCGTTGCGCGGGCCGCTGAGCCGCAGCCGCCGGCCGGCCTCGTCGTGCGTCACCAGGTGCACGTCGATGGAGCCGGACTCCTGGATGGTGCGCGCGCCGATGCCCTCCTCGAACACCCGGGCCAGCCGCGAACGCCGCGACGTGCCGAGCACGAGCTGGGTGGCGTTGACGCCGCGGGCGAAGTCGAGCAGCGCGGCCGGCACGTCGTCGCCGACGACGGTGTGGAACGTGGCCCCGACGCTCTCCGCCAGGGTGCGCAGCGAGCCCAGCACGGTGGGCGGCGCCCCGGCCAGCCCGTCGCCGCGCAGCACGTGCACGCAGGACAGCTCGGCCGATCCGGAGCGGGCGGCGATCCGCGCGGCGCGGCGCAGCACGGTCTCGCTCTCCGGGCCACCGGTCACCGCGACCACGACGCGCTCGCGGGCCTCCCAGGTGTCCTCGATGTCGTGCTCCGCGCGGTAGCGGCGCAGCGCGATGTCCACCTTCTCCGCGACCCAGAGCAGCGCCAGCTCCCGCAGCGCCGTGAGGTTGCCCGGCCGGAAGTAGTTGCGCAGCGCGGCGTCCACCCGGTCGGCCGGGTAGACGTTGCCGTGCGCGAGCCGGCGGCGCAGGGCCTCCGGCGTGATGTCCACCAGCTCCACCTGCTCGGCGCCGCGAACCACCTCGTCCGGCACGGTCTCGCCCTGCCGCACGCCGGTGATCCGCTCCACGACGTCGTTCAGGCTCTCCAGGTGCTGCACGTTGACCGTGGTGAGCACGGTGATGCCGGCCGCGAGCAGCTCCTCGACGTCCTGCCAGCGCTTGGCGTTGCGGCTGCCGGGGACGTTGGTGTGCGCGAGCTCGTCGACGACGGCGACCGCGGGGCGGCGGGCGAGCACGGCGTCGACGTCGAACTCCTCGAACTCCCGCCCCTGGTGGCACAGCCGCCGCCGCGGTACGTGCTCCAGCCCGGCGGCGGCCTCCGCGGTGCGGGTGCGGCCGTGGCTCTCCACCAGGCCGACCACCACGTCGGTGCCGCGCCCGGCGCGCCGCCGTGCCTCGCCGAGCATCGCGTACGTCTTGCCGACGCCCGGCGCGGCGCCGAGATAGATGCGCAGCTCGCCGCGGCGGCGCCGGTCGCTCACGCCCCCAGTGTGCTCCGGCGGCGCGGCCGGGGTGACGACGGCCGGCCGGTCGTCAGCCACCATCGCCGGCGGCCCCGGCCACCGCCACGTTGAGCCGCAGCACCGTCACCACCGGGTCGGTGGCCAGCGGGTCGGTGGTGTTCGCCGCGACCAGCGCGCGCACCCGGTCCTCGGTGAGGCCGTTCTCCCGCGCCACCCGCGGCACCTGCAGCAGCGCGTAGGCGACGGAGATGTGCGGGTCCAGGCCGGAGGCCGAGGCGGTCACCGCGTCCGGCGGCACCGCGGCCGGGTCGGCGTTCTCCCGCGCCGCGATCAGCGCCCGCCGCCGGTGCACGGCGGCCAGCAGGGCGGCGGAGTCGCCGGCCAGGTTGGAGCCGCCGGACACCGAGGGATCGCCGGGGCCGAGCACGTCCCGCGCCGAGGCGGACGGCCGGCCGTGGAACCACTCGTCGCCCACCAGGTCCACGCCGATCAGGTCGGAGCCGACGACCCGGCCGTCGTACGTGACGAGCGAGCCCTCGGCGTTGCCGTGCAGGCCGGGGAGCCGTCCGGCGGCCCAGATCGCCGCCGGGTACAGCAGGCCGGTCAGCACGGTCATCACCAGCAGCAGCCGCAGGCCGGCCGCCGTGGCGGGGAGCAGGGAACGCACTGTCCTCACCCGATTCCGGGGATCAGCCGGACCACCAGGTCGATGGCCGGGATGGCGGCGAACGGCGTGACCACGCCGCCGAGGCCGTACACGAGCATGTTGCGCCGCAGCAGCCGCGCGGCCGGGGCCGGCCGGTAACGCACGCCGCGCAGCGCGAGCGGGATGAGCGCGACGATGACCAGCGCGTTGAACACGACCGCCGAGAGGATCGCCGACTGCGGCGAGGCGAGCCGCATGACGTTCAGGCGTTCCAGCTGCGGGTGGATGGCGGCGAACATGGCCGGCAGGATCGCGAAGTACTTGGCCAGGTCGTTGGCCATCGAGAAGGTGGTGAGCGCGCCGCGGGTGATGAGCAGTTGCTTGCCGATCTCCACGATCGCCCCGAGCTTCGCGGGGTCGGAGTCGAGGTCGACCATGTTGCCGGCCTCCTTGGCGGCGGCCGTGCCGGAGTTCATCGCCACCCCGACGTCGGCCTGGGCCAGGGCCGGCGCGTCGTTGGTGCCGTCGCCGGTCATGGCGACCAGCCGCCCGCCCCGCTGCTCGCGGCGGATGAGCGCGAGCTTGTCCTCCGGGGTGGCCTCGGCGAGGTGGTCGTCCACGCCGGCCGTGGCGGCGATGACCCGCGCCGTCACCGGGTTGTCGCCGGTGACCATGACGGTGCGGATGCCCATGGCGCGCAACGCCGCGAACCGCTCGGCGACGCCGTCCTTGACCACGTCGGCCAGGTGGACGACGCCCAGCACCCGCGCGCCGCCGGCAGTGCGTTCGGCGCACACCAGCGGGGTGCCGCCGCCGGCGGCGATGCGCTCCACCACGGCGTCCACGCCGGGGTCCACGGTGCCGCCGTGCTCCCGCACCCAGGCGGCGACGGCGGTGGCGGCGCCCTTGCGGATGCCGCGGTCGCGGTCGTCGCAGCCGGACATCCGGGTCCACGCCGAGAACTCGACGAACTCGGCGGTGCGCCCGTCCTCGGCCGGCCCGGCGGCCGCGGTGGCCGGGGCGTGCTCCCGGGCCACGAGTTCCACGATGCTGCGGCCCTCGGGCGTCGGGTCGGCGAGGCTCGCCAGCCGGGCGGCGCCGGCCAGCTCGCCCGCCGTGACGGCCCCGACCGGCACCAGCTCGACGGCGCGCCGGTTGCCGTGGGTGATGGTGCCGGTCTTGTCCAGCAGCAGCGTGTCCACGTCGCCGGCGGCCTCGACGGCCCGGCCGGACCTGGCCAGCACGTTGTGCCGCACCAGGCGGTCCATGCCGGCGATGCCGATCGCCGGGAGCAGCGCGCCGATGGTGGTCGGGATGAGGCACACCAGCAGCGCGGTGAGCACCACGACCGGCTGCGGCGCGCCGGAGTACCCGGCCATCGGCTGCGCCGAGACGACGACCAGCAGGAAGACGATGGTGAGCGCGGACAGCAGGATGGTGAGCGCCACCTCGTTCGGCGTGCGGCGCCGCTCGGCACCCTCGACCAGGGCGATCATGCGGTCCACGAAGGACTCCCCCGGCCGGCTGGTGACGCGCACGACGATCCGGTCGGACAGCACGGTGGTGCCACCGGTGACGGCGGAGCGGTCGCCGCCGGCCTCGCGGATGACCGGCGCGGACTCCCCGGTCACGGCCGACTCGTCCACGGTGGCGATGCCCTCGACGATGTCGCCGTCGGCCGGGACCAGTTCGCCGGCCACGATCAGCACGACGTCGCCGGGGCGCAGCTCGGCGGCCGGCACCTGGTGTTCGCCGCCGGAGTCGTCCAGCCGCCGCGCCACCGCGCCGGAGCGGGTGCGGCGCAGCGAGGCGGCCCGGGCGCGCCCGCGGCCCTCGGCCACCGCCTCGGCGAGGTTCGCGAACAGCACGGTGAACCAGAGCCAGGCGGTGACCAGCCAGGAGAACGCGTCCGGGCGCGCCACCGCGAGCACCGTGGTGAGCACCGAGCCGGCCCAGACCACGAACATCACGGGGTTGCCGAGCTGGTGGCGCGGGTGCAGCTTGCGCAGCGCGTCCGGCAGTGCGGCGCGCAGCAGGCGGGGGTCGAACCCGGCCGCCGGCCGGCGTGGCACGGTCCGCGGCCGCCGCGTCGTGGCCGTCATGCCAGGGCCTCGGCGATCGGGCCGAGCGCGAGGGCCGGCAGGAAGGTGAGGGCGGCGACCAGCACGACGGTGCCGCCGAGCAGCACGGCGAACAGCGGCCCGCCGGTGGGGAGGGTGCCCGGGCCGGGTTCGAGGCGCCGCTGCCGGGCGAGCAGGCCGGCCAGGGCGAGCACCGCGAGCATCGGCAGGAAGCGGCCGAGGAGCATCGCCACGCCGAGCGAGACCTGGAAGAACGGGCCGGTCGCGGTGAGGCCGGCGAACGCGCTGCCGTTGTTGTTGCCGGCCGAGGCGTAGGCGTACAGCACCTCGGAGAGCCCGTGCGCGCCGTCGTTGGCGAGCGCGTCGCGGGTGCCCGGCAGGGCCAGCGCCAGGCCGGTGCCGATCAGTACCACGGCCGGCATGACCAGCAGCGGCACCACGGCGGCGGTGACCTCGCGGCGGCCGAGCTTCTTGCCCAGGTACTCCGGGGTGCGGCCGACCATGAGCCCGGCCAGGAACACCGCGACCACGGCGAGCAGCAGCATGCCGTAGAGGCCGGCGCCGGCACCGCCGGGCGCGACCTCGCCGAGCAGCAGGTTGAGCAGCGTCACCCCGCCGCCGAGACCGGTATAGCTGTCGTGCATCGAGTTGACCGCCCCGGTCGAGGTGCCGGTGGTCGACACGGCGAAGAGCACCGAGCCGGGAGTGCCGAACCGGAGCTCCTTGCCCTCCAGGGCGGCGCCCGCGGCCAGCGTGGCCGGGCCGTTGGGGTGGGTCTCCGCCCACCAGGCGACGGCGAGCAGTCCGGCCCAGACGGTGCCCATCACGGCGAGCAGCACCGTGCCCTGACGGCGGTCGCCGACCATGATCCCGAAGGTGCGGGTGAGCGCCACCGGGATCACCAGCAGCAGGAACACCTCCAGCAGGTTGGACAAGGGGCCGGGGTTCTCGAACGGGTGCGCCGAGTTGGCGTTGAGGATGCCGCCGCCGTTGGTGCCGAGCTCCTTGATCGCCTCCTGGGAGGCCACCGGGGCCAGCGCGATGGTGTGCTCGGAGCCGTCCAGGCCCGTCACGGTGACGCCGGAGCGCAGGCTCATCACGGCGCCGAGGGCGAGCAGCACGATCGCGGCGAGCGCCGCGGCCGGCAGCAGCACGCGCACCACACCACGGGTGAGGTCCACCCAGACGTTGCCGATGCGGTCCGCGCCGGAGGCGGCGAAGCCGCGCACCAGGGCGATCGCCACCGCCAGGCCGACCGCGGCGGACACGAAGTTCTGCACGGTCAGCCCGGCGAACTGCACGGTGTGGCCGAGGGTGGTCTCCGGCACGTAGGACTGCCAGTTCGTGTTGGTGACGAAGCTGATCGCGGTGTTGAAGGCCACGCCGGGCTCGACGGCGCCGCGCCCGAGGTCCAGCGGGAGCAGCGGCTGCGCCCGCAGCATCAGGTGGAGCAGCACGATCGAGACGAAGGAGAAGGCGAGCACCCCGGTGGCGTAGCCGGTCCAGCGCTGGCCGGCGCCGGGATCCACGCGGACCACGCGGTACACCAGCCGCTCCACCGCCCAGTGCCGGTCGTCCGTGTAGACCCGGGCCAGGTAGGAGCCGAGCGGCAGGTAGGCCGCCGCGAGCAGCGCGACCACGATCAGCACGCCGGTCACCGGAAGCGCTCCGGGCGCACCAGGGCGACCACGAGGTACACCAGCAGGGCCAGGGCGAGCAGGCCGCCGGCCAGGTTCGCGGCGGTCACAGGCGTTCCAGCCCGCGCAGCACGAGCAGCAGCACGGCGAACGCCGCGACCAGGACGAGGGCATGGGCCAGGTCGGCCATCAGGGCTCCCAGGAGGACGTGACGGCCTACGGTCGCCGTCACGGCGATCCTGTGCCCGTGGCGGGGCGTCGCGGTCCGCCGTTGTCGATCTCCTGACGGGCGGCCACGGCGTCGTTGACAGCTTCTTGACGACGCCCACTCGTGGCCGGACGGAGCGCCCGGAGGCCTCCGGTGGCTCGACGGGCGGATCAAATGGTTCATTCGCACCCAGGCGGCCGGGGAGCTCGGCGATGCGCCGGGCTTCGGGGCCTGCCTCGGTGGTGCTGCTGGTCCGGCGCCACCGGATCGTGCGATGCCGGGCGGAGGGGGCGCGCCCTAGAGTCGAACGTGTGTTCGATGACCTTGTGGCCCTGCTCGCGCCCCGCCTGTCACCAGTGCGGGCGGCGCGGGCGTGGCTGGCACGCCGGGCAGGAATAGGAGGAGCGGTTCATGAACGCCTCGCGGCGTACCGCGGTGCCGCAGCGCGGGCACGGCCGCCCCTCCTGGCCGTAGACGGCGAGCGCACGGTCGAAGTACCCGGACTCCCCGTTGACGTTGACGTACAGCGCATCGAACGAGGTGCCGCCCTCCCCCAGCGCGGCGGCCATCACCTCGGCCGCCGCCTGCAGCACGCCGCGCGCCGCCGGCCGGTTGAGCGTGGCGGTCGGCCGGGCCCAGTGCAGCCGCGAGCGCCAGAGCGCCTCATCGGCGTAGATGTTGCCGATGCCGGAGACGATCGTCTGGTCGAGCAGCGCGCGCTTCAGTCCGGTGTCCCGCCGCCGCATGCGGGCCACGGCGTCCTCGATGTCGTAGCGCTCGTCGAAGGGGTCCAGCGCGATGTGCGCCACGGAGACCGGCGGGCCGGCGGTGGTGAGCTCCTCGACGGCCAGCCCGCCGAACGTGCGCTGGTCCACGAAGCGCAGCTCGTTGCCGTCGTCCAGCGGCAGCCGGATGCGCAGGTGCGTCTCGTCCGGCGCCCCGGCCGGCTGCACCAGGAGCTGGCCACTCATGCCGAGGTGCGCGAGCACGGCGTCCGCGGCATCGTCCAGCTCCAGCCACAGGTACTTGCCGCGACGGCGCGCCGCCGTGACGGCCCGGCCGCGCAACCGCGCCGTGAAGTCGTCGGCGCCCGCGACGTGCCGGCGGACGGCGCGCGGGTGGTGGACCTCGGCGGCGAGAACGGTGCGGCCGACCACGTGGTCGGCGAGACCGCGGCGGACGACTTCGACCTCGGGGAGCTCCGGCACGGGCGTCACCCTATGGGTCGATCAGGAGCCGCCCGAACCACCCTCGGAGAGGGCCCGCCAGGCGGCCTCGGCGGCCTTCTGCTCGGCTTCCTTCTTGGTCCGGCCCTCGCCGTACCCGTACACCTGGCCGCCGATGACGACCGTGGCGGTGAAGTGCTTGAGGTGGTCCGGCCCGTCCTCCTCCACCCGGTACTCGGGCACGCCGAGACCCTGGGTGGCGGTGAGCTCCTGCAGGCTGGTCTTCCAGTCGAGGCCCGCGCCGAGCAGCGGCGCCTCGGCCAGCAGCGTGCCGAACAGGCGGTGCACCAGCTCGGTGGCCACGCCGATGCCGTGCTGCAGGTACACGGCGCCGATGAGCGCCTCGACGGCGTCGGCCAGGATGCTGGCCTTGTCGCGGCCACCGGTGAGTTCCTCGCCACGGCCCAGCAGCAGGTGCGGGCCGAGGCCGCCGTCGCCGAGGTTGCGGGCGACACCGGCCAGCGCGTGCATGTTGACCACGCTGGCGCGCAGCTTCGCGAGCTGGCCCTCGGCGAGGTCCGTGTGCGTGCGGTACAGGTGATCGGTGACGGCGAAGCCGAGCACGGCGTCGCCGAGGAACTCGAGCCGCTCGTTGGGGAGCAGCCCGCCGTTCTCGTAGGCGAACGACCGGTGCGTCAGCGCGAGCTCGAGCAGCTCGGCGTCCAGCTCGACGCCGAGCGCCGTGAGCAACGGAGCTCGATCATCGGATCGCACCTGTGGCGCTCTGACCCCCACTACGCGGCTCTGCGCGGTGATCAGGCCGGAGTGACGACCTGGCGGCCGTTGTAGGTGCCGCAGTTCGGACACGCGATGTGCGGCAGCTTCTGCTGACCGCAGGCGCGGTTGCTGCAGGCAACCAGGGTGGGCGCGGACGCCTTCCACTGCGAGCGGCGGGAGCGGGTGTTCGACCGCGAGGTCCTGCGCTTGGGAACAGCCACGTTACTCGTTCTCCTCCTCGATATCGCCGAGCCGCGGCGCGAGCGCGGCCCAACGAGCGTCAATGCTCTCATGCCGATGATCGGCACCGAGTTCGGCCCGCTTCCCACCGCACTCGGGGCACAACCCGGCGCAGTCGTCAGTGCACAGCGGGGCCTGGGGAAGGGCCAGCAGCAGCGCGTCCCGGACCGTGGGCTCGGTGTCCACCAGGTCGTCCACCACCCGGCTCACCTCGTCGGCGTCCGTGCTGGTGTCGGTGGCGCTGTCCGGGTAGGCGTACAGCTCCGTGACGTGCACGGTGACGTCCTCGGACAGGGGGTCCAGGCAGCGCGAGCACTCACCCACCACGGTCGCCGTGACCGAGCCGGTGACCAGCACCCCTTCGACCACGGACTCCACCCGGAGGTCCAGCTCGACGTCGTCGCCCTCCGGCACCACGATCACGCCCTCGACCCCGAGACCGGCCGGCGCCGGCACGGTGCGCTCGTAACGCCGCATGGACCCTGGTCGGCGACCCACATCACGGGTGTCGATCACCCAGGGTCCCGACGGGTCACGTTGCTTGCGGCGCTGGGCACGCGGCACAGAGTTCTGTCGTGGCATCTCGGAGGCTCGCTGGCAAGGGTTAGGCAGTGGCTGGCCAGCGAGACCAGCCTACGCGACGCCCCACGCCCTCAGGAAATCGGCAGGCACCCAACCAGACCGCCCCACACGCACCACGAGCAAGCCGCGTCCCGGTTCCCAGCAGCAGTCCGCAATCGCGGTGAACCGGCCGTGTCTGCCGGCTGGGTGATTTCACTCTGAGCCACCCCAGCCCCCGGGAACCTCGCCCACCCGCCGCCCACCGGCCTTCGCCCCAACCCGGCTGCCGGTCACTCCGGCCGGCCCTCCGGCGGCCACTACCGGTGTCTCGACAAACCGGTCACCCCCGGCCGGCACCACCGACGGCCACCCCGATGGCACTCCCGATGTCTCAACAGGGTCGGCTGCCTGCTCCCGCAGATCCACCAGCGGCCGGCAGTACTACGGGCGCCACCCCGACGGCACTGCCGGGCAGCCACTCCTGACATCACTGCCGGGCAACCACTCCTGACAGCACGGCCCGGCAGCCACTCCCAACAGCACCGCGGGGCAGCTACTGCCGACGGCGCTTCCGGGGCGTCGGCAGGGGGGCCACTCCCGCAGCTCTACCGCCGCCACTCCCGCCGACGCTGCCGGGCGATCACCACCGGCGGCACTCCCGGGGTCTGCACAGGCTGGCCACTCCGACAGCCATTCCGCTGGCCGGTCCTGGCCGCCGCTCCTGCCAGTACTACCTGCGGCCACCTACTGACGACGCTGCCGGTATCTCCGCAGGCCCGCCGCGTTGGCGGTTCGCGGCGGCCGACGAATCAATCAGGCGCCCGGCCGAGGCCGCCACCGGCCCGCCGAGGACACGGCCGTACGCCGAAGGCGCACCGACGCACCGCCACGCCGCTGGTCGCTCGGGGGGGTGAATGGACCATTTGCCCCGCTGGGTGGGGTGAAGGTCCATTCGCCAACGCTGTTCGCCCTCGTGGTGGAGATGCGCCGAGGGCGCTGCGGCCCCGCGGCAGGAGGACGGGAAGACCCCGGGGAGCCGGGTCAGTGGAGGCCGAGGCGGGGGCGGCCGGAGGGGTCGCCGACGGGGAGGGGGCCGCGGAGGTGGTCGCGGCCGCGGCTGACGGTGCGCATGGTGCGTTCGAGGAGGTCCTCGAACTCGGCGAGGGTGGAGTCGACGTACTCGTCGCACTCGGCGCGGAGGCGGTCGGCCTCCTCGCCGGCGGCGTCGACGATGCGGGCGGCCTCGGCGTGGGCGGCCTGGACGACCTCGGTGTTGGACACGAGGCGCTGCTGCTCGGCGCGGCCCTCGGCGACGGAGCGCTCGTAGGCGGCCTTGCCGGCGGCGGCGGCGCGCTCGGCGTCGGCGTTGGCCCTGGCGAGCAGTTCGTCGTAGTGGCGGCGGCCCTTGTCGACGGTGCGTTCGGCCTCGGCGCGGGCGTCGGCGAGCATGCGCTGGGCTTCCTCGCGGGCCTCGGCGAGCATCTGCTCGGCCTGCTCGCGGGCGTCGGCGGTCAGCTCGTCGGCCTCGGTGCGGGCCTTGGTGACGATCTCGTCGCGGTGGTCAAGCACGTCCTGCGCGTCGTCCACCTCGCTCGGCAGGGCGTCACGGATGTCGTCCAGCAGCTCCAGCACGTCGCCGCGCGGGACGACGCAGCCCGACGTCATCGGCACGCCCCTGGCCTCCTCGACGAGCGTCACCAGCTCGTCGAGCGACTCGAACACCCGGTACACGCCGACCAGTGTGCCGCGCGGTGCCGCCGTGGCGCGGGATCCCGGCTCCGGCCCGCGTGTCCGCCCGGATCACGCCTGGCGGTGGCGACGGAGGGCGCCCGGGTGGTGGCAGAGGGCGCCCATCACACCTGGGGTGACGGCGGAACACGCTCGGAGGGCCGAGCCTCAGCCCCGGAACGGCTCGGCGAAACACCCGGGGGTGACGGCGGAACACGCCCGGAGGGCGGGAGCCTCAGCCCCGGAGCGCTCGGCGAGACGCCCGGGTGCGGCGGAGGGCACCCGGAGAGCGGGGCCTCAGCCTTGGGAACGCTCGGCGGGACACGTCAGGGTGCGGCGGGGGGCACCCGGAGAGCGAGGCCTCAGCCCTGGGAACGCTCGGCGAGGCGGTCCTTCATGCGCTGCTCGATGGACCGCGGCACCAGGTGCGAGACGTCGCCGCCGTAGGTGGCGACCTCCTTGACGAGCGAGCTGGACAGGAAGCTGTACAGCGGGTTGCCGGCCACGAACAGGGTGTCCACGCCGGAGAGGCGGTGGTTCATCTGGGCCATCTGCAGCTCGTAGTCGAAGTCGCTGACGGCGCGCAGGCCCTTGACGATGGCCCCGATGTCGTGCGCCTTGCAGTAGTCGACCAGCAGGCCGTGAAAGGCGTCGACCCGCACGTTGCCGATGTCCGCGGTGATCTCGCGGAGCATCTCCATGCGCTCCTCGACGGTGAACAGGCTGCGTTTGTTCTTGTTGATGAGCACGGCGACGACGACCTCGTCGAACTGCCCGGCGGCGCGCTCGAACACGTCCAGGTGCCCGCTGGTCGGGGGGTCGAAGGAGCCGGGGCACACAGCACGCCTCATGGGCGGCGACCGTAGCAAACCAGGGTGTCCCCGTAACGCCTCGTAGTGATCGGTTCCACACCGGCGGGCCACGCCGGTTCCGCCGTCCGGGCGGGGCGTTCGACGACGAGCAGGGCGCCGGCGGCGAGCCAGCCGTTACCGGCCAGCGACGCCAGCACACCGGTCAGCGATTCGTCGGCCAGCGCGTACGGGGGGTCGGCGAGCACGAGGTCGTAACCGGCCGGCGCCGGCAGCGCGGCCAGGGCCTCCACCGGGGTGGCACGGACCTCACCCACGCCCCCGCCGAGCGCCCTCAGGTTGCGGCTCAGCACGGCGGCCGCGGTCCGGCTCGACTCGACGAACAGGACGTGGCCGGCACCACGGGAAATCGCCTCGATGCCCAGCGCGCCCGACCCGGCGTAGCAGTCGAGCACGCGCGCGCCCGCGAGCTCCATGCGGGCCTCGACGGCGCTGAACATCGCCTCGCGGACCCGTTCCGAGGTCGGCCGGGTGCCCCGCGGCGGAACCGTGATGCGACGGCCGCCCAGGCTGCCTGCCACGATGCGCGTCACGCGCGCCATTGTCGTCTATCGTCGCCATTCGCCCAGCGAGGATCCACAAGATCCCGGACAAGCCCAGCGGGATCGGCCAGCGGTCCCGGACGACCACCAGGAGTGACCTCGTGCCCGATTCCCCGGCCCGGCAGGCGGAGATCGCTGTCGAGCAGGCACAGGTCGATCGCGTGTACGCGCGGGTCGCGGAGATCCGCGCGGAGGCCAGGGCGATGCGCGACCGCGGCTACGAGCTCGCGCACGGCGCTGCCCGGGAGGCGATCTTCGAGCAGGCCACGATGCTGCACGAACGCGACGTGCTGGTGCAGCACACCAACCGGCTGCTGGCCGCGCTGGACGCCGAGCACGAGGGCCTGGTGTTCGGCCGGCTGGATCTGGAGTACCACCCCGCGCAGGGCCCGCCCGGCGGCAACGGCGGCACGACCGGCAACGGCGGCACAGCGGCGGCCGCCGGGCTCGACGCGGCCGGGTTGACCGATGACGAGCTGGAGGAGCGGGGGCCGCTCTACATCGGGCGCATGGGGATCCGGGACGCGGACTTCCGCGGGCTGGTGACGGACTGGCGGGCGCCGGCCGCGGCGGCGTTCTACCGGGCGACCGCACAGGACCCGATGGGGGTGCTGCGGCGGCGTGTGATCCGCTGCTCCGGCGAGACCGTGCTCGACGTGGACGACGACCTGCTGACCAGCGGGCCGGTGCCGGACGGCATCACGGTGGTCGGCGAGGGCGCGCTGATGGCGGCGCTCGGCCGCACCCGCGGCGACACGATGCACGACATCGTGGCGACCATCCAGCGCGAGCAGGACGAGGTGATCCGCGCCCCCGCGGCCGGCGTCACGGAGATCGTCGGCGGCCCGGGCACCGGCAAGACCGCGGTGGCACTGCACCGCGTCGCCTACCTGCTGTACGCCGAGCGGCGCCGGTTCGGCGGCGCCGGGGTGCTGGTGATCGGCCCGTCGCCGGTGTTCATGAGCTACATCGCACGCGTGCTTCCGGCGATGGGCGAGGACACCGCTCAGCTGCGCGCGCTCGGCGAGGTGCTGGACGGCGTCACGGCGACCCGGATCGACCCGCCCGCGGTGGCCGCGATCAAGGGCTCGCTGCGCATGGTGCGGCTGCTGCGCCGCGCGGTCCGCGCCGCGCCGGCCGAGGCGCCGAACCGGTTGCGGATCACCTACCAGGGTGAGGTGCTGACGCTGGACGCGGCGGACCTGGCGCGGGTGCGGCGGCTCGTGCACAGTCGCGGCGGCTCGGCGAACCGGATCCGGGTCCGCGCCGCCGAGGAGCTGCTGGAGGCGTTGTGGCGCAAGGCCGAGCGCTACGCCGACGAGCGCTTCCGGCCGAAGCACAAGGAGCTGGTGACCGAGCTCGGCGAGCGCATCGACTTCCACCGGTTCGTGGTCACCTGGTGGCCGCCGCTGGTGCCGGCGGAGATCCTGGCCGGGCTCGGGGACCGCGACCGGCTGGCCGAGATCGGCCGTGGGGTGCTGGAGCCGCACGAGGTGGACCTGCTGGCCGAGTCGTGGCGGCGCCCCGGGCTCTCGGTGGCGGACGTGGCGCTGCTGGACGAGCTGCGGGTGTTCGTGGGCGAGCCGCGGCGGCGCCGGGGCCAGCCGGCGGAGCCGCTGCCGGGCGCGGTGCACGGGCGCAACCACTACGACGAGTACGCGCACGTGGTGATCGACGAGGCGCAGGACCTGTCACCCATGCAGTGGCGGATGATCGGGCGGCGCGGCCGGTTCGCCAGCTGGACCGTCGTGGGTGACCCGGTGCAGAGCTCCTGGCCGGACCCACGCGAGTCGGCGCAGGCCCGGGACGCGGCACTCGGCCGGGCCGGCGACCGCCGGTACTTCACGCTGCGCACGAACTACCGCAACTCGGTGGAGATCTTCACGCTCGCGGCCAAGGTGCTCGGCGACCTGGTGCCGGCCGCGGACCTGCCGGTGGCGGTGCGCAGCAGCGGCATCGAGCCGGTGATCCTCGACGTCGCGGCGGAGGAGCTGCCGTCGGCCACCCGGCGGGCGGCGGCCGAGCTGCTGGCGGCGGTCGAGGGCACGGTCGGCGTGATCAGCGCGATGGAACGGGCCGACGACGTGCGCGGCTGGCTGGACGGGCTGGACACCGGCCCGGTGGACCGGCTGCGGCCGGTGGGGAGCCTGGAGTCCAAGGGCATGGAGTACGACGCGGTGGTCGTGGTGGAGCCGGCCGAGATGGTCGAGGAGTCCAGCACGGGACGGCGCGCCCTCTACGTGGCGCTGACCCGGGCCACGCAGCAGCTCACCGTCCTCACCACCCGGGACAGCTGGCTGCCGTAGGTCCTCAGAGCTGGGGTGAATGGACCATTCGCACGCACCAACGGGGCACATGGTCCGTTCACCCCAAGCTGCGAGCCGGCTCGTGCGGTCGTGGGCGCCGTCAGATGCGGGGGCCGAAGTGCCAGCCGCGGGCCAGCAGGGCGTCGCAGGCGGTCACGGCGTCGGCGAGGCGGCGCTCGGGCGGGCCGGTGAGGACCACGTGCGGGTGCGGGGCGAGGACCTCGGCGAAGCGGGCGGTCATCCAGGCCCGCACGTGCTCGCCGTCGCGCAGGCCGTCGTCCTCGAAGGGCACGCCCTCGTGCGAGGTGAGCAGGTACAGGTCGGCGGGGCGGACGGCGGCACGCACCTCGGGGGACGCGGCGCCGAGGTAGCGCTCCTGCCAGACCGTGGTGGCGAGCACGTCGGTGTCGCCGATGAGCAGTGGTGAGCCCTCCCGGGCCGCGGCGTCGGCCCAGGCGTTCTGGGTGTGCGCGACGTCCACGAAGTCGGCCGGGGTCCAGGTCACGTCGAACACCGTGGCCGGCGGCCGGGTGGCGCGCAGCGCCGCGAGCTTGCGCCCGGTGAGCTCACGCCCGTACTCCGGCACCCAGCGGGTGGCCGCCCACACCCCGCCGCGCGCCCGGTACGCCGCGGCCAGCGCCCGGGCCAGCGTGGTGGTCCCGCTGGACTCCGCGCCGAGCACCACCACGCGCCGCGCCAGC
>DASWTI010000073.1:0-8920 GCA_036402215.1 Pseudonocardiaceae bacterium
CGGCGCCGCCCGAGCCGGAGCCGCCGGCCGCCGCGCCCGCACCCCCGACCGCTCCCGTGCCGCCCGTCCCTCCGACGCCGCCGACGCCGCTGACGACGCCGGTGACGCCCGTGACGGCCGCCGCGGTGCCGGCCAGGGTGCCCTTGCCGGCCAGCGCCAGGTACCCCGCGGTGGCGGTGCCCAGCACCAGCGGAGCCACGTACACCCGCAGCCCGCCGTTGATGTCGGCCAGCTCGGCGGCCAGCGCGCGGCAGCGTTCGCACTCGTCCAGGTGATGCTCAACCTGCACCGTCTCGCGGCGCGACAGGCCCGAGCGGGTCCACGCGCCCAGCCGCTCCACGGTCACCTGGCAGCGCTCCCGCAGGGCGTCCGCCGCGGCCGTGTCGGCCAGGTGCACCTGCAGGTACGCCTGGCGCAGGCCCTCGCGCGCGCGGTAGGCCAGCGCGGACACCCCGTTCGGCGTGAGGCCGAGCAGCGGCGCCACCTCGGCCGGCGACTGGCCCTCGATCTCGGTGTGCCAGAGCACGGTCTGCCAGCGCTCCGGCAGCCCGGCGAAGGCCCGCGCGGCCAGCGAGCGGTCCAGCCCGGCCACGGCGGTGTCGGTGAACGGCACCCCGGGGTCGTAGGCGGACACGTCGTCGGAGAACTCCAGCCGCTTGTCGCGGCGGGTGCGGTCGTACGCGCCGTGCCGCAGCGCGGTCAGCAGGTACGCGCGGAACGCCGACTCCGGGCCCCCACCGGAGCGCAGCGCGTCGAGCAGCTTGGCGAACGCCTCCGACACCAGGTCGTCGGCCTCGGCGGGGGAGCGGGAGAGCTGGCGCGCCAGGTTGCGCGCGGCTATCCGGTGCCGCTCGTACAGCGCCGCGTAGGCCGCGGCTGATCGCTCCGTCGAACCGTCCCGGACGTCCGCGATCAGCTCGGCGTCGCTCGGCTCCTGCCCCTGTGCGTGCGCAGTGGTCACGCGTCCTCCCCGTGGTCGCCTGACAGTGTGCCCGGCGATCGCCGGCCAGGTGGCCGTAACCACCGTCATGCGTGACAGCGGCGCGCGTCACACCCTCGGCCCGTCGGACCGTCCCGGTCCGCTCGCCATGCGGCGGGCCGGAGCGAGAGAGGTGGCGTCGTGCACCCGGCTGTACCACTCCCGCGCAGCGGCACCGGCCGTTGCCCGGTCGTCCTCCGGGAACGCTGGCGGCGGGCGACGCTGGCCGCGGGGTGGGTGTTCCCCGACGACTGGGAGGTCCCGGAGGTGGACGCCGTCTGCCGCGCAGTCGCGGGTGGCAGGGACCCGGCCGCGGTGCTGCGCCTGCTGGGCCGGGCCCGCGCCGGGAGCGGCGCCGGCCTGGAGGAGGTGCTGCGCGACCTGGCCGCCCTGCACTCGGTCCTCGGGGCCGCGGGCGATCGGGGCGCCGCCGGTCAGGGTGCGGGCGGTCAGGGCAGGGCCGCCGCCGGGGCCGCCTCGCCCGATGTGGACGGGGTGCCGGCGCGGCACCTCCGGCTGGTCGCGCTGGGGTGGGCCGACGTGACGTCCGGCGAGGTCGTCCAGGCCCGCGTGGTGGACCAGCTCACCGGCCTGACCACCCTCGGCTACCTGCGCACCCGGTTGAGCGAGGTGTACCGGTGCGCAGCCGCCCACGGCCGCCCGGCCGGCGAACGGCACGCCCTGGTGCTGCTGCGGCTGGACCGCTCGCGCACCCGCGGCTGGACCCGGCTGATACCGATGCTGCTGGCCGCCGAGGCGATGCGTGCCGTGTTCGGCGGCGGCGAGACGCTCGCCCTGGTCGGCCCGTCGGTGGCGGCCGTGCTGTGCGCCCGCGACGACGGCCTGCCGCTGCGCGCGCACCGGCTGCGGCGCACCGTCACCGAACTGCTCGTCGCGGACCCGGACGTGGCGGCCTCCGGCCCGGTGCGGGTGCGGTCCGAGCCGCTGCCGGCCACCCTCGGTGCGGCGTGCGCGCTGCTCGCGGCGGCCGGCCGCTAGGCTCCCCGGTCTAGTGGATCAGCGCACAGGCACTCCAGTCGTGGGCATGGTGGGGGGCGGCCAGCTCGCCAGGATGACCCACCAGGCCGCGGTCGCCCTCGGCCAGTCGCTGCGCGTGCTCGCCACGTCCGCCACCGACCCCGCCGCGCTCGTCGCGCACGACGTGGTGCTCGGCAGCCACACCGACCTGGCGGCGCTGCGCTCGTTCGCCGAGGGCTGCGACGTGCTGACGTTCGACCACGAGCACGTGCCGCCCGGGCACCTGCGGGCACTGGTGGCCGACGGGGTGCGCGTGCTGCCCGGGCCGGACGCGCTGGCGCACGCCCAGGACAAGCTGGTGATGCGCCGCCGGCTGGCCGAGCTGGGCGTCCCGGTGCCGCCGTTCGCCGAGGTGGGCTCGGTGGGCGACGTGCTGCGCTTCGGGGCGGCGCACGGCTGGCCGTGCGTGCTCAAGGCGGCCCGCGGCGGCTACGACGGCCGCGGCGTCTGGATGCTGAACACCCCCTCCGGTGCGCGGCGGGTGGTCGCCGAGCTGCTGGACGCCGGCCGGCCGCTGCTCGTCGAGCAGTGCGTGCCGCTGCGCCGTGAGCTGGCGGCCGTGGTCGCCCGCTCGCCGTTCGGCCAGGGCGCCGCGTGGCCGGTGGTGGAGACCGTGCAGCGCGACGGCATCTGCGTCGAGGTGCTGGCCCCGGCGCCCGCGCTGCGGCCGGACGAGGCGACGGCCGCGCAGGAGCTGGCGCTGCGCGTCGCGGCGGCCCTGGACGTGGTCGGGGTGCTCGCCGTCGAGCTGTTCGAGACCGCCGCCGGGCTGGTGGTGAACGAGCTGGCCATGCGGCCGCACAACTCCGCGCACTGGACGATCGAGGGCGCGCGCACCTCGCAGTTCGAGCAGCACCTGCGCGCCGTGCTCGACTACCCGCTCGGCTCGCCCGCGCCGGCCGCCCCGGTGACCGTGATGGCCAACGTGCTGGGGGCGGCGGCCACGCCGCGGATCGGGGTCGACGAGCGGCTGCACCACCTGTTCGCCCGGTTCCCGGACGCGCGGGTGCACCTGTACGGCAAGGCCGAGCGGCCCGGGCGCAAGATCGGCCACGTCACGCTGCTCGGCGAGGACCTGACGGTGGTGCGGCCGCGGGCGTCCCTCGCCGCCGCGTACCTGTCGTCGGGGGCCTGGCCGGACGGCTGGGACCCGCACTGACCCGCCCGGGTACCGTCCCGGCCGGTCCGGGTGGACCCGGGTGGCACTCCGAGGAAGGGGCGGTCATGCCGCTGGTGGGCGTGATCATGGGCAGCGACTCCGACTGGCCGGTGATGTCCGCCGCCGTCGCCGCGCTCGACGAGTTCGGCGTCACGCACGAGGTGGCCGTGGTGTCGGCGCACCGCACGCCGGACCGCATGCTGGAGTACGCGCGGACCGCAGCCGGGCGCGGGCTGCGGGTGATCGTCGCCGGTGCCGGTGGGGCCGCGCACCTGCCGGGCATGGTGGCCGCCGCGACGCCGCTGCCGGTGATCGGCGTGCCGGTGCCGCTGCGGCACCTGGACGGCATGGACTCGCTGCTGTCCATCGTCCAGATGCCGGCCGGGGTGCCGGTGGCCACGGTCTCCATCGGCGGGGCGCGCAACGCCGGGCTGCTCGCCGTGCGGATGCTCGCCGCCGCCGACCCGGCGCTGCTTGACCGCATGACGGCGTTCCAGGACGGCCTGCGCGAACTCGTGCTGGAGAAGGACGCCGCGCTCCGCGACTCCCTGCGGTCGTAGCCCGCCGGATCACGCCGCGCGGTCTGCCCGGAACCCCTCGCGGAGCCCCGCGGGAATAGTCGGATGACCTATCATTCCGGCGTGAACCCCGACTTCGGCACCTACCAGCTCGCCGAGGAGCACACCGCCCTCCGCGACACCGTGCGTTCGCTCGCCGAGAAGCAGATCGCCCCGCACGCGGCCGCCGTCGACGCCGACAGCCGTTATCCGGCGGAGGCGCAGGAGGCCCTGGTGCGGGCCGGGCTGCACGCCGTGCACATCCCCGAGGAGTACGACGGGCAGGGCGCCGACTCGGTGGCCACCTGCATCGTGATCGAGGAGGTGGCACGCGCCTGCGCCTCGTCCTCGCTCATCCCGGCGGTCAACAAGCTGGGCACCATGCCGATCATGCTGGCCGGCTCGGAGACGGTGAAGCGCCTGGTGCTGCCCGCGGTCGCGGCCGGCGAGGGCGCCTCGTACGGGCTGAGCGAGCGCGAGGCGGGCTCCGACGCCGCCGCCATGCGCACCCGCGCCGAGCTCGCCGGGGACACCTGGGTGCTCAACGGGACCAAGGCCTGGATCACCAACGCCGGCGTCTCCACCTGGTACACGGTGATGGCCGTGACCGATCCGTCCAAGGGCGCCAGCGGGATCAGCGCGTTCGTGGTGCACCGCGACGACCCCGGCTTCTCCGTCGGGGCCAAGGAGCGCAAGCTCGGCATCAAGGGCTCGCCGACGTGCGAGCTGTACTTCGAGAACTGCGAGATCCCGGCGGACCGGATCATCGGCGAGCCCGGCACCGGTTTCAAGACCGCGCTGCGCACGCTCGACCACACCCGCCCCACCATCGGCGCCCAGGCCGTCGGCATCGCCCAGGGCGCGCTCGACGCCGCGCTCGACTACGTGCGCGGGCGCAAGCAGTTCGGCCGCACCATCTCGGACTTCCAGGGCGTCCAGTTCATGCTCGCCGACATGGCCATGAAGGTCGAGGCCGCCCGGCACATGGTCTACGTCGCCGCCGCCCGCGCCGAGCGCGGTGAGCCCGACCTCGGCTTCATCTCCGCCGCCGCCAAGTGCTTCGCCTCCGACGTCGCCATGGAGGTCACCACCGACGCCGTGCAGCTCTTCGGCGGCGCCGGCTACACGCAGGACTTCCCCGTCGAACGCATGATGCGCGACGCCAAGATCACCCAGATCTACGAAGGCACCAACCAGATCCAGCGCGTCGTCATGTCCCGGGCATTGCTGCGAGGCCGGTAACGGGCAGCGCGTCTCCACCAGCGACTTCCGCAGCCTCGGTCCAACGCCTTCATCCATCGAACCGGGCGCCTGTGTGGTGTTGATCATGGGCCGCTAAGGTCCCCCGGTGCGTGCGGAATCTTCGCTGTTCGCCGTCGTCTCCGCGTGGGGTCCGTCGATCGTCCTGCTGGGTGCGGCGGTACTGGCAGCTGTTCTGGTAAGGGTGAGGCCGAGGTCAACGCGTCGTGATTTTGTTCAACGTCCTACCTTCGGTTCGGTGTCATGGGAGCAGCTGAGCCTTGCGCTGGACGATGCGGTCGCCCTGTGTCCATTCGATGCCGGGATAGCGGGTCCTGATGTGTATCTCAGCGGTATGGTGCGATTGACGCCAACCAGCTATATGGACGCTGTCCATGAGGTGTCCCGTCACTTCAGCGATGGTCGCAGCGTGTCGATTGACTTCGGCCGCCTTGAAGGGCGTCAGGCGGTCCGGCTCATAGACTTCAGCATGGGTCTGGCGGCAGGTGGCTCTGGCTGGATTCTACGCGTGGCAGAAAGTGTCCTGGTGCTCACGCCTTTTCGCCGTTGACGGGCTTGGGTCTACTTGTGAAAGGTTGCGCAAAGGGTGAATGACGTGTGGCCAGGTTCGAGGGTCGGAGCCGCGGCGAACGAGAACCTGCTCGTACTGGATCATGAAATAAGGGTCAACGAGCATGCGCTGGCAGTTGCGCGGGCACGTCGTCGCAACTCCGACCGCCTGGTGGTCGCAACCTGCGGATTGCTGGTCTTGCTGTACGGCATCTGGTGGTTGCCGTGGCCGACGGGCGTTGCCCGGTGGGCGATCGTCGTCGCCGCGGCCGTCCTGGCTATCGGCTGTGCCGGAAGTGCCATCAACCTGAAGCGCCGACCCGGCGGCCCGGCGGATGCGGGCAAGGGGCGCATCGGCGAGGCTCAGCTCGAACTGGATCTCAGCCAGCGCAAGGACCGCCGTAAGTACCTCCTGGCCGCTGGCGGGCCGGAGGTGGCCGTGCGGCGTGCGGCTTACCGGGACGATGCGCGAGCTGAGATCGAACAGCTTCGGCGAGAAAGCCGCCGCTACCGGAGCGTCAACAATCTCCTGCAGGGCATCCTCATCATCGGATCGCTGCTGGCGACGACAGTCGCCGGCATTGCGGACGAGATGACCATCGATCGGTGGATTCTCATGGCCACCACGTTTCTCGTCGGAGTAGCCAGTGGCTTCATGGGATACTTCAAGTACAAGGAGCGTAGCTTCTATCTTCAGCAGACCGCCGATGCCATCGAGCATGAGTCGGACGCCGTTGAGATCGGCGTCGGCAGATACAAGTCGTTGGGCGACGACGAAGCACTGGCCGAGTATGTGGCGGAGGTGCATCGACTGAAGTCGGAGCAGAAGAAGCGTGAGCAGAACCTCGAGCAGCCGCCGGAAGTCAGGGCTGCCTTGCACCAATAAATGGCCGGTTCACTGCATCAGCACCGCCGAGGTCCGCTCTGCGATCGCGCGGGATTCGAGCTTCGCCGGGTCCGGGTTGGCCACGTGGACCAGGGAGCCCGGCGCCGCCAGCACCGCGAGGAAGGTGTCGGTGATGCCGTCAGGCAGCGTCCACGGTGCCGTCGACAGCACGCGGATGCCGGCGGCCCAGCCGTGCGCCCGCGCGCACCCGGCGGCCCGCTCGGCCAGTTCGTCCACCGTGGCGCCGAGCAGCGCCGGGGTGTTGCCGGGGACCGGCTCGTAGGGGGTGAAGAAGTCGCCGTGCACGCGCACCTCGGAGGCGAAGTCCACGTGGCCGGGCGGCGGGTCGGGGATGCCGCGGCCGAGGGGGTCCAGCCCCAGCACGGCGTTCACCACGGCGGGCGCGGAGCCGGCCCGGTCCGGCGCCACCAGACTCACCGGTGCCCCGTCCGGCTCGTCGATCACGTGGGCGCCGGCCCACCAGGCGCCCAGCAGCGCCCCGGCCGTCTGCCAGTGCGCCGGCAGGTCCACGTGCACCCGGGTCCCCGGCTCGACGTCGCACTCGTCGCGCAACCAGTTCGCCGTCTTCGCGGCCCAGTTCGCGATGGTCGCCGCCGACAGCTCCACCCGCGTCCCGTCCGCGTCGTCGTAGTACGTGATCAACGGCGCTGCGGCGTCGGCGCGCAGGATCGGTCCCAGCAGACGATCGGTCAGGCTCACCGCGGCAAGGCTAGTTGACGCAGGTGATGCCCTCGGCGGTGATGGGGGCGTCGTCGTCGGTGGGGGGCTGGGCGGGGAAGGGACGGCCGTCCAGGTGCACCAGCGGGCCGGCGGCGAGGCCCTGCAGGCCCGGGCCGGTGTAGTCGGCGCCGAGGGTGACGCGGATGGTCTCGGGGGCGTACCCGGGGTCCTCGACCACGGAGATGCCGCCGAGGATGGTGGCGATCTGGTCGCCGACGGCGCGGGCGGCGGGGGCGACGCGCACCTCGGAGTTCTCGCGGCGGCTGGCGTTGTCGGGCTGGCCGGTGCGGAAGCCGCGCTCGGCCAGTTCGTCCAGCACCCGCCCGGCGAGGCCGCTGTTGTTGGTGCCGTTGCGCACGGTGATGATCACCGAGTCGCTGCCGACGGGAGTGGTGGGGGTGGGGGTCGCCGGGCCGGCCGAGGTGGTGGCCGGTGGGGCGGCCGCGACGTCGTCGGACGGCGGGGTGTCGTTCAGCAGGCCGGTCATGAACGCCCGCACGGCCGCGGGATCGACGGTGATCACGTTCTGGCCGCGCTCGTTGATGAACCCGACCTCGACCACCGGGATGGTCACGAACTCCACGTCGCCACCGGCCAGGCCCTGCAGCTGCGCGGCGAAGCCCAGCACGTCCCAGCCCTCGTCCAGGATGACCGACTTCTGCGCGGCGTCCAGCAGCCCGGACAGCTTGCCGGGGTCGGCGAGCGTGCCGGCCGCCAGCATCCGGTTGGCGAGCGCCGCCATGAACACCTGCTGGCGCACGATCCGGTCCAGGTCGCCGCGCGGCAGGTTCTTGCGCTGCCGCACGAACGCCAGCGCGTCGCCGCCGCTGATGACCTGCCGGCCCTTGTCGAAGTCCGCCCCCGAGTCCGGGTCCTTGGTGCCGCGCTTCAGGCACACCTCGACGCCGCCGATGGCCTGGGTGAGCAGGTAGAACCCGTACAGGTTGATCTCGGCGTAGTGGTCGATGCGGGCGCCGGTCAGCGCCTCCACGACCTGCACGAGCACGCGCTGGCCGGCCGCCGCGGCCTGCCGGTCGACGGCCGCGTCGTCGGTCATCCCGGAGGCGCGCAGTTTCTCGGCCTCGGTGCGCTTGGTCACCCCGTACGCGGCGTTGATCCGGTCGTCGCGGTAGCCGGGGATCGGCACGTACGTGTCGCGCGGGATGGACACCGCGTACGCGTTGCCGCCGTCCTCCGGCACCCGGATCAGGATGATCGTGTCGGTGTTCAGGCCGGCGCTCTCCTCGGTGCGCAGCAGCTTGAGCACCTCCAGCGGCAGCGGCACGCCGTTGGCGTCGGTGCGGCTGTCGCTGCCCACCAGCAGGATGTCGGTGGCGCCGTCGCTCGGGGTGTCCTGCGGGACGGCGCTGATCACGTTGGTGGTGTTCAGGTTCTTCTGCAGCGTGTGCAGGCTGCTCCAGCCGTAGCCGGTGCCGGCCAGCACGGCGAGCGAGAGCAGGCCGGCGAGGCCGCGGCGGGCGCCGATCAGCACGCGACGGGCGGTCGACCGGCGCGGCGGCCTGTCCTCGTCGGTGTCGTCGGTGTCGTCGCCCACGTCCAGGTTGTCGGCCGGTCCGGGCTCCGGCTCGAGGGCACGGCGGTTCCGGGCACGGACCCGCGGCAGGTCGACGACGGTGTCGGCGTCCGGGTCGGCGTCGTCCTGGTCGCGGCCGGGCCAGAGCGGTGTCGCCGCGGGAACGGCCGGCACCCGGCCACCGGGTACGGCGGTGCGGCGTGCCGGGCCGCCGGGC
>DASWTI010000074.1:0-1549 GCA_036402215.1 Pseudonocardiaceae bacterium
GACGGCACCGCCCCGGCCAGCACCACGGCCACCACCACCGGCAGCGCCGGGAGCGTCATCCGGGGCAGGCGGCGGGCCTGCTGCCTCGGCGATGCCCACGACCGGGACGGGGCGGGCGGCGGCGCGGCGTGCGGCACCGAAGGAACCTCCACGTGTCCTTACAGGGAGCGGAATCCGCGAACGGGTGGTGGCGACGGTAATGACGGCTACGGGTCGTGACAAGGGTCGTGGGTGGCGGCGGTGGGCCTCGTACCCGGCGCCGCGGGGCCGGGCCCGGGGTCCACCGGTACGGTAATCGCCGTGCAACCCAGCACGGCACCCCGCCCGTCCGATCCGCCGGTCCAGCGCATCCGGCTGCGCTACGCCAAGCGCGGACGGCTGCGCTTCACCTCGCACCGTGACGTGGCGCGCTCCTTCGAGCGGGCGCTGCGCGCGGCCGGTGTGCCGATGGCGTACTCGCAGGGCTTCAACCCGCACCCGAAGGTCTCGTGGATCGGCGCGGCACCCACCGGCGCGGCCAGCGAGGCCGAGTACGTGGAGATCCAGGTCGTACGCCGCCTCGACCCCGAGGTGGTGCGCACCGAGCTGAACGCCGCTCTGCCGGCGGGCCTCGACGTGACGCAGGCGCTGGAGTCCGACGGCGGCGCGCTCGCCGACCGGATCGAGGCCAGCCGCTGGCGCATCGAGCTGCCGGGCGTGCCGGCCGCGGAGCTGCGTCCCGCGGCGGCCGCGCTGATGGCGGCGGCCGAGGTGCCCGTCGAGAAGCTCACCAAGGACGGCCGCCGCACGATCGACGCGCGGGCGGCGCTGGTCAGCGCGGTGGTCGAGGAGGATGAGGGCTGCTGTGGGATACTGTCGGTGGTCGTACGACAGGTCAGCCCTGCGGTGCGGCCCGACGACGTGCTGAGTGCGCTGTTCGTCGTCGCCGGCGTGAGACCGACGGTGCCTGCCAAGGCCACCCGAACGGCGCAGGGTCGGCTCGACGACGACGGACGCATTGTCGATCCGTTCCGGCACGTCGCCGAGTGAGGCCCTCACCCGGTGGCCCCGCCGGATGAGACAACAAGGTTTGCCGCCACGGACAGGTGGCGGAGGAAGAAGAACTAGGTCCCGCGGCGACGCCACAGGCGCCCCGGCGGGATGAAGGACAAGGGCCCCTGCGCGGTCGCGCCCGATGAGGACGCGCCCGGGGGCGGAGGAGCTGAATGACCGACCACGACGAGCCTGCCGCGACGAGCGGCGGGTCTCGAACCACACTCGCGACGGAACGACTGGCCGCGGATCTGCCCAAGAAGCCGAGGGTGCACGAGCTGGCCAAGCTGCTCGGGCTCACCAGCAAGGAGGTGCTCGCCGCGCTCGCCGACGACGGCAGCCCGGCGAAGAGCGCCTCCTCCACGATCGACCGGGACACCGCGCTGCGGGTCGCGGCCGCGCTGCTGCCCGACCCGGCCGAACCGGGCGGCGACACCGCGGAGGAGATCGAGGAGGGCGCGCTCGCCGCGCCGCTCACGCCGGTGTTCGCGCCGCCCCAGCCGTTGTTCCTGGCCCC
>DASWTI010000075.1:0-9450 GCA_036402215.1 Pseudonocardiaceae bacterium
GCAGGCCGTCGACGGTGCCGGCCAGCCGGTCGGTCTCGCGCAGCGCGGCCACGGCCGGCGGGGAGCCGCCCTCGGCGAGCTGCTCGACGCGCAGCCGCAGCGCGGTGAGCGGGTTGCGCAGGTGGTGGGAGGCGTCGGCGACGAACGCGCGCTGCTGGTCGAGCGCGGTCTGCACGCTGGCCGCCATGGCGTTGAACGAGGCGGCGAGCCCGCGCAGCTCGGGCGGGCCCTCGCCGACCGGGGCGCGGGCGTCGAGGTGGCCGAGGCGCAGCCGCTGCGCGGTGGCGTCGAGGTCGTGCACCGGGCGCAGGATCCAGCGCACCAGCGGCAGCGACACCGCGCCGGCCACGGCGGCCACGGCGCCGAGGCCGGTGAGCAGCAGCAGGAGCAGCCGGCGGGCCACGTCGGAGCGCACGTCGGCGGTCGGCGAGACGGTGACCACGGCGCCGAGCACCAGGCTGCCGCGCCCGACCGGCTCGGCGATCACGTAGTCCTGCCGCTGCCAGGGCCAGGCGTCCGGCACGCGCTGCGCGGGACGGCCGGCGAGCGCGTTGGCCAACGCCTCGCGGACGCCGGGCGCGCCGGGGTCGACGGCGGTGCCGCCGGTGGCCACCACGCCGCCGTCCGGGTCGACCACGGCCACCGAGACCCCGTACAGCTCCTGGTAGCGGGCCAGTTCGGCGCGCAGCACGGTGGTGCGGCCGCTGGACAGCGCGGGCTCGGCCAGCTCGGCGAAGCGGTTGGTGTCGCCGAGGCGGTCGATGTAGAGCTGCTGGGAGCGGGTGGTCGTGTACGACTGGGCGAGCGGCACGAGCGCGGCCGTGAGCAGCGCGGCGAGCAGCGCGAACAGCAGCACCAGCAGCCGCCGCCGCATCAGGGCGTCCCCTCCGCGGGCGGCACGGCTGGCGGCACGGTGGGCCGCACGGTCACGGCGGGACTGGTCACGGTGGGACTGGTCACGGCGGGCCGAGCCGGTGGCCGACGCCGTGCACGGTCTCGATGACGCCGGGACGGCCGAGCTTGCGGCGCACCGCGGCGACGTGCTGGTCGAGGGTGCGTGAGGAGCCGGCCCAGGTGATCTGCCAGACCTCCTCCAGCAGCTCCGCGCGGGTGGCCACCGCTCCCCCGCGCCGCGCCAGCGCAGCGAGCAGCTCGAACTCCTTGCGCGCCAGCTCGACCGGCCGCCCGTCCACCGTGGCGCGGTGGTCGCGCAGGTCCAGCCGTACCCCGGCGGCCTGCACCACGTCCGGCGTGGCGAGCGAGCGGGTGCGGCGCAGCACGGCCTCGATGCGGGCCACCAGCTCGGGCGCGCTGAACGGCTTGACCACGTAGTCGTCGGCGCCGGCCCGCAGCCCGGTGACCCGCGCGGCCTCCTCGGAGCGCGCGGTGACCGCGATGATCGCCACGTCGGACGAGGCGCGCAGCGTCCGGCAGAGCTGGAGCCCGTCGAGGTCCGGCAGGCCCATGTCGAGCAGCACCAGGTCCGGGCCGGTGCGGGCGAACAGGGCGAGCGCCTGCGCGGCGGTGTGCGCGCGGACGACGCCGTAGGACCGGGCCACCAGCATGTCCCGCAGGGCGGCGGCCACCGCCTTGTCGTCCTCCACGACGAGGATGCGCACAGGCTCCACCGGGGTCTCGGCCGGGCCGGACGCGGGGCCCGGCGGGGATTCGTCAAGCCTTTGTAAACTCCGCCCGCCGGCGACTGGGCGTGTGACGGACGCTACACCTAGCGTCCGTCTCGTGCCCTCCACCGTCAGCAGCGCACCGGGTTCCCCCGCGAACCCCGGCCCCGGCGACTCGCCCGGCACCCCGGGCCCGCTCCGTACCGGCGACCCGGCCAAGCCCGCCGCACCCACCGGCACCGCCGGGAAGGCGCCGGACGCGGTGGTCGCGGAGTACGACGAGGAGCGCCCGGCGCGGCGGCTGGGGCGGCGGCTGGACCTGGCCATCGGCGTGGTGGCCCTGGTCGGCGCGCTCGTGGTGATCCGCCAGGTGTTCTTCCCGATCAGCCAGGGCAACCAGTTCTACCTGATCGTCTTCCTGGCCCTCGTGCTGCCGCTGACGTTCCTCTGCTACCGGCCGGGGGTGCGCCGCCGGCATCACGCCCGGACGGCCCAGGACGGACCCACCGCGGACGACGGGAGCGACCCGGGCGACCACCGTGACGACCCGGGCATCGCCGACTGGGTGCTCGCGGTGGCCGCGCTGCTGGTGTGCCTGTACCCGGTGCTGCCGGTGCCGGGCGGCGGCTTCGACGCGTTCCTGGACCGGCAGGGCTCGCTCGGCCCGCTCGACGTCACGATGGGCGCGATCCTGCTGGTGCTGGTGGTCGAGGCCTGCCGCCGGACCACCGGGCCGATGCTGCCGGTGGTGGCGCTGGCGTTCCTGGCGTACGCCTACTACGGCGGCTTCCTGCCGGTCACCTGGCCGGTCTCGCACGCCGGGCTGGACTTCGACCAGATCGTCAACGCCCTCTACAACGACGCGAGCGGCTTCTTCGGCACGCCGCTGGACGTGTGCGCCACGTACATCGTGCTGTTCACCATCTACGGCGCCGTGCTGGACCGCACCGGCGCCGGGCGGTTCTTCATCGAGCTGAGCTTCTCGCTGTTCAAGGGGTCGCGCACCGCGCCGGGACGCACGGTGGCGCTGTCCGGGTTCCTGCTGGGGACGGTCTCCGGGTCGGGCACGGCGACCGCGGTGAGCCTCGGGTCGGTGGCCTGGCCGACGCTGCGCCGGGCCGGCTACCCGGCCGACCAGGCCGGCGGCATGCTCGCCGCCTCCGGCATCGGGGCGATCCTCTCGCCGCCCACGCTGGGCGCCGCGGCGTTCATCATCGCCGAGTACCTGCAGGTGTCCTACCTGGACGTGCTGATCTGGGCGATCGTGCCGACGCTGCTCTACTACCTGGGCATCGCGCTGGCGGTGGAGATCGACGCGCGGCGGTTCGGCGCCCGCGCGGTGGACGTGCCGTCCCGGCCGACGCTCTGGCTGCTGGGCCGCTTCGGCTACCACTTCGTCTCGCTGGGCGTCATCGTGCTGTTCCTGGCGCTGGACATCCCGCCGGTGCGCGCTGTCGTCTACGCGACGGCGGTGGCCGCCGTGTTCGGGCTGGTGGAACGGCTGCTGTCGCGGCGCGCGGACCCGTTCGAGCCGGCCGGGGACGGCCGGGAGCCGGTGCGCACGGCGCTGCGCGGGTACGCGGTGGGGCTGGGGACGGCGCTCTCGACCGGCGTGCGGGCGGTGCTGCCGGTGGCGGCGGTGTGCGCCACGGCGGGCGTGGTCACCGCGACGATCACCAAGACCGGCCTGGGGCAGACGCTCGCGGACCTGCTGGTCACGGCGGCCCGCGCGCTCACCGACAACCCGACGGCCGTGCTCGTGGTGACGGCGGTGTTCGCCGCGGTGGCGATCCTGCTGCTCGGCATGGCGGTGCCGGTGACGGCCTCGTTCATCATCAGCTGGGTCGTGATCGGCCCGGCGCTGCTCGACCTGGGGGTGTCGGCGCCGGAGACCGCGATGTTCATCTTCTACTACGCGGTGCTGTCCGAGGTGTCGCCGCCGACCGCGCTCGCCGCCGTGGCGTCCGCCGCGCTCACCGGCGGCGACGTGGTGCGCACCATGCTCCAGGCCTGCAAGTACACGCTGCCCGCCTTCCTGGTGCCGGTGGCGTTCGTGATCACCGACAACGGCGCGAACCTGCTGTGGCGCGGCGACCTGGTGGACGTCGCGTGGACGTTCGGGGCGTCCGCGCTCGCCGTGGCCGCGCTCGCCGTGGTGACCGGCGGCTGGATCACCGCGCCGGCCGGCGTCTGGGAGCGGCTGCTGTGCGTGCCCGCCGCCGCGTTCCTGCTCTACCTGCACCCCACGGCGATCGCCGTCGGCAGCGGCTTCCTGGCGCTGGCCGTCGCCGTGCACCTGATCCGGGTCCGGGTGGTCCGGCCCGCACCCCTGACGGAAGGAACCCCACAGTGAGACGCCTCGCCGTGCTCACCGCCGCCGTGCTGGCCGTGAGCCTCACCGCCTGCGGTGGCAAGCAGGACAACGCCGCGCAGGGCGGCTCCCCCGACGAGTGCACCGCGGGCGCCGGGCGGCTGACCATCGCCACCGGCAACTCCACCGGGGTGTACTACGTGATCGGCGGGGGCCTGGCCGAGTTGATCAGCAACAACACGCCGCTGCGGGCCACCGCGGCGGAGACCGGCGCCTCGGTGCAGAACATCGAGCAGCTGGTGAGCGGCGCGTACGACATCGCGTTCTCGCTCGCCGACACCGCGTCGGACGCCGTCGAGGGCACCGGCTCGTTCACCGCGAAGCAGCCCGTGCAGGCGCTCACCCGGCTCTACTCGAACTACACGCAGGTCGTGGTGCGCGCCGACTCCGGCATCACGTCGGTCGCCGACATGAAGGGCCGGACCATCTCCACCGGCTCCCCCAAGTCCGGCACCGAGGTGATCGCCAACCGGCTGCTGACCGCCGCCGGGCTCGCCGACACCGACGTGTCGGCGCAGCGGCTGGACCTGGACAAGACGGTGAGCGGCATGAAGGACGGCTCCATCGACGGGCTGTTCTGGTCCGGCGGCCTGCCGACGCCCGCGCTCACCGACCTGTTCACCTCGCTCGGCGACCAGGTGCGGTTCGTCGACATCACGCCGCTGCTCCCCGCGATGCAGGAGATCAGCCCGGTGTACGAGCAGGCCGCCATCCCGGCGGCCACCTACTCCACGCCGGCCGACGTGCCGACCATCGTGGTGCCGAACTACCTGCTGGTGAAGGAGGACTTCGCCGAGGGCAACGCGTGCGCCATCACCAAGCTGATCTTCGACAAGCGCCCCGACCTGGAGAAGGTGCACCCCGCCGTCAAGCAGATCCTGCCGGAGCAGGCAGCGGAGACCGGCAACGTGCCGCTGCACCCGGGGTCCAGGAAGGCGCTCGACGAGCTTGGGTGACCCGCTAGCGTCCGGTCCCGTGCGGTGGACCGTGCTGGGGGTCGTGATGGGGCTGCTGCTGGGCGCGTGCGCGACCGGCGGCGGCCCCATCACGCCCGACCCGGCGCCCCGGCCGGTGCGCATCGCCACCGGCAACGAGGGCGGGGTGTACCTGGACTACGGCGGCGGCATCGCCGAGGCACTGCGCCGGCGGCTCCCGGCGCTCACCCCGGAGGTGCTGGTCACCGGGGCGTCGGTGGAGAACCTGGAGCTGCTCGCCGCTGGGCGGGCGGACGTGGCGTTCACCCTGGCCGACGCGGCCGCCGACGCCGGCCCCGGGGTGGTGGCGCTGGCCCGGATCTACGAGAACTACCTGCAGGTGGTGGTGCGCGCCGACTCGGAGGTGCAGTCGCTGGAGCACCTGCGCGACCGGCCGGTGTCCGTCGGGGCGGCCAAGTCCGGCACCGCCGTGGCCGCGCGGCGGGTGCTGGCCGCCGCCGAGGTGACGGCACAGGAGCACACCATGGAGCTGCAGGCGTCCGCGGACGCGCTGGCCGACCGTGACATCGACGCGCTGTTCTGGAGCGGCGGGCTCCCGACGGACGCGATCACCGAGCTCGGCGAGCGGGTGCCGCTGCGGCTGGTGGACCTGGCGGGCATCGCCGACGATCTGGCGGAGGGCTACCGCGACTTCTACACGGAGGCAGTGGTCCCGGCGTCCGCGTACGGCGGCGCGGCGGTGACCACGGTGAGCGTGCCGAACTACCTGGTGGTGCGCCGCGACCTGCCGGACGACGTGGCCTACGCGCTCACCTGGCTGCTGTTCACCGAGCGCGCCACCGTCGAGGCGGCGCACCAGGAGGCGCGGCGCCTCGACCTGCGCGCGGCGATCGCGACGTACCCGTTGGACCTGCACCCAGGGGCGGCGCGGTTCTACCGGGCGGCGAAGCGCTAGGTGCCGTGCCCGTCCTGAGCCTGGCTCCGGCCGCCTGGCCGGTCGTGGTCGTCGGACCGGTCGTGGCTCCGGTGGCCCTCGCCCGGTGGGGGGACGGCCGGGTGGACCGCCAGCACCAGGCGGTGCGGGCGGCCGGTGTCACGGTGGTAGCGGGAGACGAGCGTGGCGACCGCGGTGGCCAGCTCCTCGGCGAACGCCGCGCGGTCGGCCGGTGAGGCGAACCGCACCTCACCGTCGAGGGCGAAGGTGGCGAGCGGGCGGCCGGTGCGCGTGGCGCCGGCCAGGAGCGAGCCGGTGTCCCGCACCAGCCGGGCCGCCAGCGCGAGCAGCCAGCGGGCCGACAACCGGTCCGGCGCCCGCGCCGGGTCCGGCTGCACGGCGGCGAGGGCCGTCGGCGAGATGACGTAGGAGCGGGCGGTGGCGCGCAGCACCCGCTCGATCAGCCCGCCGCGGCGCCGCTCCTCGACCAGCTCCACCAGGCCGTGCCGCTCCAGGGTCCGCAGGTGGTAGTTGACCTTCTGGCGCGGCAGCCCCACCCGGCCCGCCAGCGCCGTCGCGGAGCCGGGCTCGGCCAGCTCCGCCAGGAGCCGGGCACGCACCGGGTCCAGCGACACCTCGGCCGCCGCCGCGTCCTCGATCACCGTCACGTCGAGCATGGCCGTACCGTCCCACCGACAACTTTTCTCGTCAAGCGGTGCGGGGAGGACGACGGCCGGCTCGGGCAAGGACGGGAGGACCGCGGGCAGCGAGCCGGCGGGCAGTGGGACGCCGGGCGGCGGAACGGCGGAGGAGCGGGAACGCGGAGCGACGGGAACGGCCGGGGCTACGCGAGGGTGAGGGCCCTGGCGACCGCGTCCACCGCGCCGTGGACGTCGTTGTCGGGCGGGTAGAGCAGGGCCCGGCCGATGACCAGGCCGCGGACGGTGGGCAGGGCGAGGGCGGCGCCCCAGCGGGCCAGGTCGGCACGCAGGTCACCGGTCGGCACGGCGCCGAGGACGAGCGACGGGAGGGTGGTGGCGGCGCAGGCCGCGGGGGTGGCGGACCAGGACGGCAGGGTCAGCCAGGTGAAGGCGCTGGACGCGCCGAGCCCGGCGGCCACCGCGACGGCGCGGACCAGGGCCACCTCGGAGCGGTCCGGCCCCAGCTCACCGTCGTCGCCGCGGCGGACGGGCAGCGGCTCGACGAGCGCGATCCGGCCGGCCCGGGCCAGATCGGTGATCCACCCGGCGCACGCGGCGAGCGTGGTGAGGCTGTCGCGATCCTCCAGGTCCAGCCGCAGCAGCATCTTGCCGCCGTCCAACCCCTGCTCCACCACGGCCCGCGGGTCGTGACCGGTGAGCGGGTCGTCCAGCTCCCAGGCCGACCCGGCGATGCCGCCGCCGTTGAGCGAGCCGAAGGCGAGCTTGCCCTCCAGCGCGCCGAGCAGCACCAGTTCGTCGAGCACGTCCGGGCCGCCGAGCACGCCGTCCACCCGGGGATGCCGCAGCGCCACCAGCAGCCGGGCCAGCAGCTCACGGCGGTCGGCGGCGGCGAGCGGCGCCGGGCCGATGCCGAGCGCGCCGCGCGCCGGATGGTCGGCCGACACCAGCAGCAGCCGGCCGTCGGCGGCCAGCAACGGTCGCCGGCGCCGTCCCGCCCAGGCCCGGCCGATGGCGGCGGGATCGGTGGCCCGGACGGCCAGCAGGTGCTCCCAGGCCCGGTCACCGACCATCGGCGTCCCCTTCCCGCAGGCCGCCCGGCAGTAGTGACTGAAAGGCGCCTTCAGTCACCTCACCCGCATGAAGGCGCCTTTCAGTCGCGTGGGCCGCATGAAGGCGCCTTTCAGTCATCACGCGCGGAGCGGTCCAGCTCGTGGCGCAGGGCGTCGAGCTCGGCGCCGCCGGACATCAGGGCCACCAGATCGTCCAGCGTGAGCTCCGACCGGCCGGCGTCGCACAGCGGCTCGCCGCGGCGCAGCACCACGAACCGGTCACCGACCAGCCAGGCGTGGTGCGGGTTGTGGGTGATGAGCACGACGCCGAGGCCGCGGTCACGCGCGGCCGCGATGTGCCGCAGCACCACGCCGGACTGCTTCACGCCGAGGGCCGCAGTGGGCTCGTCCAGCACGAGCACCCGGGCGCCGAAGTGCACGGCGCGGGCGATCGCCACGCACTGCCGCTCGCCGCCGGACAAGGTGCCCACCGGCCGGTCGACGTCGCGCAGCTCGATGCCCATGCCGGCCAGCGCCTCCCGGGTGACGGCACGCATCCGCCGGACGTCCAGCAGGGGCCCGCGGCGCAGCTCCTGGCCGAGGAAGAAGTTGCGCCACACCGGCATCAGCGCCACCACGGCGAGGTCCTGGTACACGGTGGCGATGCCCAGGTCCAGCGCCTGCCGCGGCGAGCCGAACCGGCGCGGCAGGCCGTCGACCAGCAGGGTGCCCTCGGTGTGTTCGTGGGCGCCGGCGATGACCTTGATGACGGTGGACTTGCCGGCGCCGTTGTCGCCGAGCACGCACGTGACGCGCCCGGCGAGCACCGACGTGGACACCCCGCGCAGCGCGGTCACCGCGCCGTAGCGCTTGCCGACGCCGCGCAGCTCGACCAGCGGCGCGCTCACTCCCGCACCCCCGTGGCACGGCGGCGGACCAGCGTGTTGAGCACGGTGGCGGCCAGCAGCATCACCCCGAGGAAGAGCTTGTACCAGTCGTTGTCCCACTGCGCGGCCGGAATGCCCTGCTTGGTCATGCCGAAGATGAGCGCGCCGAGCGCCGCGCCCACCACGGAGCCGAAGCCACCGGTCATCAGGCAGCCGCCGATCACCGCCGCGATGATGTACTCGAACTCCAGACCGATGCCGAGGTTCGCCTGCACCGAGCCGGAGCGCGCCATGGTGATCATGCCGACCACCCAGGCGCACAGCGAGACCCCCATGAACAGCCCGGTCTTCACGGCGGTCACCGGCACCCCGAGCTGCCGCGCGGCCGGCGCGGAACCCCCGGCGGCGAACACCCAGTTGCCGGTGCGGGTACGGGTGAGCAGCACGGCGCCGAGCGCGGCGAGCCCGAGCCACCAGAGCACGCTCGCCTTGAGCTGCGCGCCGAGCACCGGGAGCTCCCCGGCGAACACCACGCGCACCGAGTCCCAGCCGTCCAGGGTGTCGACGCCGGTGGCCAGCACCGAGCCGGTGACCAGCTTGGTGACGGCCAGGTTCACGCCCTGCAGCACGAAGAACGTGCCGAGGGTGACGATGAAGCTGGGCAGCCCGGTGCGGGCCAGCAGCAGTCCGTTGAGCGCCCCCAGGCCGAGCGTCACGACCAGCGAGACCAGCACGCCGGTCCAGACGTTCAGCGTCAGCTGGTAGCTGAGGATGGTGGCGAGCAGCGCCGCCGTCGCGGTCTGCACCCCGGCCGACAGGTCGAACTCGCCGCCGATCATGAGCAGCGCCACCGCGACCGCCATGATGCCGAGCAGCGAGGCCGCGTCCAGCACGTTGGCGATGCCCGGCGCGGTGCGGAACGAGGGTGCCGCGACCAGGAAGAACCCCAGGACGGCCGCGGCGGCGACGGCGGCGCCCAGCTCGGGACGG
>DASWTI010000076.1:0-3503 GCA_036402215.1 Pseudonocardiaceae bacterium
GGACCGGCACTCCGGTCCGGCCGCGCACGGAGCCGGGGCCGAGCGCGGCGAGGGCCGGCCGGCCGGCGGACGCACCGCCGTCGAGTCCGCACCCGAGGCCCGCTGAGAGCCGTCCACCGCGACGCTCCCACCGTCACCCCGTTCGCCGGACCCGAACCGGCGCGCTCGTCACCCGTGAAAGGACCCATGCGGCCATGACCCGAAACGCGCTCACCGACCTCTACCTCGACGAGATCGCGAGGCGCGGCATCACCGCCACGGAGGTGCCCGACGCGGCCCGGCGCGCCGTGGACCTCATGCCCACCAGCTACAAGGGCAAGTGCCTCAGCCGGCCCGGCCTGCTGGAGCGCGCCGAGGTCGAGCGCCTGGAGCACGACCTGCGCATCGTGCGCGAGGGCCTGGCGTCGCTGCCGCGGCGGCTGTTCGGCGGTGACCTCGGGGCGTTCGCCCGCGCCGCCGGCATGAGCGACGCCCAGGTGGCCGCCGTGCAGCGCGCCCCCAGCACCACGCTCACCTCGGTGGGCCGCGCGGACATCTACCACGACGGCACCGGGTTCCGGCTGATGGAGCTGAACCTGGGCGCGAACCTCGGCGGCCTGGACAACGCGGCGCTCAACCCCGGCTTCCTGGCCCACGAGGGCTTCGCGGAGATCGCCGCCGAGCACGGCCTCACCTACGTGGACTCCATCGAGCAGCTCGCGGCCTCGCTGCTGGCGGAGTGCGACGTGCCGGCCGGGGAGCGGCCGTTCGTGGTGGTCGTGGACCTGCCGCAGCACATCGAGATGCTGTACGACCGGCTGGTGGCCAGCGGTGAGGTGCTGGCGAAGTACGGCGTGGACGTGGTGCCGGCCGGGCCGGACCGGCTGCGCAGCGAGGGCGGGCGGCTCTGGCTGGACGGCCACGACCGGCCGGTCGACGTGATCTACCGGCTCTTCCTCATCGAGGAGCTGCTGCACCCGGACGGCCCGGCGATCCTGGAGCCGGTGCTGGCCGCCGCCGAGCGCGGCGAGGTCCGCATGTTCGCGCCGCTCGACGCCGAGCTGTACGGCAGCAAGGCGGCGCTCTCGATGCTCTCCGACGAGGCCAACCGGCACGTGTTCACCGCGGAGGAGCTGGCCGTGTTCGACCGGTTCCTGCCGTGGACCCGGCTGGTCCGCGAGGGCGACGTGCACGTCGGCGGCGAGCTGGTCGACCTGCGGGAGTACCTGCTGGAGCGGCGCGAGGACCTGGTGCTCAAGCCGGCCGCGCTGAGCGGCGGCCAGGGCGTCGCCCTCGGCTGGCGCACCGAGCCCGAGGAGTGGGCGAAGCGGGTGCAGGACGCGTTCGACTCGCACTACGTGGCGCAGGCGCGGCTCAGCGGCGTGCCCGAGCGGTTCGACACCGTGGACGGCGAGGCGCTCATGCTGCTCAACTGGTGCGTCTTCACCGGCCACCACGGCTACGCGGGGGCGTTCGTGCGCGGCAGCACCGACCTGAGCGGCGGCGCGCTCAACAGCATCTACGGCGGGGCCACCCTGGCCTGCGTGTTCCACCAGGCCTGACGGCCGCGCCGGCCGCCCGTGCTACGACAGGCGGGCGGCCACCGCGGCGAGGCGCTCGTCGGTGGCGGTGAGGGCCATCCGCACGTGCCGGTCGCCGGTCGGGCCGTAGAACTCGCCGGGCGCCACCAGGACCCCGCGCGCGGCGAACCAGCGCAGCGTCTCCCGGCACGGCTCGCCGCGGGTGACCCACAGGTACAGCCCGGCCTCGGAGTGCGTCACGGTGAAGCCGGCCGCCGTCACGGCGGCGTGCAGCACGATCCGGCGCTCCGCGTACCGGGTGCGCTGCTCGGCCACGTGCTCGTCGTCGTCCAGCGCGGCCACCATGGCTGCCTGCACCGGGCGCGGCACCAGCATGCCGGCGTGCCGCCGCACCGCGAGCAGCCCGGACACCAGCCCCGGGTCGCCGGCCACGAACCCCGCCCGGTACCCGGCGAGGTTCGAGGACTTGGACAGCGAGTGCACGACCAGCAGCCCGTCCGACCGGCCGCCGCTCACCCGGGGGTGCAGCACCGAGACCGGGCGGGGCCCGTCCGCCGCGTACAGCGTGAGATAGCACTCGTCGGAGGCGACCACCGCGCCGATCTCGCGGGCCGCGTCGACCACGCCACGCAGCTCGTCCGCGCCGGCCACCCGGCCGGTCGGGTTCGACGGGGAGTTCAGCCAGAGCAGGCGGGTGCCGACCGGTGGCGGCTCGCCGGGCGCCAGCCGGACCACCTCGGCGCCGGCCAGCAGCGCCCCCACCTCGTACGTCGGATAGGCCAGGGCGGGCACCGCCACCACGTCACCGGCGCCGATGCCGAGCAACGTGGGCAGCCAGGCCACCAGCTCCTTGGAGCCGATGGTCGGGAGCACCGCCTCCGGCGGGACCCCGGTGACACCGTGCCGCCGGGCCAGCGCCGCGACGACCGCGGCGCGCAGCTCCGGCGTGCCGGCCGCGTAGGGATAGCCCGGCTGGTCCGCGGCGGCCGTCAGCGCGGCGCGCACCACGGGCGGCACCGGGTCGACCGGCGTGCCCACGGACAGGTCGACCACCCCGCCCGGGTGTGACCGGGCAAGGGCGGCCTCGTCCGCGATGGTGTCCCAGGGGAAGTCCGGGAGCAGCAGGCTAGTGCTCCTTCACCTGCGGCGGGATGTCCTTGATCCACTGCGGATCGGCGGCCACGGTGCCCACCTTGGCGGCGCCGCCCGGCGAACCGAGCTCGGCGAAGAAGTCGGCGTTGGCCTTGGTGTAGTCGCGCCACTGGTCCGGCACGTCGTCCTCGTAGTAGATGGCCTCGACCGGGCAGACCGGCTCGCAGGCACCGCAGTCGACGCACTCGTCGGGGTGGATGTAGAGCATCCGCTCACCCACGTAGATGCAGTCCACGGGGCATTCCTCGATGCAGGCCTTGTCGAGCAAGTCGATGCAGGGCTCGGCGATCACGTAGGTCACAGCGGGTTCTCCTGCTCCTGTCTCACGTCGCGTGGGGGTCCGTCCCCCGGGCGCGAACGATCGTCAGTATCTCGTGCCGCGCGGCCGCCGGGAGCACCGGGTGGCGCGGCCCACGTCGGCGTCCTCCGCCACCGTACGACGCGCGGCGGCCCGTGCACACAGCCGGACGGGCGTGCGCTCACGAGGGTGCGGGCGGCTGCTCGACGGCGGGTCGGGCGGCGATCCAGCGGCGTGCCTGGACGGCCACCCGGCGTAACGCGGACCGTTCCCCCAGGTAGTCACCGGCCATGCCGACGATGGGTAGCATCCCGATCGCCTTGTGCCACCAGCGGCCCTGTGGCCGCTTGCCGAGCTCGTCCCCCAGGCCGAACAGCATGCGGCCGAGCCGCCAGACGGTGCCGGCCACCGCGCGCAGCGTGACCCGCCCGTGCCGGCCGGCCGACTCGGCGAGCTCGGCGGTCAGCTCGGTGGCGCGCTCGCTCGCCTCGCGCTCCGCGGCGGCCCGTGCACACAGCCGGACGGGCGTGCGC
>DASWTI010000077.1:0-3073 GCA_036402215.1 Pseudonocardiaceae bacterium
GGGCATGGCGTTCGTCCCGGAGGACCGCCGGGTCGCCGGGCTCGCGGTGGACCACTCGGTGCAGGCGAACGCCGTGCTGTCGGTGGTCGACCGGCTCGCGGTGCTCGGCCAGCTGCCGCCCGGGCGGGAACGGGCGGCGGCCGGCCGGATGGTCGCCGACCTGCGGGTGCGGCTGCGCTCGCTGCGCGACGCGGTGGGCACGCTGTCCGGCGGCAACCAGCAGAAGGTGGTGTTCGGCCGCGCGCTGCTCACCGAGCCGCGCCTGCTGCTGCTGGACGAGCCGACGCGCGGCGTGGACGTCGGGGCCAAGGCGGAGATCTACCAGCTGCTGGGCGCGGCGGCCGGGCGCGGCATCGGCGTGCTGCTGGCCTCCTCGGAGCTCGCCGAGCTGGTCGGCGTGTGCGACCGGGTGTACGTGCTGCGCGACGGGCGCACCGAGCGCGAGCTGGACACCGGGGAGATGTCCGAGGCCGAGCTGCTGGCCGCCTCGATGGGCGCCGGCGCCGCCGCCGAGGCGATCGAGAGCGCCGCCGCCGAGGCGATCGAGGGCGCCACCGTGGCGCGCCCGGCCGCGGGAGGAGCCCGATGAGCGCACCCACCACGAACCCGGCGGCGGACGTCCCGGAGCGCGCCGGCCGCGGCGCCGGGGTGACCGGCGTGCTGTTCCGCTTCCAGAGCCTGTTCGGCCTGGTGGCGGTGTTCGTCGCCGCGGTCATCTTCTCGCCGTCACGCAACGGCGAGCTGCTGTTCCTGAGCAGCGACAACCTGTTCAACGTGGTCCGCGCGGTGTCCGAGATCGGGATCATCGCGGTGGGCATGACGTTCGTGATCCTGATCGGCGGCATCGACCTGTCGGTCGGGGCGGTGCTGGGCCTGGCCGCCGTCGGCTCCGCCGTGCTCATGGTGGACGAGGACCAGGGCGTGCTGCCGGCCGTGCTGCTGGTGCTGCTGGCCGGCCTGGTGTTCGGGGTGCTGCAGGGGATGGCCTCGGCGATGCTGGGCATCCAGGCGTTCATCGTGACGCTCGCCGGGTTGCAGATCGCCCGCGGGCTCGCCCGCATCACGTCCGGCGGCCAGGGCGTGGCGATCGCCTACGGCGACGACCCGGGCGAGGCGCCGGTGGCGTTCTCGCTGCTGGGGGAACGGACCTTCAACGGGCTGGTGCCGATCCCGGCGCTGATCTTCCTGGTGGTCGCGGTGCTGGCGATCGCCTTCCTGCGGATGAGCGCGTTCTCCCGGCACGTGTACGCCATCGGCGGCAACGAGAAGGCCGCGCGGCTCTCCGGCGTGCCGGTGACCCGGGTGAAGGTGATCGTCTACGGCATCTGCGGGCTGCTGGCCGCACTCGCCGGGATCATCCACGCCGGACAGCTCAACCAGGGCAGCCCCAACGACGGCGCGGGCTACGAGCTCGACGCGATCGCGGCCGTCGTGGTGGGCGGGACCGCGCTCTCCGGCGGCCGCGGCTCGGTGGTGGGCACCGTGGCCGGCGCGCTGCTGCTGGGCGTGCTCAACAACATCCTCGCGCTGAACAACGTCGACCCGAACGTCCAGTTGCTGGTCAAGGGCCTGGTGATCGTGGCGGCGGCGGGCCTGCAACGGCTGCGCCCCGACCAGTGACCGGTGACCGGCACCCCGGCGTACCGCAAGGAAGGAACCCCATGTCCCGTCGCAGCATCATCGCCGCCGTGGTCGCGGCCGGCACCGTGCTCGCCGCCACGGCGTGCGGCACCACGAGCGAGAACTCCGGCCAGGGCGGCCCGTCCGGCGCGGCCGCCCAGGAGTGCAAGGGCGCCGACGGCGAGTACGTCATCGGCATGAGCCAGGCCAACAAGGCCGAGCCCTACCGGCAGCAGATGGACGACGACATCGCGGCCGCGGCGAAGGACGTTCCGCAGTTCGAGGTCACCTTCGCCGACGCCCAGCAGGACAACGCCAAGCAGGTGTCGGACGTGGAGAACTTCCTGACCCAGCAGATCGACCTGCTGATCATCAGCCCGAACGAGGCCACGCCGCTCACCGCCGTGGTGAAGAAGGCCTACGACCGCGGCATCCCGGTGGTGGTGCTGGACCGCAAGGTCGACGGCGACGCGTACACCACGTTCATCGGCGCGGACAACACCGAGATCGGCCGCCAGGCCGGCAGGTACCTGGCGGAGCAGGTGCTGCCGCAGGGCGGCCGGATCGCCGAGATCCGTGGCCTGGCCGGCTCGACCCCGGCGCAGGAGCGCTCGGCGGGCTTCGCCGAGGGCATCGCCGGCAGCGGCATCGAGATCGTGGCCACCGCCGACGGCGACTGGCTGCGCGAGAAGGGCCAGGCGCAGGCCGACGCCATCCTGCAGGCCAACCCGGACCTCCAGGCCGTCTACGCGCACAACGACCCGATGGCCGAGGGCGCGTTCCTGGCGGCCAAGGCGGCCGGCCGCGACCAGCAGCTGAAGTTCATCGGCATCGACGCGCTGCCGATCCCGTCCGGCGGCATCCAGGCGGTGCTGGACGGCCGGCTGTCCGCGACCTTCACGTACCCGACGGGCGGCGCCGAGGCGATCGCCGCCGCGAAGGCCCTGCTGGTCGACTGCACCGACGTGCCGAAGACCCAGACGCTGCCGACCCAGCTCATCACCCCGGCCAACGCCGCGGAGGTCTACGCCAAGGCCAACGGCGGCTGAGCCGGCCGCCCGGCGGGCCCGGCGGACCTCGCCGGGCCGGCCGGTCACGGCACCGTCAGGCGCGGGAGGAGCTGGCGCGTTCGATGAGGCGGGCGCCGAGCGTCGTGACGGCCGGCGGGCGGCCGCTGTCGCCGATGCGGGCCAGCAACAGCTGCGCGGCGATCTGCCCGATCTCGTACGCCGGCTGCCCGACGACGCTGAGCGGCGGGTCGACGAGCGCGGCCCACGGGGCGTCGTCGAAGGCGACCACGCCGACGTCGCGGCCGGGCCGCAACCCCAGGTGGCGCAACGCCTCCAGCACTCCGATGGCCATGGCGCTGTTGGCCACCAGCAGGGCGTCCGGCGGCTCCGGCTGGCGGAGCAGGTCGAGCGCGGCCTCGCGGGCGCCGGTGCCCTTGTACTCG
>DASWTI010000078.1:0-2970 GCA_036402215.1 Pseudonocardiaceae bacterium
CGTCTGCCCGGCGCTCATGGCGTCCTCGTTGCGGCGGCGCTTGCGGCCGCGGTCGCTCACCCCGGCGGCCAGCACGCCGCCGCCCGGCAGCTCGACGGTGCGCTCCACGTGGTCGCGCTCGGCGGGCTGCGCGCGGCCGCACCGCTGGCAGAAGCCGTCGTCGCCGATCTCGTCGGCCCCGCAGGCCACGCACGTCGCCGCCGCCCGGCTGAGGTTCACGCCGCACTCCTCGCAGAACCTGTGTCCCGGCTCGATCGCCGTGCCACAACGCGGACAGGTCGTCATAACGGTCATCGTCACACCAAGGTCTGTGGGCGTATCGCGTTGGCCCGGTCCACCAGCGCTATGCGGTCCTCGACGGTGTCGGCGAGCCGGGCCAAGGTCCGGTAGCGCTGCTCCAGCGCGAGCCGCAGCCCGTCCTCGGTCAGCGCGCTACCCAGCAGTGTCCCGCCGGTTGCTCCCCGCGTCCCGCCGGACTGTACCGAGGCCAGCCCGGCGATGAGCACCTCCACGGCCAGCAGGTTGCCCCGGGTGGCGTCGAGGTCGAGCGCGGCGAGCCGCCGGCCAGCGCCGAACAGGTCGTCCGGCGTGGGTTCCGGCCGCTGGTGCGCGGAGCCCACCCCGGTGAGCACGGCGAGCACCTGGGCGGCCGTGTGCTGGCTGGACGTGGCCGGCACCGAGCCCAGCACGGCCACCGCGGCGGCCCGGTCGCCCTGCCGCAGCAGCACCCTGGCCAGCCCGAACGCGGCGCTCACGTACGAGTGGTCGGTGCGCCACACCAGGCGGTACATCCGCGCCGCCAGCGGCAGGTCGCCGGCCAGCTCGGCGGTGGCGGCCAGCGCGAGCTTCGGCGCGGCCTCGCCCGGCAGCGTCGCGTACACCAGGTCGAACGCCGCGTACGCCTGGCCGAGCTGGCCATCGGTGAGGGCCACCAGGCCGCCGTAGTGGTCCACCCGCCAGTCGTCCGGCTCGTCGCGGGCCAGCTCGCCGAGCAGCCGGCGGGCCACCTGCGGGTCGCCGATCTCCAGGTGCGCGAGCACCAGGCGCAGCCGCAGCTCCACGGTGCGCTCCGGCGCGGCGTGCAGCGCCTTCACCACGTCGGCGGCGGTCGACCCGACGAGCGTGGCGAGCAGCCCGGCCGCCGGGTCCGAGGTGTCGAGCTGCGGCACCGGCAGCGCGGCGGCGATCTCCCGGCCGGACGGCGTGGCACCTGGGTCGACGCCGGTGGGGCGGCGGGCCGCGCCGGCGCCGAAGGTGCGCCGCTCCGGCGTGAAGATGGTGGACGCGGCGGGCCGCGGACGGCCGTCCTCGCCGGCCAGCACCTCGCGCAGCACCCCGGCGAGCTGCGTGCTCATCTCCTCGGCCGAGGAGAAGCGGCGGTCCGGGTCCGGGTCGGTGGCACGCAGCAGCAGCCGGTAGTACGAGGGCTGCTCGGCCAGCAGCGGCACCTCGGCGGCGTCCGGCAGCCGGTCCACGTACTTGCGGGTGAAGTCGAAGCCGAAGCTCAGCACGGCGAGCGAGCGGCCGACGGTGTGGATGTCCGAGGCGACCGACGGGCCCTCGACGGCCACCTCGGGCGCCTGGTAGCCGATGGTGCCCCAGACGCTGCCCTCGTCGTCGTCGGCCCGGCGCACCGCGCCCAGGTCGATGAGCTTGACCTGCTCCTCGGTCTGGATCATGTTGTCCGGCTTGAAGTCGCAGAACACCAGCCCCAGGCCGTGCAGGTAGCCGAGCGCGCGCAGGCCCTCCAGGCCGTAGGCGATCACCTGGGGCAGCGGCAGCGCCGCCGACGGGCCCTCCGCCTTGCGGCGCTCGCGCAGCATGTCGCGCAGCGACTGGCCGCCGACGTACTCCATGACGATGTAGCCGACGGCCGACGAGGAACGCTCGTTGAAGTGCTGCACGAAGTTGTAGATGCGCACCACGTTCGGGTGCTCGACCTCGGCGAGGAACCGCCGCTCGGCCATCGCGGCGGCCAGCGCGTCGGCGTCGCCGGTGTCCAGCAGGCCCTTGAGCACCACCCAGCGGTCGGACACGTTGCGGTCGCGCGCCAGGTAGATCCAGCCGAGGCCGCCGTGCGCCAGGCAGCCCAGCACCTCGTACTGCCCGGCCACCACGTCGCCGCGGGCCAGCTTGGGCGTGAACGAGAAGTGCGCGCCGCACTGCGGGCAGAAGCCCTCGGTGCGGCCCTTCGCGCCGTCGCGGCCGCGCCCCACGGCGGCGCCGCACTTGCTGCAGAAGCGCTTGTTCTCCGCGACCTCGGGGTTCTCCAGGACGGCGGTGGCCGGGTCCCGGTACGGCACCGCGGGGATGTCCACCAGGCCGATCCCGAGCTGGCCGCGGCGGGAGCGGGCCGTGGTGCCGCGGCGCCGGGAGCCCCGGGTGCCGCGCGAGTCGCGGGTGGCCTCGCTGCGCCACGGCATCGAGGCGGTGTTCGCCGCGTGCGATGCGGTGCGGACCGAGGGCTCCGGGGCGGCCGGAGCAGCCGCGACCGCCGCCGCGCTGCCGGGCACCGGGGCCAGGCCGCACTCGTCGCAGAAGCCGTCCAGGACGGTGCCGCCGCAGCCCTCGCGGGCGCATCGAACCACTGCGTTCATCCCTTCACCGCCGTGTTCACCGCCGCCGAGTAGGCGGCCACCGCCCTGGTCGCCGCGCCCAGGTCGCACGGCGCGGCCCAGAGCAGGTCGTGCGCCACCCGGTGCAGCTCCACCAGGGCGAGGTTCTCGCCGTGGCCGCTCTTGCCGGCCTTCGCCCGGTACGCGTCGAGCCGGCCGCGCAGCTCGGCGCGCCGGTCCAGCAGCTCGCGCAGCCCGTCCCGCTCGGCCCGCACCCCGGTCAGCACGCCGTCGGCCTGCTCGACCACCTCGGCGTGCCGCCGCGCCAGCCGGCCCCAGTCGCCGCCGCGGTGCAGCCCCTCCAGCTCGTCCAGGAAGCCGCGCAGCCGCGCCGCCTCGCCGCGGTCCGGGCTCG
>DASWTI010000079.1:0-18353 GCA_036402215.1 Pseudonocardiaceae bacterium
CCCCCCCCCCCCCCCCCCCCCCCCCCCCCCCGCCCCCCCCCCGCCCCCCCCCCCCCCCCCCCCCCCCCCCCCGCCGCCGTGTCGGGGGTCGCTACGCCGGCAGTTGGCTGCAGGCCCGGGTGGAGGCCGGAGCCTCGGCGAGGCCGGTCAGGGCCGGTGGTAGCGGGCCGTGGTGCAGGACGCCGAGGCGTTGGGTGGCGCGGGTGAGGGCGACGTAGAGCTCGGCCGCGCCGCGGGGGCCGTCGGCGAGGATTCGTTCCGGTGCGACGACCAGGACGGCGTCGAACTCGAGGCCCTTCGTCGCCGACGCCGGCACCGTGCCCGGCACCCCCGGTGGCCCGATGATCACGCTGGTGCCTTCGCGGCCGGCCTCGTCGCGGGCGAACTCCTCGATCGCGGCGGGCAGCTCGTCCTCGGTGACCCGCCTGGCCCACGGCCGGACGCCGCACGCGCGGACCGACTCCGGGGGCTGGACGCCCGGCGCGAACTCGGCGAGCAGGGCGGCGGCGACGGCCATGATCTCCGCGGGGGTGCGGTAGTTGACGGACAGCGGCCGGTAGACCCAGCGGCCGGGCACGTACCTGTCGAGCATCGTGGCCCACGAGGTCGCGCCGGCCACCGAGCGGCGCTGGGCGAGATCGCCGACCACGGTGAAGGAGCGGGCCGGGCAGCGCCGCATCAGCACCCGCCAGTCCATCTCGGACAGCTCCTGGGCCTCGTCGACCACGACGTGCCGGTAGGTCCAGTCGCGGTCGGCGGCGGCGCGCTCGGCGAGCTCACGGGTGTCGCGCTCGACGAAGCGGTCGGCCAGGTCCTCGGCGTAGAGCAGGTCCGTGGCGAACAGGTGGTCCTCGTCGTCCATGGAGTCCGCGCGGCCGACGAGGCTGTCCAGCACCTTGGCGGCGTACTCGGCCTCCGCCTGGCGTTCGCGCTCGGCGGCCCGGTCGGCCGGCCGGTCGCGGCCCAGCAGGTCGACCAGTTCGTCGAGCAGCGGCACGTCCGGCACCGTCCAGGCGGCGCCGTCGGCGCGCAGCAGCGCCGGGTCGGCGCCCGCGGCCCGCAGCCGCTCGGGGGACTCGAACAGCTGCGCCAACAGCGTTTCCGGCGTCAGGATCGGCCAGAGCTCGTCGAGCGCCGCGGTGAACGCGTCGTTGCCCGCGAGTTCCTTGAGCAGGTCCTTCCGCAGCTGTTCCCAGGCCTCGCGGTCGTTCCGGGTGAGCCAGCCGCGGCCGATCCGGGCGATCGTCCGTTCGGTGAGCACGTACGTGACGATCTCGGTGAACACCGCGCGGGCCTCGTTGTGCGGCAGCCCGCTCGCGCGCGCCTCCTCCCTGGCCCACTCCGCGGTCTCGGCGTCGATCCGCGCCGTGACGTCCCCCAGCCGGATCGGCAGCGGGTGCTCCGGCAACCGCTGCCGGTCGGCGACCGCCGCCGTGAGCACGTCGAGGATCGTCAGCGAGCCCTTGAGCCGCGTGGCCTCCGGGGTGTCCTCGGCGGTGACGCGCAGGCCGGGAACGAGGTCGCCGGTGGTCATGAGCACCACGTTGGACTCGCCCAGCGACGGCAGCACGCGGCCGATGTGGTTCAGGAACGCGGGGTTCGGCCCGACCACGAGCACGCCGTGGCGTTCCATCCGCTCCCGCTGGGTGTAGAGCAGGTAGGCGACACGGTGCAGCGCCACCACGGTCTTCCCGGTGCCAGGGCCGCCCTCGATCACCAGGACCCCCGGGTGATCGAGCCGGATGATTTCGTCCTGCTCGGCCTGGATGGTCGCCACGATGTCGCGCATGCCCTCGCCGCGCGGCGCGTTGACCGCCGCGAGCAGGGCCGCGTCCCCGCGCTCGTCACCGCTGGGGCGGCCGAGCACCTCGTCGGTGAAATCGACCACCCGGCGCCCGCGCGTGTGGAACTGGCGGCGCCGCCGCATGTTCTCCGGGTTGACCGCCGTGGCGACGTAGAAGGCGCGCGACACGGGCGCCCGCCAATCCAGCAACACCGGTTCGTAGTCGTTCTCCTCGTCCAGCAGGCCGATCCGGCCGATGTAGAAACGTTCACCGGAAAGGGCGTCCAGCCGACCGAAACACAGCCCGTTGTCCGCCACGTCCAGCCGCTTCACCTCCCTGGCCGACGCCCGCACCTGGACGTCCCGCTCCACGGGTGTCCCGCCGTTGCCCCGCAGCGCGGCGGTGTACTCGCCGGTCGCCCGCGCCCGCTCGGCGTCGAGCCGCGTGTAGAGCCCGGCCACGTAGCTCCGCTCGGACCGCAATTCCTCGTCGTACTCCTGAGTTGACACATACCCCTCACAGCGGCTAACCTGAGTTTAGGTTCGGCGGTTCCCCATTTGGATAATGGAGGACACGCCGAATTTTCATTGTCCACCCCTTGTCAATCCTCGGCCCGGTCGCCGCCGCATTCGTGGCTTTTCCGGGAGCGCCGGAGGCCCCGGCGCGGCCGTTCACCGGCGTGCGGTCAGGGTGCCATGCTGGTGTCATGTGGGTCCGGTCGCTCCGGCCGGCAGCGGACTCTCGACACGAAGGATCGGCATGGAGTACACCCGGCTGGGGCGCACCGGCCTGAGGGTCAGCCGGATCGCCCTGGGCTGCATGAGCTACGGAGACAGCTCCCGCGGGTTCAACACCTGGTCGCTGGACGAGGAGTCCTCGCAGCCGTTCTTCCGCCAGGCGGTCGAACTCGGCATCACCTTGTGGGACACCGCCAACGTCTACCAGCTCGGCAGCTCCGAGGAGTTCGTCGGGCGCGCCGTGCGGAGGTACTCCCGGCGGGAGGACATCGTGCTGTGCACCAAGGTGTCCGGGCGCATGCACGACGGCCCCGGCGGCCAGGGCCTGTCCCGCAAGGCGATCCTGGAACAGGTGAACGCCTCGCTGAGCCGGCTGGGCACCGACCACATCGACCTGTACCTCATCCACCGGTTCGACCCGGACACGCCGGTGGAGGAAACCATGGAGGCCCTGCACGACGTGGTCAGGGCCGGCAAGGCCCGCTACCTCGGCGCGTCGTCCATGTTCGCCTGGCAGTTCGCCAAGCTCCAGCACGCCGCCCGCCTGCACGGCTGGACTCCGTTCGTCGCCATGCAGGACCAGTACAACCTGATCAAGCGCGAGGAGGAGCGGGAGATGCTCCCGATGTGCGCCGATCAGGGCGTCGGGTGCATCCCCTATTCACCGCTGGGCAAAGGGCGACTGACCCGGCCGTGGGGCGAGCAGACCGAACGCTCCGGCCAGGACGCCGTCGCCCGAACCTTCGACCTCGACGTCGACCGCCCCGTCGTCGACGCGGTGCAGCGCGTCGCCGAGGCCCGCGGCGTTCCGATGGCACAGGTGGCCATGGCCTGGGTGCTGTCCAAGCCGGTCGTCTCCGCACCGATCGTCGGCGCCACCAAGCCGCACCACCTCGCCGACGCGGTCACCGCGCTCGACCTCACCCTCACCGCGGACGAACTCCAGGCGCTCGAGGAGCCCTACACCCCGCAGGCGCCCTACTGGTACTGAACACCCGCCCGCAGCCGGACCGCGTGGGGCACGCGACGGGCACGCCGGGTGGGATGTCGATCATGAAGGGCGCGTGTTCGCTGGTCAGGATGGTGGAGACGATGGGACTTGAACCCACAACCCCCGCCTTGCAAAGGCGGTGCTCTGCCAGTTGAGCTACGTCCCCGTGCGGCGCCCGTCGGGCGGGAGCCGGAGGGTGATCAGGACTCGGGGGCGGTGGCCTCGCGCCAGAGGTCGGCCTCGGCCTTGGACGAGCGCTGGCGGCGCAGGAAGAACAGCGCGGCGCCGGCGACGACGGCGAGGGCGATGAGCTTCTTCATCACGGTGGTGTCGCCTCCTGGGGCGAGTGGAGCGGACTGACGTGTCGCCAGCGAGGGTACCGCAGGCCGCTGGGCCGAACGGCGGCCGACGGCGGCGCGGCACGGCGGCCGATGACAGCGCGGCACGGCGGCCGACGGCGGCGCGGCGCAGAGGGGTGACGGCGACGCGGCACCGTGGGCGACGGCGGCGTGCGGAGGAGGCGGGGGGCGGGCGCGGAGTGCGCGATCAGTCGGTGTGCAGGATCTGGGTGAGCGCACGGGACGCCTGGCGGACCATCCCTGGGTTGGTGTCCCAGTAGTAGGCGAGCGCGGTCACCGCCTGGTAGAGGGCCCAGCCGCGGCCGCGCAACCAGGACGGGTCGTCGACCGCGAGCTCGGCGCGGAACCGGGCGCGGGAGGCGCCGTCGAAGACGTTCCACGCGGGTTGCAGGTCACAAGCGGGGTCGCCGACGTTGAGGCCGCCGAAGTCGATGACGGCGGCGAGCCGGCCGTCGACCACGAGGAGGTTGCCGGGGAGCAGGTCGCCGTGCACCCACACCTCGGGGCCGGGCCAGGCCGGCGCGTCCAGCGACTCCTGCCAGGAGAGCAGGGCGGCGGCGCCGTCGATGCGGTCGCCGAGGGCGTCGACGGAACGCCGGAGGACGGCGTCGTTCTCGGCGAGCGGCGCGCCGCGGGCGCCCGGGCGGCGGGGATGCGCGCCGGCCGGGTCGATGCGACGCAACGCGGTGATGAACGCGGCCAGGTCGGTGGCGGCGCGCTCCAGGCCGGCAAGGGAGCCGTTGGCATTGACGCCGGGTAGCCAGGTGCAGACCGACCACTGGAACGGGTAGCCCTCGGCCGGGTGCCCCATGGCCAGCGGCGTGGGCACCGCCAGGGGCAGGTGCGGCGCGAGCCTCGGCAGCCACGTGGCCTCGGTCGCCGCCTGCCGGGTGGCCCAGCCGATTCGCGGCAGCCGGGCCACCAGCCGGTCGCCGAGCCGGTAGATGTCGTGGTCGGTCCCGTACGACTCGACCGGCGTGACCGGCAACCCGGCCCAGCGCGGGAACTGCCCCGCGAGCAGCCGCCGCACCAGCGGCACATCGGTCCAGATCTCGTCGGCGTGCATCCTGATCCGGCTCATCCGGCCCATCGTCGCCGTCGCCGCTGCCGCGCCCAACCGGGTTTCGCCGGGCGCCGGCGACGGCCGGAGTCCTTACGAATCAAGGACAGCGCGGGCACGGCGAGGCGCCGCGGGGCGCCGGCGGCGTCGGTGTGACGTCCCGGCGACGCAGTGGCGGAGCCGGGCGCGGGCCGCCGGGACGGGCGGTCGCCGGCCGATCGGAAGGACACGTCGTCATGCGTCTCGCTCGACTGCTCACCATCACCACCCTGCTGCTGGGCGGCGTCGCCGCGACCACGGTGGCCGCGCCGCAGGCCCTCGCCGGGCCGCAGTGCTACGGGGAGTCCCGTTTCGTCGCCGCCGGCACCCTGCCGCCGGTCGTGCGCCACCTGCCGACCACCACGAACGGCAGCGGCAACACCTACTGCGGCATGGTCGAGGGCGTCCGTGGCGGCGGCGTGAAGGCGCTGCAGCGCACGCTCAACGTCTGCTACGGCCAGGGGCTCGCCGAGGACGGCGTCTACGGGCCGGTCACCCGCTGGGCCGTGGCCAACGTGCAGGCGTTCCACAAGCAGACCGTGGACGGCTGGTACGACCCGCAGCTGCGGCACGCGATGCTCTGGGCCGGCTACCGCGACGGCGCGTTCGTGAACTGCCGCGGGATCTGAGCCTCCGGCGAACTCGGTGGGGGTTCGTGACCTCGGGCGTTATCCTGGCCGACTGCCTTCAGGAAGGGACGGTCACGGATGACCCCGAGGGAACGGACCGCGGCGAGCACCGACGAGGAGATCGAGGCCTACACGGTCGGCGCGCCGCGGATGCTGAACACCACGGTGCACCTGGACGAGTACGACCCCACGTGGCCGGCGCGGTTCGAGCGCCAGGCGCGGCTGGTGCGCGAGGCCCTGGGCGACGCGGTGCTGACGCTCGACCACGTCGGCTCCACGTCGATCCCCGGCATCGCCGCCAAGCCGATCATCGACATGTGCCTGGTGGTGGCCGACACCACCGACGAGGACGCCTACGTGCCTCCGTTGGAGGCGGCCGGCTTCGTGCTGAACATCCGCGAGCCGCACTGGCACGAGCACCGCGCGTTCCGCAAGCGCCTCGAGGACGGCGACGACGAGAGCGTCAACCTGCACGTCTACCAGCAGGGATGCGTGGAGCGGGAGCGGTACTTCCTGTTCCGCGACTGGCTGATCGCGCACCCGGAGGACCGTGAGCTCTACGAGCGCACCAAGCGCGAGCTCGCCGCCCGGGTGTGGAAGCACATCCAGAACTACGCGGACGCCAAGACCGCCGTCATCGAGGACATCCGCTCCCGCTGCGGCAACCCCGCCGGCCCCTGCGCCCGCTGCCCCGACTCGGACTGACCCGGCACCCGCTGCCCGCGCCTCCGTTCGGCGGCCGCGTCCGGGGTCACCGCCGGGCGGGTCAGGCGCGGCAGTGGATGGGGCCGCCGTGCACGGTGAGCATGTCGGTCCAGGCGACGGTGATGTCGAAGGAGCGCTCGGGGTCGAGTTCGGCGTAGGCGCGGTGCAGGTTGGCCACCAGGCGCTCGGACTCCTGCCAGGCGGCGAACGGGTGGTCGCCCGCGGCGCGCACCGCCTCCAGCGGCGGGTGGCCCGCGCGCAGACCCTCGCCGGCCAGCTCGGTGACGAACGCGGCGTAGGAGGTGAGATCGTCGAGCAGCCGGCTCACCTCCTCGCCGCGGCGCACCGGACCATGGCCGGGGACCAGCACCTCCGGCCCGAGCGCGCGGACGGCCTCCAGGGCGCGCGGGTACCCGAGCACGCTGCCCTCGATGAGGAACGGCTGCCCGCCCGCGAACCCGACGTCGCCGGTGAACACGGTGCGCTCGGCCGGCAACCAGACCAGCACGTCGCTGCGCGTATGAGCCGGTCCGACGTGCAGCAGCTCGACGGTCCGGTCGGCGAGGTGCATGGTCATGGAGTCGGTGAACGTCGTGTCCGGAGGCCGGAGCTCGATGCGTCCGTAGTCCGGGCCGGGCAGCAGCTGGGAGGCGATCAGCCCCGCGTTCAGCACGTCCTCACGGCACAGCACGTGGCCGACGATCGGCGTGCCGGGCGGCATCAGCCAGTTGCCGTACGTGTGGTCGCCGTGATGATGGGTGTTCACCAGCGCCCGGGGCGCCGCCGCGCTCACCCGCTCCACGGCGGCCAGCAGCTCCCGGTTCCGCCGCTCCGTGGACGTCGTGTCCACCAGCACGTACTGCCCGTCGGAGCCGGTGATCAGCCCGGTGTTGTTGATCATCCAGCTACCGTCGGGCTGCACGTAGGCGTACACCCCGGCGACGATCTCTGCCAGCTCCGGCGCGGTCATGACCGGCAAGTCTGCCCGGGCCGTCTCACCGCGGGAATCCGCCCCATCGCCCTCCACCCGCACACCCGCCGACCGCCGACCGCCGGCAGCGGCAGCGGCAGCACCGGAACGCCCCGGCACCGGAAAGGAGCGTGCCCCGGGCACGGGAGAGGTCAGGCCGCGGCGGCCTCCCAGTGGGCGACATAGCCGGCCGCCTCGCCGCGTAGCCAGCCGTCGAGCTGGGGCCGGCTGGCGTTGGCGCGCAGGGCCATCAGCCGGCCGCGGCGGACGTCCAGGACACGCGGGGTGGCGTCGGGCAGCAGCGTGGACGTCACCGACTCCATGATGCGCAGGGCCGCGTCCGCCGCACCCTGGCTCAGCGGCGGCTCCTTGAGGTACAGGAGCACGACGTGCTGCTGTCCGTTGCGCAGCCGCACGCCCACGTGCTGCCGCACCGTCACCCGCAGGTCGTCGGTCTCCCAGACGCCGCGGGCCACCGGCACCCGGCTGATCCGCTTGCGTCCCAGGAACTCCAGCATGCCGTCGCGCAGCTCGGCGTAGTGCCGTTCCTGGGTGGGCATCGCGCGGTCCACCATGAGGTCCAGGTCGGCCTCGGGGTCGGTCGAGGCGAACGCCCGGGACAGCGCGCCGATGGCCGCGCCGTAGTAGATGAAGGCGGGGCGGCTCGGGTCCTGGATGCGCCGCCGCTGCCGGCGCACGAGCGACATCCGGCCGAACCCGTGCGCGTTCGCGTAGTCCATGAAGACCGGCAGCCCGACGTTCACGCTGGACACTGGACAGACCCCCTCTGACCTGCGACGACAGACCTCTCCCTACCCGTCCATCATACCCTGCCGCACGCCGCTGGTCGAACGTACGTTCGAAGGAATCACCGCCCGGGGGACCGCCGCCGGGTCCGGCCGGGCGAGGTGCGACCCGGCCGCCGGCGACGCGGCGGCCGATGAGGGGTGCGCCGAGCCGGCGCCCCCGGACGGGGACAGCGAAACGGCCCGCTCCCTGCGCGAGGGGACGGGCCGTTCACGGCTGGTGGGCCTAGGTGGACTTGAACCACCGACCTCATCGTTATCAGCGATGCGCTCTAACCGACTGAGCTATAGGCCCGTGCTTGCCGTGCGGCGCAGAGGCTACCGCACGGGCCCGGGGCCGCCCAACTCGGATCCCGGTCCGTGGGGAGGACGCGGGAGGCGCGGGAACCAGGGGCGCGGGAGGCCGCGCCGACGGCGCGCGAGCGCGCGGAGAGCGGCGCGCGCCTTCGGGGCGGGTGACTCGTTGTATCCAGCGGGACGGCCGGCCGCTCGGTGTGCTGGGGAGCGGCGCGAGGACAAAGGTGCGGGGCATGATCGACGGGGCGGTGCTGGCGGGATACCTGGCGGTGGGGGCCAGCCGGGCGTCCGGGCGGGTGTTCGATGCGACGGCGAACGGGTTGTTCGACCGGTTGGCGCGGGCGGTGGCGCAGCGGGTGGGGCGGCGCGCGGTGGAGGCGGTGGAGGACGCGCCGGGGGACCTGGCGCGACAGCGGCTGCTGGGCATCGAGATCGACGCGGTGGCACGGCAGGACCCGTACCTGGCGGCGGAGCTGACGCAGCTGCAGCGCGAGCTCGACCGCCGCGTCGGACGGCGGTTCATCGAGGCGGTGCAGGCCATCGCCCATCGCGCGGCCGAGCACCGCTGCCGGTGAACACAGCCGGCAGCGAGCACCACTGCCGGTGAACACAGCCGGCAGCGAGCCGGGAACGACGAAACGCCGGGCCCGCGTGCTGCGGACCCGGCGTCGTACCGAACGGAAGCCGGCTCAGTCGCGCTCGGACAGCGTGATCTCGACGCCGCCGGCCAGGTCCGCGGAGACGTTGTAGACGAACGCGGACACGGTGGCGAACGCCGTGAACAGCACGATGTTCACGGCGCCCACGACGGCGGAGACACCGAAGACGCGGCCGGCGCTGATGAGTTGCTCGCCGCCACCGCCGCTCTCGTTGACCGAGGCCAGGTCGGAGTACGCGCCGTTCAGCTTGTCCCACACGCCCATGCCGTCGAGCACGCCGTAGAGCACGCCGACGGCGACGAGCCACATCAGGAACATGGCCACGGACAGCACCAGCGAGAGCTTGAGCACCGACCACGGGTCGACGCGGCGGATCTGGAGGCTGGCCTTGCGCGGGGCCCGGGACCCGCCGCGACCGCGCAGTCCGCCGGGGCGCGCCGACGGGCGCTGGGGCTGCTGACGCTGTGCGGTGGCCAGGCCGGCGCCGAGCCCCCGGCCGAGGCCCTGACCGGAGCCCTGGCCGCCGGACATCACCTGGGTGCCCTGCTGGTCGGAGCCGGACTTCGAGGGCGTCAGGAACGGGTTGGGCGGCGATCCCTGGCCGGAACCCGGCGAGCCGGAGCCATAGCCGCCGGGCGGGCCGCCGAGGCCGCCACCGGAGCCGTAACTGTTCCCGCCGGAGGCGGAACCCGGACCACCGGAACCGTGGCCGCCCGGACCGCCACCGGAGCCCGGACCGCCGGGGCCGCCACCGATGCCGGGACCGAAGCCGATCGCCCCCGCGCCGGGTCCGCCCTGGGACGAGCCGAACGCCGGACCCGAGCCACCGGGGCCGGAACCGCCGGAACCGCCCGGGCCACCGGGACCGCCGTAGGACGGGCCGGAGCCGCCCGACGGACCCGGACCGCCGGAGCCGGGCGCGAAGCCCGTCGAGCCACCGGGGCCGGAGCCACCGGGACCGCCTGAACCGAAGATGGAGCCACCCCCGCCACTGGAGCCGGCACCCGGACCACCCGGGCCACCGGACGATGCACCCCCGGACGAACCGGGACCGGACGACGAACCGGCCGAACCACCGGAACCGGCCGAACCGGAACCACCCGGGCCACCCGAGCCGGCCGGACCGGAACCCCCGGCCGCGCCGGAGGAACCGGACGAACCACCCGGGCGCCCCGCGTTCGGGCTGCCCGTACCACTGGAACCACCGAAGAACCCGCCGCCCGAGCCGGAGCCCCCGGAGCCGCCCCCCGGAGCATCCGACGAGCCACCGGACGAGCCGGAGGAACCCGGCGAGCCGGACGAACCCGGCGAGGAGCCGTTGAGCGGCGGCGCGTACGACGGATCACCCGTGGGCCGCCCGGAGTTGGCCGAGCCGGCCCCGCCCCGTTGCCAGGGTGGTGCGGCCGAACCGACGGGTACCCCGGTGCCGACCGTGGTGTCCCCACCGCGGGTGTCGGCGAAGATGCTCGTGGTCTCGTCGCCCGGCGCGCGCTCGGCGTCGGCCTGGTCGGAACCCCGCTGGCCACCGGGCCCGTTGGTTCGCTCGCTCACGTGCTGACCTCTCGTCAGGTGCTGGCGCCGCCCGTCCCGTTCTCATCCTGGTCGGTGGGCTCGCGCTCCGCATTGCGGGCGACCGCGAGCAGGGAGGCGCTCTCGCCGAGGTTCATCAGGCGCACCCCCTTCGTCTGCCGACCGGCCTTGCGGACCTGCTTGGCGTCGGTACGAATCACCCCGCCGGCCGAGGTGATGGCGTACAGCTCGTCGTCGATGTCGACGATGAGCGCACCCACCAGCCTGCCACGCCTGCGGTCGTACTGAACGGTGAGCACTCCCTTGCCGCCGCGACCCTGCACCGGGTAGTCGGCGATCGGGGTGCGCTTGGCGTAGCCGCCGTCGGTGGCGACCAGCACGAACTTGCCGTCCTGGACGACGCCGATGGACAGCAGCTCGTCGCCGGCGTTGAACCGCATGCCGAGCACGCCCGAGGTGGCCCGGCCCATCGGCCGCAGCGCGTCGTCGGTGGCGCTGAACCGGATGGACTGGCCGTTGGCCGACACCAGCAGCAGGTCGTCCTCGCCGCTGCACAGCACGGCGCCGACCAGCTCGTCCTCCTCGCGCAGGTTCACCGCGATCAGGCCGCCGGAGCGGTTGGAGTCGAACTCGGTGAGCCGGGTCTTCTTGACCAGGCCGTTGCGGGTGGCGAGCACCAGGTACGGGGCGACCTCGTAGTCGGAGATCTGGATGACCTGGGCGATGTGCTCGTCGGGCTGGAACGCCAGCAGGTTCGCCACGTGCTGGCCGCGGGCGTTGCGGTTCGCCTCGGGCAGCTCGTACGCCTTGGCGCGGTAGACCCGGCCCTTGTTGGTGAAGAACAGGATCCAGTCGTGCGTGGAGCACACGAAGAAGTGCGCCACGATGTCGTCCTGCTTGAGCGCGGCACCCTGCACGCCCTTGCCGCCGCGCTTCTGCGCCCGGTACAGGTCGGTCTTGGTGCGCTTGGCGTAGCCGGTGCGGGTGATCGTGACGACCACGTCCTCGACGGCGATCAGGTCCTCCATGGACACGTCGCCGTCGAACGGCACGATCCGGGTGCGCCGGTCCTCGCCGTGCTTGTCCACGATCGCCATCAGCTCGTCGCGCACGATGCCGCGCTGGCGGGTCTCGTTGGCGATGATGTCCTTGAGGTCGGCGATCTCCGCCTCGATGACGGCCAGCTCGTCGATGATCTTCTGGCGCTCCAGTGCGGCCAGCCGCCGCAGCTGCATCTCCAGGATCGCGTTGGCCTGCAGCTCGTCGATGTCGAGCAGCTCGATCAGGCCGGCGCGCGCGACGTCCACCGTCTGGGAGCGGCGGATGAGGGCGATGACCTCGTCCAGCGCGTCGAGCGCCTTCACCAGGCCGCGCAGGATGTGCGCGCGCTCCTCGGCCTTGCGCAGCCGGTACTTGGTGCGGCGGAGGATGACCTCGAGCTGGTGCCGCACGTAGTACCGGACGACCTGGTCCAGCCGCAGCGTGCGGGGCACGCCGTCGACCAGCGCCAGCATGTTGACGCCGAAGTTGTTCTGCAGCTGGGTGTGCTTGTACAGGTTGTTCAGCACGACCTTGGCGACCGCGTCGCGCTTGAGCGTGACCACGATCCGCATGCCGCGGCGCTTGTTCGACTCGTCCGCGATGTTCGCGATGCCGCTGATCTTGGCGTCGCGCACCAGGCCGGCGATGTTCTCGATCAGGGTGTCCGGGTTGGTCTGGTACGGCAGCTCGGTGACCACCAGGATGGTGCGGCCCTTGGTGTCCTCGTCGATCTCGACGACGGCCCGCATCCGGATCGAGCCACGGCCCGTGCGGTAGGCCTCCTCGATGCCGGAGTTGCCGACGATCAGGCCGTGGGTCGGGAAGTCCGGGCCCTTGATGCGCTGCAGCAGCGCGGTGAGCAGCTCGTCCTCGGTGGCCTCGGGGTTCTCCAGCGCCCACACCACGCCGGACGCGACCTCGCGCAGGTTGTGCGGGGGGATGTTCGTGGCCATGCCGACCGCGATGCCGGTGCCGCCGTTGACCAGCAGGTTCGGGATGCGCGACGGGAGGATGCGTGGTTCCTCGGTGCGCCCGTCGTAGTTGGGCCCGAAGTCGACGGTGTCCTCGGTGATGTCGGCCAGCATCTCCATGGCCAACGGGGTGAGCCGGCACTCCGTGTACCGCATGGCGGCGGCCGGGTCGTTGCCCGGCGAGCCGAAGTTGCCCTGGCCGTCGATGAGCGGGTGGCGCAGCGCCCACGGCTGCGCGAGGCGCACCAGGGTGTCGTAGATGGCACCGTCGCCGTGCGGGTGGTAGTTGCCCATCACGTCGCCCACGACGCGGGAGCACTTCACGTACCCGCGGTCCGGCCGGAAGCCGGAGTCGTACATCGAGTACAGGACGCGGCGGTGCACCGGCTTCAGGCCGTCCCGCACGTCGGGCAGCGCGCGGCCGACGATGACGCTCATGGCGTAGTCGATGTAGGAACGCTGCATCTCCTGCTGGATGTCGACCGGCTCGATACGGTCGCCGCCCGGCGGCAAGATGGTCTCGGTCACAGCCTCGAAAGTCCCTTCCACGCTCGCCCCGCGATCACCGGACCGGGGCGCCCGGCCGACGGGCGGCGAGCAACGCCCAAGTTTATCGGTCCTGGTGGGGCGCGCTCGCCTGGACGCACGCCGTCAGCGCCGAGCGGGCCGCGCGAACGGCCCGTCGGCACCACTGTGTCACGTGCGGCCGATCACGACACCTCGCCGGGCCGCCCGCCCGGTCACGAAGCGTGCCCCGGGCGCCACGTTACGTGTTTGTTATGTGCAAGAGGGATGTGTGTGATGGCCCACCCGGCCGGACGCTGTGCAGAGGCTTTCTCCCTGGCCCCGCCGGAAACCCTGCACCGGCGGGGGGTGCACGCGGCGCCGGCCGGCCCCTCCGTCGGCCGGCGCCGCGTCCTACCCGTCATACCGACGGCCGGTTGCTTAGAGCGATTGATCAGGCACAGACTCGGGTGTGCGTGAACTCGAGCTACGACACCTGAGGGTGATCTGCGTCGTGGCCGAGGCCGGCAGCCTGTCGCGGGCCGCGACCCAGCTCGGGGTGTCGCAGCCGGCGCTGACCGCACAGCTGCAGCGCATCGAGCGGCGGCTCGGCGGCGACCTGTTCCACCGCGGCAACGACGGGGTCCGGCTGACCGAGCTGGGCACGTACGTGGTGCGCGCCGGCCGGGTGGTGCTGGGCGAGGCCGACCGGCTGGCCGAGGGGGTGGCGCAGCGGCTGCGGTCGAGCACGGTGGACGTGGTGCGCATCGGCGGGCCGCCGGGGCCGCGGCTGCCGGCCTGGGCGGCACAGATCGCCACCTCGCGCTCCGCGACCGACGTGCCGATCGAGGTGTCGATCAACACCGAGGCCCTGGTGCACAAGGTGGCCGAGCACGAGCTGGACTTCCTGATGCTGGAGAGCGCGCCCGGCCTGTCGCCGCAGCTGCCGCCCAAGCTGCGCTCCCGGCTGCTGCTGGTGGAGCCGGAGTTCGTCGGTCTGCCCGAGGGCCACCGGCTCGCCGACCGCGACGAGATCCAGCTCGCCGACCTGGCCGACGAGGACTGGGTGGCGCCGCCGCTGCACGCCAGCGCGGAGCAACTCGCGTTCATCCGGGCCTGCGGCGCGGCCGGCTTCACGCCGAAGATCCGCCACCAGGTGTCCGACGGCCTCACCGCGCGCAACCTGGTGGAGCGCGGCGCGGTGTGCCTGGCCAGCGCGGTGGCCACCGAGGGCAACGGGGTGATCATCCGCACGCTCAGCGGCACCCCGCTCACCCAGCGGATCGCGCTGGTGTGGCACGCCGAGGGCCGGCACGTGCGCTGGGCCGACGAGGCGTTCCGCTGCGCCGTGCTCGGCTACATCACGCTGATCGAGACCCGGCCGACGTTCCGCCGCTGGTGGAACCGGCACCCGGAGGCGGCCGCGGAGTTCGCCGCGGTGCTGCCGGAACCGGCGCCCGAGCCGGTCCCCGCCCCGGTCCGCTGAGCACGCGGGCGGCCGGGACGAGGACCGGTCCCGGTCACAGCATGACGATCCGGCGGCCGGTGAGCTCGTAGCCGATGCGGTCGAACGCCGCGGCCATCGGCGTGTTCGCCACGTCGGTGGCGTCCTGCACGAGCGTCTCGCCGGCCTCGGTGAACAGGTGCAGCCCCTCGATCACCAGGTCCTCGGAGTAGCGGTGGCCACGGTGCTCGGGCACCACGCCGACGTAGGCGTGCGTGGCGAAGTGCGTCACGCGCACCGGCAGCACGATGCCGACGGGCTCGCCGTCCGGCAGGCGGCCGATGCGCCACCAGCGTCGGTCGCCGTACTCCTCGGTGTCGGCGAGCGTGCGCACCGCGGCGTCGCGCAGCCCGTACCGCCGCACGTCGCGCAGCGCGTAGGCGTCGAGGCTCGCCGCGCACAGCCGGGCCAGCAGGTCCACGGCCGTCGCGTCGTCGGCCGGGGCCACCGGCGTCATCCGCAGCCGCCCCGGCCGCGGTGGCAGCCCGCGCTCCGGCGTCCAGCGCAGGCTCAGCCGTTCCACGAAGAACTCCAGGCCGGCGGCCTCGGCGGCGGCGAGCCGCAGCTCGGCGTCGGCCAGGGCGTCCGGGCGCTCGCGCCAGTCGGTGGGCAGCAGCAGGTGGTAGTCGGGGCGGTCGTTGCCGAGCGCGCCCCGGTAGTCCGGCGGCACCAGCGCGGCGTACGCGGCGCGCAGCAGCGCGGCCCCCACCTCGACCCGGTCGTCGCCGTGCGCCGGCGGGTCGAAGAAGTCGAGGGTGTGCGGGTGCTCGTGGCCGGGCGGGGCCCAGAAGGCGGCGCGGGCGACGACGGCGCCGTCCCGCTCGGCGATCCACACCCACCCGGGCGGGTACTCGCCCTCGCCGACGCACTGGGCGAAGGAGCGGCTCCGCACGCCCACCCCGGAGGCGGGCGGCGGGCCGTAGGACTCGTAGCGGTGGTGCTCGCCCGCGCGCAGCGGACGGTAGGTCGGGTCGGACACGCGATCTCCTCGGAAGGGTTCGCGTTCCCTATCCCGTGCTCGGGACGGGGAGGGAACGCGGCAGCGGGGTCGACATCGCGTTCACCTCCTCCCGGTCCTCGTCGTGGCGGCCGACGCTACACGTCGAGGAACCGCACGTCCTTCGCGTTTCGGGTGATGAAGCTGCGCCTGGCCTCCACGTCCTCGCCCATCAGGACGGAGAACAGCTGGTCGGCCTGCGCGGCGTCGTCCATGGTGACCTGCAGGAGCAGCCGGTTGGCCGGATCCATGGTGGTCTCCCACAGCTCCTCGGCGTTCATCTCGCCGAGACCCTTGTAGCGCTGGATGCCGTCGTCCTTGGGGAGCTTGCGCCCGGCCGCGATGCCGGCCTGGATGAGCGCCTCCTTCTCCCGGTCGGTGTAGGCGTACTCCGCCTCGGCGCGCGGCCACTTGATCTTGTACAGCGGCGGCTGCGCGAGGAACACGTGGCCGTACTCGATGAGCGGGCGCATGAACCGGAACAGCAGCGTGAGCAGCAGCGTGCGGATGTGCTGGCCGTCCACGTCGGCGTCGGCCATCAGCACGATCTTGTGGTAGCGCAGCTTGCCCACGTCGAACTCGTCGTGGATGCCGGTGCCCAGCGCGGTGATCAGGCTCTGCACCTCGGTGTTGCGCAGCACCCGGTCGATGCGCGCCTTCTCCACGTTGATGATCTTGCCGCGGATCGGCAGGATCGCCTGGAACTCGGACTCGCGGCCCTCCTTGGCGGAGCCACCGGCCGAGTCACCCTCCACGATGTACAGCTCGCACTCGGAAGGGTTGGTGGAGCGGCAGTCCTTGAGCTTGCCTGGCAGGCCGCCGATCTCCAGCGCGCTCTTGCGGCGCACCAGGTCCTTGGCCTTGCGGGCGGCCATCCGCGCCTGCGCGCTGGACACCGCCTTGTTGATGATCACCTTGGTCTCGGCGGGGTTGCGCTCGAACCAGTCGGCCAGCCACTCGTTGCAGGTCTTCTGCACGAACGACTTGGCGTCGGTGTTGCCCAGCTTGGTCTTGGTCTGGCCCTCGAACTGCGGCTCCTTGAGCTTGACGCTCACGATCGCCGCGAGGCCCTCGCGGACGTCCTCACCGGTGAGGTTGGCGTCCTTCTCCTTGAGGATCTTCTTCTCCCGCGCGTAGTCGTTGACGACGCGGGTGAGCGCGGAGCGGAAGCCCTCCTCGTGGGTGCCGCCCTCGTGGGTGTTGATCGTGTTGGCGAACGTGTACACCGACTCGGCGTAGGTGGAGTTCCACTGCATGGCGACCTCCACCTCGAGGCCGTCGCCCTTGGCGCCGAAGGCGACGACCTTCTTGTGGATCGCCTCCTTGGTGCCGTTGATGTGCTTGACGAAGTCCTCCAGGCCGCCGGGGTAGCAGAAGACGCGCTCCTTGACCCGGCCGGTCTCCTCCTCGGAGGCGCCGTTGGCGTCGCCGTTGCGCTGGTCGCGCAGGATCATCGTCAGGCCCTTGTTGAGGAACGCCATCTCCTGCAGGCGGCGGGCGATCGTCTCGGCGTTGTACTCGAGGGTCTCGAAGATCGAACCGTCCGCCCAGAAGGTGACGATCGTGCCGGTGCGCTTGGTGGACTCGCCCTTGCGCAGCGGGCCGGGCTTGGAGTTCTCGTAGTGCTGCCGGTAGACGGTGCCGTTCTTGTGGATCTCCACGTCGAGCTGGGTGGACAGCGCGTTCACCACGGAGACGCCGACGCCGTGCAGGCCGCCGGAGACCGCGTAGGAGTCGCCGTCGAACTTGCCGCCGGCGTGCAGCGTCGTGAGCACGACCTCGACGGCCGGCCGCTTCTCCACGGGATGCATGTCGACCGGGATGCCACGGCCGTCGTCGTCGACCCGGACGCCGCCGTCGGCCATCAGGGTCACCTCGACGCGAGTCGCGAACCCGGCCATGGCCTCGTCGACCGCGTTGTCCACGACCTCCTGGATGAGGTGGTGCAGACCGCGCTCACCGGTCGAGCCGATGTACATGCCGGGGCGCTTGCGGACCGCCTCCAGGCCCTCGAGAACGGTGATCGACGATGCGCTGTAGTCGTTCTTCTTGGCAGCCACAGGCCTGGTGTCTCCTCAGCAGAAAGAATCTCCACGGCGGCGCGCGCCACGGGCGCCGGGGGCGCCGCTCTCGTGGTTCCCTTCCATGGTACCGGTCCAGGCGACCGGAAGGGCGCAAAGGACACCCCTGACGCGCCCACTGGGCCACGAAATCACGCCGGGACAGGTCGCGGTGGCCGAACATCGCGTTTCGGCGCATCTGCGGCGCCGTCGGGCGCTTTCCGGGGACGCCGCCGGGGCCTGCGGGGGGCACTGCCCACGGCGCCGTGCGGGCGGCGTCCTCCCGCGTGGCGGGCGCGTGCTCAGCCGTAGGTGTCGCGGGGGCCGCGGCCGGGGACGTGACGGTTGCCGTAACGCCAGCTCGGCGCGGTGGGGCCGTGGATGCGCAGCCGGGTCACCACGCCGCGGCCGGCGCCGGCCGCGATCCGGGCCAGCAGGTCGCGCTGCAGCAGCCGGAGCTGGGTCGCCCAGGCCGTCGACTCGGCCTGCACGGTGAGCTCGCCGTCGCGCAGTGAGACCGGGGTGGCGTGCTCGGCGATGTCCGGGCCGACCAGCTCGGCCCAGCGGCCGAAGACCGTGCCGCCGGAGAGGTGCCGCGCCCAGCCCCGGTCGGCGGCCACCCGGGAGGCGAGGCGGCCGAGCGGCTGCGGGTCACGGTCGTCGTTGCCGGCGCCGGACCAGGAGCGGCGGCGGGACCGGCCGACCGCGGA